>NZ_CAMKXG010000031.1 GCF_946477055.1 Lonsdalea britannica | reverse complement strand
CCTTAGTCTCGTGGGCTCGGAGATGTGTATAAGAGACAGTCACTGCACGCAGGCCATCCACGCGCGTTTTCACGTCGATGACATTGGGTGTGCCATATTTTTGTGCTTCATTAATGGCGCTGTGCGCCCAATAGCCGCCGTCGATATAGTCGGCCTTGTTGTTGTCGCCCAGCAGGTTCATCGGAACAGCCGCGAACTGCGCTCGCGCACCACCGTGGCAGAAAAGAACTTTATAGTTGGAGGGGATATTGAGGAGATCACGCAGATCCTGTTCAGACTCGGTAGCGACCTGGATAAATTCTTTGCTGCGATGGCTGATTTCCATCACCGACGTCCCCAGTCCCTGCCAGTTACACAATTCCTGTTGCGCTTGACGCATTACATCGGCCGGCAGCATCGCCGGACCGGCGCTAAAATTAAAAACCTGAGTCATTTCCCCTCACCACACTCTGTCTAAATAATAAAAATGGCGACCTGAGTCGTCGCTGGTTTTGCTTGGTTATTGGTTTTATCACTCGTTATTCGCGCCTGCAACGCTTATTCACCCCGGTTGACGAAAACGTTGCCAACCGAGCACCGACGCCGTCCCTCGAGCTGTTGCTCGCCTGTTACAGAGAATAAATAGAGTCGGCGCATAAAAGTCCGTATCATGCCTTTTTTGCAAAAAAACAACCGAGTGAGCAACATGACCCAAACGTTTATCCCAGGCAAAGACGCCGCCCTGGAAGACTCCATCGCCCGTTTTCAACAGCAGCTCCAAGACCTGGGGTTCAACATCGAAGAAGCCTCATGGCTGAATCCGGTGCCTAACGTCTGGTCCGTCCACATCCGCGACCGTGATTGCGCGTTGTGTTTCACCAACGGTAAAGGCGCGACGAAAAAAGCGGCCTTGGCTTCCGCGCTCGGCGAATATTTCGAGCGCCTGTCCACCAACTACTTCTTTGCCGATTTCTATTTAGGCCAAAACATCGCTAACGGCGATTTCGTCCACTATCCGGACGAAAAATGGTTCGCCCTGCCCGAGGATGACACGCTACCCGAAGGTATCCTCGATGAGCGCCTGCACGCTTTCTACGATCCCGAACAGGAACTGACCGCGAGCGACCTGATCGATTTGCAATCCGGCCATGCCGAGCGCGGTATCTGTGCGCTGCCTTTCACACGCCAGTCCGATCTCCAGACGGTCTATATCCCGGTCAACATTATCGGCAACCTGTATGTCTCTAACGGGATGTCCGCAGGCAACAGCGCGAATGAAGCACGCGTGCAGGGACTGTCCGAAGTGTTCGAACGCTACGTGAAAAACAGAATCATCGCGGAAGCCATCAGCCTGCCGAAAATTCCGGCGGATGTACTGTCCCGCTATCCGGGCATCGTCGAATCCATCGCCACGCTCGAGCAGGAAGGCTTTCCGATTTTCGCCTTTGACGCTTCGCTGGGCGGGACATACCCGGTGATCTGCGTGGTGTTGTTTAACCCGGCTAACGGCACATGCTTCGCGTCCTTCGGCGCACACCCGGACTTCGGCGTCGCGCTGGAGCGCACCGTCACAGAGCTTCTGCAGGGACGGGGCCTGAAAGATCTGGATGTTTTCACCCCGCCGACTTTCGATAATGAAGAAGTCGCCGAGCATACTAACCTGGAGACGCACTTCATCGACTCCAGCGGTTTGATCTCTTGGGACCTCTTTAAAGAAGAGTCAGATTACGCCTTTAACGACTGGGACTTCAGCGGTACGACCGAGCAGGAGTTCGCGACGTTGATGGATATCTTCCGCGCGGAAGATAAAGAAGTGTATATCGCCGATTACGAACATCTCTCAGTGTACGCTTGCCGTATTTTGGTGCCGGGGATGTCCGACATTTATCCCGCCGAAGACTTGCTGCTGGCAAACAACAGCATGGGCGCGCACCTACGTGAAACGTTGCTGGCTCTCCCCGACAGCCAATTTGCCCAGGAAGACTATCTGGCGCTGCTACAACAGTTAGACGACGAAGGGCTGGATGACTTTACCCGCGTGCGCGAACTGCTGGGTATTGCGACCGGCAAAGATAATGGCTGGTTCACGCTGCGTGTCGGGGAACTCAAATCCATGCTGGCGCTGGCGGGCGGCGATCTGGAACAGGCGCTGAGTTGGGTCGAGTGGTCGCAGGACTTCAACCAGTCAGTCTTCAGTCCTGAGCACAGCAACTACTATCGCTGCCTGCAAACCCTGCTGGAACTGGCGCTGGAGCCTGAAAGAGAGGCTGCGCAATATTACGATGCGCTGGTCAAGATGTACGGCCGGGATACCGTTGAGCATGCCAGCGCGGCCATCGCCGGTGAATCTTGCTTCTACAAGTTGTTCTCTGTCGACGCGTCGCTGACCGCTTTGCCGGCTCACCAGTCTTTGCTGGCGGCCTATGAAAAACTGCAGCAAGCCAAACGTAAGCACTGGCAGTCCTAACCCTCCTATCAATACGGCAGGCATATGCTTGCCGTACTTCACCATGATCCCATTTTTTATTAGTGGGGTATATATTTACACTCTGATGGATTCCCATCGCTGCAACAATGCTTTACACTCCCCGCGGCTGTTTGCCCCCGATTTCCATTTTTCGTCAGCTTCTATTATCCCAGATTAAAGTTAGGGTTATTTTTACCTAACACCTTCATTTAATTGTGGATATTATTTTTGATGTTACTACTTGGTTAAATTTCGACTAGTGGCGAAGGATTTAACCGCTATAATTATAAAATAAGTGCTGTTTTTTAATAAAAAACCCCTATTTAAACGCACCTCCTTAAACGATTTTTATATTTTTTAAAAAATATTTTTTCGTTAAAATTCATTCGGTTAACCATGATTGCATGGCATTTTGAGGGACTTAAGACCTGTCAAGTACCCGCCATTATGATCCATGTCAAATTTCGCATTAATATGCTTTGTTAATATCACTGCGCTGATAAACTTTAAGAGAGAGTTAGTGTGAAAGCTGACAACCCCTTTACTCTGCTACTCCCGGCAGCAATGGCAAAAGTTGCGGAAGATGCAGGTGTCTATAAAGCGACAAAAAAACCGCTGACTACATTTTCCCTCGCGATAAGTGCGGGAGTTTTCATCTCCATCGCATTTGTCTTCTACATCACTGCCACGACAGGGTCGGCTTCGATGCCTTTCGGCATGGCCAAACTGGTCGGCGGTATCTGCTTCTCTCTGGGGCTGATGCTGGTGGTGGTCTGCGGCGCAGACTTGTTTACGTCCACGGTATTAATTCTTGTGGCTAAAGCCAGTGACCGCATTACCTGGCGTCAGTTGGGCTGTAACTGGGTAAACGTCTATTTTGGGAACCTGATAGGAGCGCTGATCTTCGTTGCCCTGATTTGGTTCTCAGGCGAGCACATGGTCGCTAACGGCGCGTGGGGTTTAAATATCGTGCAAACAGCAAACCACAAGCTGGAGCATACGTTCACTGAAGCGTTGTGCCTTGGTATTCTGGCGAATCTGATGGTCTGCCTGGCCGTCTGGATGAGTTACTCCGGCCGTACCCTGCTCGACAAATGTCTGGTTATGGTTTTGCCGGTCGCCATGTTTGTTGCTAGCGGCTTCGAGCATAGCATTGCAAACATGTTCATGATTCCTATGGGAATTGTGATTAAAAACTTCGCTTCGGAAGAGTTCTGGCATGCCATTGGAATGGCGCCGAGCCAATTCGAACACCTGACCATCCACAATTTTATTGTCGATAACCTGATCCCGGTCACTATCGGCAACATCATTGGTGGCGGGTTGTTGGTAGGCTTAACTTATTGGGTTATTTATTTGCGCGGTGGAGACAAGCACTAGGGTGTTATCGGCCGCAACATCGGGTTTTAAAAATCCATATAAAAGGTAGGTGTAAAATGACCGATCTGAATGAAAAATTAGCCAACGCATGGCAAGGTTTTAGCAAAGGTGAATGGCAGAATGAAGTCAATGTTCGTGACTTCATCCAGAAAAACTACACGCCGTATGAAGGCGATGAGTCTTTCCTGGCGGGCGCTACTCCTGCGACTAGCGCGCTGTGGGATAAAGTCATGGAAGGTATCAAACAGGAAAACCGCACTCATGCGCCTGTTGATTTCGATACTGACCTTGCTGCTACTATCACCTCGCATGATGCTGGCTACATCGACAACAACCTCGAAAAAGTGGTTGGTCTTCAGACCGATGCTCCGCTGAAACGCGCGCTTATCCCCTTCGGCGGCATCAAGATGGTTGAAGGTTCTTGCAAAGCGTACGACCGCGAGCTGGATCCGGAACTGAAAAAAATCTTCACCGAATACCGCAAAACTCATAACCAGGGTGTGTTTGACGTTTATACCCCGGATATCCTGCGTTGCCGTAAATCCGGTGTGCTGACCGGTCTGCCAGATGCGTATGGCCGTGGCCGTATCATCGGTGACTACCGTCGCGTTGCGCTGTACGGTATCGACTACCTGATGAAAGAGAAATTCGCTCAGTTCAGCTCCCTGCAGAGCAAACTGGAAAACGGCGAAGATCTGGAAGCCACTATCCGTCTGCGTGAAGAAATTGCTGAACAGCATCGCGCTCTGGGACAGATCAAAGAAATGGCAGCCAAATACGGTTGCGATATCTCTGCTCCGGCAACGACTGCTCAGGAAGCGGTACAGTGGACCTACTTTGGTTACCTGGCTGCCGTTAAGTCTCAGAACGGTGCTGCAATGTCCTTCGGTCGTGTATCCACCTTCCTGGATATCTTCATCGAACGCGATCTGAAAGCTGGCAAAATCACCGAACAGGACGCTCAGGAACTGATCGACCACCTGGTCATGAAACTGCGTATGGTCCGCTTCCTGCGTACCCCTGAATACGATGAGCTGTTCTCCGGCGACCCGATCTGGGCGACTGAATCTCTGGCCGGTATGGGCCTGGATGGCCGTACTCTGGTCACCAAAACCAGCTTCCGTTTCCTGAACACCCTGTACACCATGGGGCCGTCTCCGGAACCGAACATGACCATTCTGTGGTCTGAAAAACTGCCGTCAAACTTCAAAAAATACGCGGCTAAAGTCTCCATCGATACCTCTTCTCTGCAGTACGAGAATGATGATCTGATGCGCCCTGACTTTGACAATGACGACTACGCCATTGCCTGTTGCGTTAGCCCGATGGTTGTGGGCAAACAGATGCAGTTCTTCGGCGCTCGTGCCAACCTGGCAAAAACCATGCTGTATGCAATCAACGGCGGCATGGACGAAAAAATGAAGATGCAGGTAGGCCCGAAATCTGCACCGATCCTGAGCGAAACCCTGAACTTCGACGAAGTCATGGAACGTATGGATCACTTCATGGACTGGCTGGCAAAACAGTACGTCACCGCGCTGAACATCATCCACTACATGCATGATAAGTACAGCTACGAAGCCTCTCTGATGGCGCTGCACGACCGTGATGTGTATCGCACCATGGCATGCGGCATCGCCGGTCTGTCTGTTGCTGCTGACTCCCTGTCCGCCATCAAATATGCCAAAGTTAAACCTGTCCGTGACGAAGACGGCCTGGCTATCGACTTTGACATCGAAGGCGAATACCCGCAGTTCGGTAACAACGACCCGCGCGTTGATGACCTGGCCTGTGACCTGGTTGAACGCTTCATGAAGAAAATTCAGAAGCTGAACACTTACCGCAATGCAGTACCGACTCAGTCTGTACTGACCATCACGTCCAACGTGGTATACGGTAAGAAAACCGGTAACACTCCGGATGGTCGTCGCGCTGGCGCGCCGTTCGGACCTGGTGCTAACCCGATGCACGGCCGTGACCAGAAAGGTGCTGTAGCCTCTCTGACCTCTGTCGCTAAACTGCCGTTTGCCTACGCGAAAGATGGTATTTCTTACACCTTCTCTATCGTGCCGAACGCTCTGGGTAAAGACGACGATGTCCGTAAAGCCAACCTGGCTGGCCTGATGGATGGTTACTTCCACCACGAAGCATCCAACAGCGTAGAAGGTGGTCAGCACCTGAACGTGAACGTGATGAACCGTGAAATGTTGCTCGACGCAATGGAAAACCCGGAAAAATATCCGCAGTTGACCATCCGTGTTTCTGGTTACGCAGTGCGCTTTAACTCGCTGACCAAAGAACAGCAGCAGGACGTCATCACGCGTACCTTCACGCAGTCCATCTGATTATCATGTCTGCCTGAAAAGGCGTAAAATAAAGGCTCCACTCTGTGGGGCCTTTTTTCACCGCTTCGCCGGAGTATTGAGAGCCTGTTTTGTCAGCCCGCCGTGACCGTTTAACGAGGGATGGCTGCCAAAACAGATTCGACGCAGCGTCATCCTGCTGTACGTCATGCATGATGGCGTCATTCTGCGCCCCAGCTGGCCGCTATTGTTCGGCCCAACCCGGAGAAACCTCGCAATGTCAGTAATTGGTCGTATTCACTCTTTCGAATCCTGTGGAACCGTCGACGGTCCAGGCATTCGCTTCATCGTCTTCTTTCAGGGATGTTTGATGCGCTGTCTCTACTGCCACAACCGCGATACCTGGGATACCCACGGTGGCAAAGAGATTACGGTAGAAGAGCTGATGAAAGAGGTGGTCACCTATCGTCATTACATGAATGCATCCGGCGGCGGCGTCACAGCCTCCGGTGGCGAGGCCATTTTGCAGGCGGAATTCGTCCGCGATTGGTTCCGCGCCTGTCAGGAGCAAGGCATCAACACCTGTCTTGATACCAACGGATTCGTTCGCCGTTACGATCCGGTTATCGATGAGCTACTCGATGCCACCGATTTGGTGATGTTGGATTTGAAGCAGCTTGACGACACTATCCATCAGAACCTGGTGGGTGTTTCCAATCATCGCACGCTGGAATTTGCACGTTATCTCGCCAAACGGCAGCAAAGAACGTGGATTCGCTATGTGGTCGTTCCCGGCTGGTCTGACGACGATAAGTCAGCACATATGCTGGGAGAGTTCACTCAAGAGATGGGTAATATCGAAAAGATTGAGCTCCTGCCCTACCATGAGCTGGGTAAACACAAATGGGTGGCGATGGGCGAGGAATATCAGTTGGATGGCGTGAAGCCCCCGAAAGCTGAGACCATGAACCGCGTGAAGTCCATTCTCGAAAGCTACGGTCACCACGTCGTTTATTGACACTGACGGCGAGCCGGTCAGTCTATGACCGGCTTATGGACGAAACCGTTAAGCCGCCGCCAGCGGATTGGGATGTTGATGATTAGCCTTTTTCAGCAACATCACCAGATAACAAAAAGCGATGGCGCCGATCAGGACGAACAGCAATTTATCGGAATAGGATTGCATCAACATCGCCGCCAAGCTGGGTCCTGTCAGGCTGCCGATCGTGTAGCTCAGCAACAACGCCTGATTCATTGCAACCAACTCTCCCGCCGCCACTTTCTCGCAGGCCCATGACATAGCCACGGGATAGAGCGTAAATGCCGCGCAGCCTAGAATGAATAACGCCGGCACCATCGCGTAACGACTGAAGCCCAACATCATGATACAGCCGATGATCACCGCGAATACCAATACTCTCAGCACCATCAGACGACCATAGCGGTCCGCCATTTTGCCAACCGGCCATTGTCCAAAAATACCGGCGCTAATAAGCAATGCCATCCAATAACCGACCTGAGCGTCACTCATTCCCTGATGGGCCAGATAGAGCGGCATCAGACCATACATTGACCCCAAGATGATGCCGGAAATCACGCAGCCGTTAATGCCTAAACGGGCCGTACGGTAACGTAACATCTGCCAAACATTCACCTTGTGCGCCATTATCTGCGGCGGAGAAAGCCGGGCAAACAGCATCGGTAATACGCTGAGGATCACCAGAGTAACCGCCCACGGCAGGACGCTGAAAACATCGGTATGCACCATGCTCAACAGCAGTTGACCGACGACGCTTCCCAAATAGTAGGACATCATGTACGCCGCCAGCAGTTGCCCCCGGTTAGTCGCATGGCCGCTGCACAGCAATGCGCTCTCCACCACGACCCAGATCAATGCACAACCAACGCCCGCGATGAAGCGCCACAGCAACCAGCCCCAGAAATCGACCGACAACGCCAAGGCTGCGGTGGCGATAGCCAGCAGGATCGCGGCGAGGTAATAGGAGCGGTTAAATCCAAGGCGATGGATCAAGGCTCCGGCCAACAACGTGCCAATCAGGTTGCCACTGAAATAAGAGGAACCCACCAGCCCGACTTGCCATACAGACAGCTGTTGAGCATTCAACCAAAGGGGAACAAGCGTATTGAGCACAGCAATGCAGACCGTTAGCAGGAGGAGACCGCTAAGCAGCAAAATGACCGGGCGCGTATAGGTGAACATGGGTCGATGACCATGAGAGAAGATATTTTGCGCGCATCATGCCACCAGCAAAGTTAAAGTCAATCCGTGTTGAGAGAGTGACCGCACGATTTGTTCATGGCCTGGTACCGCGTCGCCTCTCAGCGTCTTATCGAACCCCGGCTGACGGCGGGTTTCACGACAATAGCCTTTTATTATGACCGCTTAATCTCGCATTTATCCTCTGCCAGATTCCGGGAAAATACCTACGCTTTGCTTGATAACGCGAAAGTCTAAGCATAAAAAAAGCGCCCCTAAGGGCGCCTTGTTCAGCAACAGGTCATTTAACCGATAAATTCCAGACCGTTCATGTACGGACGCAGCACTTCCGGCACTTCAATGCGACCATCCGCCTGCTGGTAGTTTTCCATCACGGCGACCAATGCGCGGCCCACTGCCAGACCTGAGCCATTCAGCGTGTGTACCAAACGGGTTTTCTTATCACCCTTGGTACGGCAACGAGTCTGCATACGACGAGCCTGGAAATCCCACATGTTGGAGCATGAGGAGATTTCACGATAGGTATTCTGCGCCGGCAGCCACACTTCCAGATCGTAGGTTTTGCAAGAGCCAAAGCCCATATCGCCCGTACACAGCAGTACTTTGCGATAAGGTAGGTTCAGCAGCTGAAGGATTTTTTCCGCGTGGCCGGTCAACTCTTCCAGCGCCTGCATGGAGTCTTCCGGACGAACAATCTGCACCATCTCGACTTTGTCGAACTGATGAACGCGAATCAGACCGCGGGTATCACGGCCATAAGAGCCCGCCTCAGAACGGAAGCACGGCGTGTGCGCCGTCATCTTGATCGGCAATGACTCTTCGTCCAGGATCTCGTTACGCACCAGATTGGTCAGCGGCACTTCCGCCGTTGGAATCAGTGCATAGTTGCTGCTGTCGGCTTCTTCCGACAACGGTTTGGTGTGAAACAGGTCTTCACCAAATTTCGGCAACTGGCCAGTACCATACAGGGAGTCCTGATTGACCAGATACGGGACATAGGCTTCCAGGTAACCATGCTGCTCGGTGTGCTGGTCCAGCATGAACTGAGCAAGCGCACGGTGCATACGCGCAATCTGTCCGCGCATCACGGAGAAACGCGAACCGGTCAGCTTGACCCCATCGGCCATGCTCAGGCCTTGATTGATTTCACCCAAATCGACGTGATCGCGAGGTTCAAAGCCCAGCTGGCGCGGCTCGCCCCAGCGGCTGATTTCCTGATTTTCAGTGTCATCCTTACCCAACGGCACACAGTCATCAGGCAGGTTCGGGATCGTCAAAGACAGTTCGCGAATCGCACTCTGGAGCTGATCGAGTTCTTTTTTTGCAGATTCCAGCTTCTCACCCAATGCGTTAACTTCACGGCGCAGCGGTTCAATATCTTCACCACGTGCTTTAGCCGCACCGATCTCTTTCGATCGGGAGTTACGTTCTGCCAGCAAACTTTCCGTTTCGACCTGTAGCGTTTTGCGACGCGCTTCTTGTGCACGCAGCGCCTCAACATCCAGTGTAAAACCTCGGCGAGCCAGTAGTTTTTCGGCAACTGCGTCTAGCTCATTACGCAGTAAATTGGGATCGAGCATGCTAGTCCTGTGCTTTTTATTGATGGAATAGATATAACAGCGGGCCTGAAAAGGTCCCTGTAGCAGAAAATATCGGTTGTAACCTTACCGCAACGGGTAGGCTAGCGGTAGCGTTTTGTCGGGCTATTTTGATCCTGAGAGGCCAGCCAGGCGAGCTTTTCACCGATCTTACCCTCTAAACCGCGAGAGGTTGGATGATAATACTGCGTGGCTGCCATTTCTGCAGGGAAATAGTTCTCGCCCGCCGCATACGCATTGGGTTCATCGTGGGCATAACGATACTCAGCACCAAGCCCCATCTCTTTCATGAGTGCGGTTGGCGCATTGCGTAAGTGATCAGGCACATCAAAATCCGGCTTGTCACGCGCATCACGCATCGCCGACTTGAATGCCGTATAAACAGCATTGCTTTTCGGTGCGCACGCCAGATAGACAATGGCCTGAGCGATCGCCCTCTCCCCTTCGGCGGGACCCACGCGGGTGAAACAGTCCCACGCGGCAATCGCCACCTGCATACCACGAGGATCGGCATTTCCCACATCTTCCGAGGCAATCGCCAGCAAACGTCGGGCGACATACAACGGGTCGCCGCCCGCCGTGATAATCCGTGCGTACCAGTAAAGTGCCGCATCCGGCGCTGAGCCGCGCACTGATTTATGCAACGCGGAGATCAGGTCATAATATCGGTCGCCTTTGTTATCAAAACGAGCGCTGCGTTCACCGGCGACTTCGTTGAGCAATTCGGGCGTCAGATGACGCTCGCCGGCGGCGTCGACCTCCGCCATATCCGACATCATTTCCAGTAAATTAAGTGCGCGCCGGGCATCGCCATTCACTAGCTGAGACAGCAAACGGCGCGTCTCGTCAGGCAAGACGATGTGCTGTTTTCCCAAACCGCGCTCGCTATCCTGCAGCGCCTGAGTCAAGACAACTTCGATATCATCCGCCGTCAGCGCTTTTAATAAATAGACGCGGGCGCGGGATAACAATGCGGAGTTCAGCTCGAACGAGGGATTCTCTGTCGTCGCGCCGATGAAAGTGATCGTGCCATCCTCGATATGAGGGAGAAAGGCATCCTGTTGGCTTTTATTAAAGCGATGAACTTCGTCCACGAACAGAATGGTGCGGCGTCCGGCATTGCGATTTTGCCGCGCACGTTCAATCGCTTCACGAATCTCCTTGATGCCAGACGTTACTGCTGAGATGCGCTCCACATCAGCATCCCCGTAACGGCCGATCAACTCCGCCAGCGTAGTTTTTCCCGTGCCCGGAGGCCCCCACAGAATCATGGAGTGAAGCTGGCCGGATTCAATCGCGCGCGGCAACGGTTTGCCCGGCCCCAGCAGATGCTGCTGGCCGATATACTGCGCTAATGTAACTGGCCGCATACGCGCGGCCAGTGGCTGAAATTCATTCTCGGAAAAATCGAGGGACAGATTACTCACAGACGCCTCACTGACGTTGGTCGTCCACCGCAACCCCTTTGGGCGGTGTAAAGGTGAATTTTGCCGCGTCAACCGCTCCGTTTTGCTGATCTTTGAGGACATAACTACTGCGCTGACCGTCCTGTTCAGTGGCGGTGAAACCTTTGATGGTGCCGGAACTGGTCACGCTGATGGAGAATTGACGCAGGTTACCGCTGGCGGACTTCGGCATCAGTTCAAAGTCATCGCCTTTCTGGGTGACATGGTAATTTTTCCAGTCGCTCGGGCTATTACGCGTAATCAGGATGAACGGCGTGTTCCCCGTCGCATCTTTTACCCAGGTCGCAGTGACCTGCTCGACGAACGGGTTATAGAACCACAGCGTTTTGCCGTCGGAAATCAGCACGCTTTCGTCAGGCGAAGTCGTTTTCCAGTTAAACAGATTCGGGCGCTGAACCCACAGCTCTCCCTCGCCATCCTGTACCGCTGAACCATCATTGCCCGTCACCTTTTGAGAAAAGCTGGCGTGGAAGCTATTAACTTTGCTCAGGCGACTTTGCAGATCGCTGGAGGCATCGGCGTATACGGCGCTGGATACCATGCTCGACAGCAAACAACCGGTCATTAACCATTTTTTTATCATGAGAAGATCCTTTTACTATCCTGATGGCATCGGTCAGCGGCTATCACAAACAACCGCCGAATGTATGACTTCACTGTAGATCAGCGAGGTAAACCGAAACAGCCGTCATTGTCTGTATTGTCAGGCTTTTACGCATCTTTGCACAAACGACAGCCGCTTCGGTCCAAGAATTACTCCATGGGCGGGGGAGCCAGAACTTCGCGATTGCCGTTATGACCCGGGGAGCTGACAATGCCCTGCGCTTCCATTTGCTCGACAAGACGCGCTGCACGGTTGTAGCCGATGCGGAACTGACGCTGTACGCCGGAGATCGACGCGCGACGTTTTTCCACCACAAAAGCAACTGCCTGATCGAACAACGGGTCGAGCTCTTCATCCCCGTCCAGACCCAGACTGCCGCCTTCGCCTTCTTCACCGCCCTTGACGATACTGTCGATGTATTCAGGACGACCGCGCGCCTTCCAGTCCTGAACGACCGCATGCACTTCCTGATCCCGGACAAATGCGCCATGCACACGTACGGGGATAGAAGAGTTGGGAGCCATGTACAACATGTCACCCATACCCAACAGTGATTCCGCGCCGCCCTGATCGAGGATCGTTCTGGAGTCAATTTTACTGGACACCGTAAAGGCGATACGCGTGGGAATGTTGGCCTTAATCAAGCCGGTAATCACATCCACCGACGGACGCTGCGTTGCCAGAACCAGATGAATCCCTGCCGCACGCGCCTTCTGGGCCAGACGAGCGATCAGCTCTTCAACCTTTTTCCCTACCGCCATCATCAAATCGGCGAATTCATCCACCATCACCACGATGTAAGGCAATTTTTCCAGCATCGGCGGCTGCGTTTCCATACTGTCGCCCGGTTTCCAGAACGGATCGGGAATCGGACGCCCCATGGATTCAGCCTGCTCGACACGCTCGTTGTAACCACTCAGGTTACGCACGCCCAGCGCCGACATCAGCTTATAACGCCGCTCCATTTCGCCAACGCACCAACGCAGCGCGTTAGCCGCATCTTTCATGTCCGTCACGACTTCCGTCAGCAGATGCGGAATCCCTTCATAGACCGACAGCTCCAGCATTTTCGGGTCGATCATGATGAAGCGGACATCTTGCGGAGAGGCCTTGTACAACATACTGATAATCATGGCGTTAACGCCGACGGATTTACCCGAGCCGGTCGTCCCCGCCACCAGCAAGTGCGGCATTTTAGCCAGATCGGCCACCACCGGTTGACCCGCGATATCCTTGCCTAATACGACCGACAGCGGCGAAGGATTATCGCGGAAACGATCGCAATCCAGCACTTCACGCAGGAATACGGTCTGACGATGTTTGTTCGGCAATTCCAGTCCGACGTACGGTTTGCCGGGAATAACTTCCACGATACGCACGGCCACAACAGACAGTGAACGAGCCAGGTCCTTCGCCAGGTTGGAAATTCGGGCTGCTTTTACACCGGGCGCCAGATCCAGATCGAATCGAGTAATGACCGGACCAGGGTGATACCCCACCACCGTCGCCTTGACGCGGTAATCCGCCAAACGCGCTTCAATCAGCCTTGCCGTCTGTTCCAGCGCGAAATCATCCACCGGATCATCGTTCCCGGAAGGCGGAGTCAGCAGGTCGAAAGAAGGGAACGGCGTCGTCGGTTTCTGTAGCGGCTGGTCGTTACGCATCAGGAACGGGTGGATCAGGCTATCCATAATGGACGGCGACGCGTCGTCGTCTGTGTCGTCCGTCGCTTCCGGGGCCGGTGCCGCAGGTTGAACAGAAGGCGTCATCGGCGTTTGCGATGCGACATGCTCCACGGCTGCCGCCGCCTCTTCCTGCGGAGACAGAGTAAACAGGGGCTCGCTTGGCGTATCGTCAATCAAATCAGCCAGCGGCGAAATGGCGAATACGCTGTCCAATGGCGGAACCTGAGTAGGACGAGATGGCTGAACAGAGGGTTGCTGCGGCTGAGCGTAAGACGGAGCAACCGGCTCGGCGGAAGTTTGTCCCTCTCCATCATTCAAGGTGTCGTGGCCGTAACGTTCCTGCTGCTGCTCTGCAAAGTCCTGCGCGAGCTGATGCATCAGCGCGTCGTCTTCCTGATCAACCTCATTCTGTTCGAGCGGATCTTCGACGCCATTCGCCTGCGTTTGACGCTGGGCTTCGCGCTCCTGCTGCTCCGCAAGCCGCTGCGAAGGCAACTTAATGCCATAGGAAGCCAGCTCACGCCGCGTCGGGATACGCACAGGATTCGGGCGCGGCAATTCAGGACCGACGCCCTGCTTGATCTGCGGATTCGTATCCTCGGCTGAAAATGCCGGCGTAAACGGTAGCGTAGAGGCGGCCTGATTTGTTGATACCGCCGCTGCTGCCGTTACTGCGACCGGCGTCACTGGCGTCGACGGCACCGGGGCAACTCGCTCAGCAGGCTGAGAATGATGCACCGGGCTTTCGCTCAAAGGCTCGGCGGCCGTGGATTCTGGGACTTCGAAAGAATATAGCGGAGGTACATCGTGTTCTTTCGCTTCGTTGACGTGTTTATCCGTGTCCATCGGAACGGTGACGACCTGCTGGCTGTCAATCGGCGTGGTGGGCGCCGTCACGTTTTCCGCCGCTGTCGCGCTTGCAGACACGCTTTTCGCGACGTCGTCTATTACCGGATCGGCTGGTGGCGGCGAAGTCGGTTGTCCCTCATCGTCCGTTGACTGCGCGGCAGGAATCGCCGGTGAAGCGAGCAACACATCGTTTTCATCTTCCTCGTGTCCACGACGTGCAAGGGACGGCGTAGCGTCGGTTTCATGCTCCGTCTGGCGCGCAACGTCCTCGTCATCGATATAATCATCACGACGTCCGCGATTGGAGAAGAACGTCAGGCAGCCCATCACCGCGGCCCCGATTTTTTCTGCAATCGTCAGCCACGACCAGCCGGTGAATAACGTCAAACCCGCCGCCCATACACACAACAAAATCAACGTAGAGCCGATGCTGTTAAAGCGCGGGATCATGGCACTGCTGAGTAAGCTGCCCAGCACGCCGCCGGAGGCAAAATAGTAAAGGTCATCCACGTTGACGGCGGCCAGACCGCACGACGTCAGAATGAGCGCCAGAGCGCCAATCAAACGTAAGGAGAAGGTGAAGTAGTCAAGGGCATGCTGGCGGTTTCGCTGACGATAAATCAGCCAACACAGCGAGATCATCACGGGGGGAATGGCATAAGCCAGTACGCCAAAAACGAAAAACAGCGTATCGGCCATCCAGGCACCCACGCCTCCGCCCAGGTTGTGAATGGGTTCATGCCAGGCGGTCTGAGACCAGCTGGGGTCGGACGGGCTGAAGCTCAGCAACGCAGCGGCCAGATAACAGGCAAATAGCCCTGCAACGACCAGCAACGCCTCAATCAAACGTCGCCCCGCGCTGAGTTTTTCCAGCGTAATTTCTTTATCTTCAGTGTATTCCTGGCTCAAGCGTCTCTCCAGGTTCCGGTAAAGGAGTCATGACAAAACGCCGAGAAAGTCCCGGCGCTGTAGCTGTATAAATTCACAGGAGTGTAGCTGAATTTACCGGGCTTTGCACCCATACCGTCAGCGGGTCTTGATGACCAGCCGGTTGCTCTGCTTAACTTCTTCCATCACCACGTAGGTGCGGGTGTCGTTAACGCCAGGCAGACGCAACAGCGTTTCCCCCAGCAGTTTACGGTAGGCAGACATGTCCGGCACACGGGTTTTCAACAGATAGTCAAAATCCCCGGAAACCAGATGACACTCCTGAATTTCTTCCAGTTTCTGTACCGCAGTATTGAACTGCTCAAAGACATCCGGCGCGCCACGGTTCAGTGTAATTTCCACGAACACCAGAAGCGATGCATCCAGATAATGCGGATTCAGTAACGCCGTATAGCCATTGATAAAACCCTGTCGCTCCAGACGTCGAACGCGTTCCAGACACGGCGTGGGAGATAGACCAACACGTTTGGAAAGCTCCACGTTGGAGATACGACCATCTTTTTGCAATTCGTTCAGGATATTGCGATCGATACGATCAAGATCTTTTCCCGGACGTTTTTTTGTGTCTACCATTATTATTGTCTCTCTTCACTCTTCCCTGCTCATCGCTCCCTCCGGCCCACATCAATGTGCCAGAGTTGCCCCTAAAGAAGACCCCTGTCTATTTTGTACATCAAAAGTCACGTCTGTTTATTCCGCGTATCGCGTACGACAAACAGGTGCATGAGCTATGCTGTCGCCTGTCAATTAAACAATGCAAAAACGGATAAAAAGCCGAGCATTCAACTATTCACATACAAAAAATTTCCTCTTCATAGGATGTTTTCGCAAAAGCGCAGCCGATTGTCAAAGCAAAACAATTAAAATCAGAAGAAACTGCCAGATTCAAATGCCAGATACGTTATCAGGCAGCGTTTTGGCGCTTCAATGGCGACCGCATGTTACCGTGTTACATCCCAACACCAGAGCCGTTTCACTTTTTTCAATGACTGTTAACGATGGGATAAATAGTTAACAACATTCTCCTACGCTTTTTTTAGGCCGTTAATTTCCTTACAATCGCCTCATCGTCCCTTCACTGGAGTTAAGGAACTCATGGGTACAGCCAAACACCGCAAACTGTTAATTTTGGGCTCCGGTCCCGCCGGATACACCGCCGCGGTCTATGCTGCGCGCGCCAACCTGAACCCGCTGCTGATTACCGGGATGGAAAAAGGCGGTCAGCTGACCACCACCACGGAAGTTGAAAACTGGCCGGGCGATGCCGATGATCTGACAGGTCCGGCGCTGATGGAACGCATGCACGCCCATGCAGCCAAGTTCAATACGGAAATCGTTTTCGACCACATCAACCGCGTTGACCTGCAGACTCGTCCTTTCCGTCTGTTCGGCGATAGCGATGAATACACCTGTGACGCTCTGATCATCGCCACGGGCGCCTCAGCACGTTATCTGGGCCTGCCGTCTGAAGAAGCGTTCAAAGGCAAAGGCGTTTCCGCCTGTGCGACCTGCGACGGCTTCTTTTACCGCAACCAGAAAGTCGCCGTCGTCGGCGGCGGCAACACGGCAGTCGAAGAAGCGCTGTATCTCTCCAACATCGCTTCTGAGGTACACCTGATTCACCGCCGCGATACTTTCCGCTCAGAAAAAATTCTGATCGACCGCCTGAACGAGAAAGTCGCGAACGGCAACATCGTGCTGCACACTGACCGGACGCTCGATGAAGTGTTAGGCGATGAGATGGGCGTCACCGGCGTTCGTCTGCGCGATACCCATAGCGAAGCAACGGAAACGCTGGACGTCGCCGGGGCCTTTATCGCCATTGGTCACAGTCCGAACACCGCTATTTTCGACAACCAGCTCGCGCTGGAAAATGGCTATATCAAGGTGCAATCCGGCATTCACGGCAACGCGACACAGACCAGTGTCCCTGGCGTATTCGCTGCGGGTGATGTCATGGATCACATCTACCGTCAGGCCATTACCTCCGCCGGTACGGGATGTATGGCCGCACTGGATGCCGAGCGTTATCTGGATGGTCTGGGCAACAGCTGATGATCGTCGTCTGGGGGAGTTTTCGCTCCCTCAGACTTTTTTTTCACGTTTTGTAAAAATTGATCGTCCCCCCTCCTTTTCCTCCTCTTTTCGTTTCCATGGCCTCCTCGTCAAGGTAACATGACGCCAATCTGACCGAACGCCCGAGAAAATGTTAACCCGCGGTTATACAAGCGTTATTTCGCATTACTCCTATAAGAAGACAATCGGCACCTGATGAAAAATACCCGACAACAAGAACTCACCCGCTGGCTGAAACAGCAGAGCCGGTTAGCGCAACGCTGGCTACGCCTTTCGCTTCTGTTAGGGCTAGTGAGTGGCCTGCTGATCATCGCTCAAGCCTGGCTGCTAGCTGCGCTCTTGCAGGCGCTCATCATCGATCACACCCCACGCGGACAGTTAATCGCACCGTTTTCGTTATTGGCGGCCACATTTTGCCTGCGAGCCATCGTGAGCTGGATACGAGAGCGCGTCGGCTTTCGCTGCGGCGAAGTCATCCGCAAACAGATCCGTAGCATGGTGCTGGACCGTTTGCAGCAGTTGGGACCGGCCTGGATTCAGGGGAAACCGGCGGGCAGTTGGGCGTCGTTGATTCTGGAACAGGTCGACGACATGCAGGATTATTATGCCCGCTATCTACCGCAGATGTACCTGGCGGCGCTGATGCCGCTTCTGATCCTCATTTTCGTCTTTCCAATCAACTGGGCCGCCGGGTTAATTCTGTTTTTGACAGCCCCCTTGATCCCCATATTTATGGCGATGGTCGGTATGGGCGCAGCAGAAGCGAATCGCCGCAATTTCCTGGCATTAGAACGTCTCAGCGGCCATTTTTTGGACCGTCTGCGCGGGCTGGAAACCCTGCGGTTGTTCTTCCGCGGTCAGGCCGAAACCGATCACATCCGCCAAGCTTCTGAAGATTTTCGCCGTCGCACGATGGAAGTCCTGCGAATGGCCTTCCTCTCCTCCGGCGTACTGGAGTTCTTCGCTTCCATTTCCATCGCCATTGTCGCCGTCTATTTCGGGTTTTCTTATCTGGGCGAACTCAACTTTGGTCACTACGGGACTGGCGTCACATTGTTTGCCGGTTTTCTGGTCCTGATCCTGGCGCCGGAGTTCTTCCAACCGCTGCGGGATTTAGGCACGTTCTATCACGCGAAAGCTCAGGCCGTGGGCGCGGCCGAAACGCTGTTCACCTTCCTGTCTGAAGAGGGGGAGAAAGTCGGTCACGGACAGACAAGTTTCGATAGCGACGAGCCGCTGAAATTGGTGGCGAAAGAGCTGACGATCCTCTCACCGACCGGCACTGTTCTCGCTGGCCCACTGTCATTCACCCTCGAGGCAGGACAACGGGTCGCCTTGGTCGGCGCCAGCGGCGCAGGCAAAACATCGCTGCTCAATGTTTTGCTAGGATTCCTGCCTTATCAAGGCTCTCTGACCGTCAATAACGTCGAGCTCAATACCCTTGCCCCCGAGGCATGGCGTAAACAGCTGAGCTGGGTCGGCCAGAACCCGCATTTGCCGGAACAGACGCTGCGACAGAATATCCTGCTGGGTCATCCCGATGCAGACGAACAGGAGCTTCAGGAAGCGGTAGAGAGCGCCTATGTTCACGAGTTTCTGCCTTCGCTGCCGTTGGGGCTGGAAACGGTCCTCGGCGATGGCGCGGCGCGTCTGTCGGTCGGACAGGCGCAGCGCGTGGCCGTCGCACGAGCCCTGATTCACCCCAGTCATTTACTGTTGCTGGACGAACCTACCGCAAGTCTGGACGCGCATAGCGAACAGCGCGTGATGAAAGCGCTGAGTATGGCCTCAAAGAGACAGACAACGCTGTTGATTACGCACCAGCTCGACGAAGCTCGTAGCTATGATGAGATATGGGTAATGGCGGCGGGTCGGCTGGTACAGCAAGGTAGTTTCAGTGAGCTCAGCGTCACGCCCGGCCCCTTTGCAGAATTGATGACACAGCGCCGAGGAGAGCTCTGAGATGAAGAAAACACAGGTCTTCCGGGTATTGATGCCCTTTCTGAGGCTTTATCGCCGCTATTTTTGGCGTCTGAGTCTGGGCGTGGTGCTGGCCATTTTCACGCTACTCGCCAGCATCGGACTGTTGACGCTATCCGGTTGGTTCC
>NZ_CAMKXG010000030.1 GCF_946477055.1 Lonsdalea britannica | reverse complement strand
GATTTAGCGAACTGATGGCGCATTTTGCTCAGAAGCATCAGGCGAATATTTTGGTGCGCGGACTGCGGGCGGTATCGGACTTCGAGTATGAGTGGCAGTTGGCAAAGATGAACACGCACCTGATGCCCGAGCTGGAGAGCGTGTTCCTGATGCCAGCGGAGCAGTGGTCCTTTATTTCGTCCACCCTGGTGAAAGAAGTCGCCCGACACGGCGGCGACATCGATCCGTTTCTCCCTCCGCCCATCTCGGCAGCCCTGCAGAAAAAGCTGGCCTGACGCGCCGTCAGCGCTGGCAGGTACGGCAAAAGAACGTGCTGCGCTGTCCTTGTTTGAGGCTTTCTATCAACGTCCCGCAGTGACGGCAAGGTTCGCCGCTGCGGCCGTAGACCTGCAGTTCCTGCGCAAAATAGCCCGGTTTACCGTCCGACTGCAGGAAGTCCCGTAGCGTCGTTCCACCTTGCTCTATAGAACGTAGCAGCACTTTCTTGATGGTGTCCGCTAATAGCTGGAACTCAGCCTCGCTCAACGAGCCTGCGGCTCTCTCCGGCAGAATGCCCGCGCTGAACAGGGATTCGCTGGCGTAGATGTTACCCACGCCGACGACCAGCTTGTTATCCATAATCCAAAGCTTTATCGGCGTCTTCCGGCCCCGAGATTTATCGAACAGGTAGTCGCCGCTGAACGCATCGCTGAGCGGCTCCGGTCCCAGATGAGCCAGCACGGAACTGGTCGCCGGGTCCGCGCTCCACAGCCAGGCGCCGAAGCGGCGCGGGTCGGTGTAGCGGAGCACTTTGCCGCTATCCAGCACCAGATCGACATGGTCATGCTTGCCGGGCTCCACATATTCAGGCAGCACGCGCAAACTGCCCGACATGCCGAGATGAACAATCATCCAACCGCGAGCCAGTTCAATCAGCAGGTATTTCGCACGACGCTGAACGCTGAGCACAGGTTCATCGCTCAGCGCCATAATCTCAGGGGATACCGGCCAGCGCAGGCGCGCATTGCGCACTTCCGCATGCAGAATGGTATGTCCGACCAGATAGGGTTCAATCCCCCGGCGGCTGGTTTCCACCTCTGGTAATTCAGGCATGTTTCCTCCCGTGAAAAGTCATCGCGAACACTCTACCACAGCCGTATTCGCCAATTGCAGACACAAAAAAACCCGGCCGAAGCCGGGTTTTTGATAATCCACTAAAATTATTTGATTTTAGCTTCTTTGTAGATCACATGCTGACGGACAACGGGATCGAATTTCTTCAGTTCCAGTTTTTCCGGCTTAGTGCGCTTGTTCTTCGTAGTGGTATAGTAGTGACCAGTACCAGCAGAAGAAACCAGCTTGATCTTCTCGCGAACACCTTTAGCCATGATTCAGTTCCTTAATACTTCTCACCACGGGCACGTAAGTCGGCCAGAACCGTCTCAATACCCTTTTTATCGATAATACGCATACCTTTAGCAGATACGCGCAGCGTAACAAAACGCTTCTCACCTTCCACCCAGAAACGGTGTGAGTGCAGGTTCGGCAGAAAACGGCGTTTGGTCGCATTCAGTGCGTGGGAACGGTTGTTACCCGTCACCGGACGCTTGCCAGTAACTTGGCAGACTCGGGACATGTCTATTCTCCAAAAATCAAATCAGCTCGAGCTTCGTATAGGGTGTTGGCCGCCTCGTCAGGCTCTAGAGCCCATCTCAGCAACTTCACTGAAAAGACTCTGTCATCAGGGGAAACCTGCTGAGATAGGCTCTTAACGCCACACCCAAGATTCTCAAAGGTGGCGTAGTATACGCTCTGAAGCGTATGCGCTCAAGTCCCGAACAGCTAAAGATCCCTCAGGATCGTCGAAATATGCCTTAAATCCACCCGCGCTCGGCAAAAGAGGCGTACTCACCGTGCCCGATAACCAGGTGATCAAGCACGCGGATGTCCAACAATTGGCATACTTTGACGATATGTTCCGTAATGGCGCGGTCAGCCTGACTGGGCTCTGCCTTTCCCGACGGATGGTTGTGCGCCAGAATCAACGCTGCCGCATTCGCCTTCAGCGCCTCACGAGCAATTTCTCGCGGGTGCACCTCTACGCAGTTAATCGTACCAGCAAACATCTCCTGATGGCGAATGACACGATGCTGATTGTCTAGAAAAAGGACTAAAAAAACTTCACGTTCGCGATCCGCCAGCAGTAACTGCAAATATTGCAGCGTCACTTCCGAGCTGATCATGGCGTCTTCGCGCGCCAGTCGAGAGGAAAACAGCCGCCGCGACAGCTCCCCCACCGCCTGCAGCTGCGTATATTTGGAAAGCCCGATACCGCGCGCCGTACGGAACTGGGTCTGCTCTGCCGTCATCAACTGATGCAATGACCCAAACTGGTTCAGCAGATTTTCCGCCAGCTGCATAACGTGCGTTCCCGGCAACCCGGTACGAAGAAAAATGGCGAGCAGTTCTGTATCCGTCAATGCGCAGGCCCCTTTCCGTATCAGTTTTTCCCTTGGCGCCTGCCCGTTTAGCCACATCATGATAGTGTCTCCCTCCCTGAGTCCTGAAGGCATTCTGGCATGTGGACGAGGGACGAACGAGGGGATGGAGGAGAAGATGCGAAGAGGCGCGCAATCTGTCGTTGCAACACGCGTCTCCATGACAAGATTCCGTTTCCTTCGGACGCTTATGGTAAAATGCCCGATACTTTCTTTAGCTCACACTCGGACAAAACGATGACGGAACTCTCCAGTCTGCTCGCACTCGCCGGCAAACATATCGTACTGGGTATCAGCGGAGGTATCGCCGCCTACAAATGCCCCGAGCTGGTCCGCCGCCTGCGGGACGAAGGCGCGGAGGTGCGCGTAGTCATGACGCCTGCCGCCAAAGCGTTCATCACGCCGCTCACACTTCAGGCCGTCTCCGGCTATCCGGTCGCGGACGACCTGCTGGATCCTGCCGCCGAAGCCGCGATGGGACATATCGCGCTTGGAAAATGGGCAGATTTGATGATCATCGCTCCCGCATCTGCCGATGTGATCGCCCGACTGGCGGTCGGCATGGCCAACGACCTGCTGACTACCGCCTGCCTCGCCAGCGCAGCGCCTCTGGCCGTCGCGCCGGCCATGAATCAACAGATGTATCGCGCCCTGCCGACGCAGGACAACCTCGCGCGTTTGAGCGAACGCGGCGTACACATTTGGGGACCGGACAGCGGTAGCCAGGCCTGCGGCGACGTCGGTCCCGGTAGAATGCTCGACCCGTTGGAGATTGTGGAACAGGCGAAACAATTTTTCGCGCAAACCGCCGATCTGCAGCACCTGAACGTGCTGATCACCGCAGGCCCGACGCGAGAAGCGCTGGACCCGGTGCGCTTCATCAGCAATCACAGCTCCGGTCAGATGGGATTCGCCATTGCCGAAGCGGCGGCGGCTCGCGGCGCGGACGTTACGCTGGTGGCCGGTCCGGTCGATCTGCCGACGCCCAACGGCGTACGGCGTATCGACGTCGCGAGCGCGCTGGAAATGCATGAAGCGGTCATGTCCGCCTCTCCCAAACAGCACATCGTGATCGGCTGCGCCGCCGTGGCAGACTACCGTGCAAAAAGCGTGGAGAGCGAAAAAATCAAAAAGCAGGGTGATGAAATGACTGTCACCCTGGTAAAAAATCCGGATATCATCGCCGACGTGGCGGCGATGAAGGAACATCGGCCTTATGTTGTCGGGTTTGCTGCCGAAACCACTAATGTGGAAGAATACGCGCGGCAGAAACTGGCCAACAAAAAGCTGGATTTAATCTGCGCAAACGACGTGTCCCAAGCCGACCGCGGCTTCAATGCGAAAACCAACGCGTTGCACCTTTTCTGGCACGGAGGAGACAAACAGTTGCCGCTCGGCAGCAAGCGTCTCCTGGGCCAACAGCTAATTGACGAGATTGTCAGCCGATATGACGAAAAAAATTGACGTAAAAATTATCGATCCCCGCATCGGACAGGAATTCCCGTTGCCGACGTATGCCACGCCGGGTTCCGCCGGTTTAGACCTGCGCGCCTGTCTGGATAACGCCGTGGTGCTCGGCGCAGGCGAAACGACGCTGCTGCCGACCGGTCTGGCCATTCACATCGGCGACCCATCGCTGGCGGCGGTGATCCTGCCTCGCTCCGGTCTGGGCCATAAGCACGGCGTCGTGCTGGGCAACCTGGTCGGACTGATCGACTCCGACTATCAGGGTCAGTTGATGGTCTCTGTCTGGAACCGGAGTTCGACGCCGTTCACGATCGAACCCGGCGAACGCATCGCGCAAATGGTCTTTGTGCCGGTCGTTCAGGCTGAATTCAATCTGGTTAACGAATTCACCGACAGTGAACGGGGAGAAGGTGGTTTCGGTCACTCGGGCCGTCACTGATCCACATCTATTCTTTCGAAAAAAACCTATAAGCCACAGCGTATTACGCGACTGTGGCGCTATCTGGTGTGGGCAGTTGAATCTTTATCAAGGGTCTTTTCAGACATGGCAGAGAAAGAAAATACGAAAAGGAACCGTCGCGAGGAAATCTTGCAGGCACTGGCGCAGATGCTGCAATCCAGCGACGGCAGTCAACGGATCACCACGGCGAAACTGGCAGCTAACGTCGGCGTATCCGAAGCGGCGCTTTACCGGCATTTTCCCAGTAAAACCCGGATGTTCGACAGCCTGATCGAATTTATCGAAGACAGTCTGACAACCCGTATCAACCTGATTTTGCAGGATGAAAAGGAGACGTTTAATCGTCTTCGTCTGATTTTGCTGCTGATTTTGGGATTTGCCGAAAAAAACCCAGGATTGACCCGCATTCTGACCGGCCATGCCTTGATGTTTGAGCAGGATCGCCTGCAGGGAAGGATCAACCAGCTGTTCGACCGTATCGAATCTCAGATCAAGCAGGTTCTACGGGAACACAAAATGCGCGGCGGAGAGCCGTTCAAGAATGATGAAACGCTGCTTGCCAGTCAGCTGTTAGCCTTCTGCGAAGGCATGCTGTCTCGCTATACCCGTTCGGAGTTTCGCTTTCTCCCCACGCAGGAATTTGACACTCGCTGGCCGCTGCTAGCCGCCCAGATAGCATAGGGATGATGGCCGCGCCGCTCACCGGCGGCGCGGCCAGACAGTTTAGACGCCGTAACTGTCGCGATAGGTCTGCACGGCGGCCAGATGTTCCGCCATCTCCGGCTTCTCCTGCAGATAGGCGATAAGATCCTTCAGGGTGATGATGGAAATCACTTTGCACTCGTAATCCCGTTCCACTTCCTGAATCGCGGAAAGCTCGCCGCGACCACGTTCCTGACGATCTAACGCAATCAGAACGCCTGCCAGCGACGCGCCCTGCGCGGAAATGATATCCATCGACTCACGAATTGCGGTGCCCGCCGTAATGACATCGTCCACCAGCATAATGCGCCCGACCAGCGGACTGCCGACCAGACTGCCGCCTTCGCCGTGATCTTTGGCTTCCTTACGATTGAAACAGTAGGGCAGATCGCGATCGTGATGTTCCGCCAGCGCCACCGCCGTCGTTGTCGCAATAGGAATGCCTTTATAGGCTGGCCCAAACAGCACATCGAAGTCGATAGCCGCGTCCATCAGCGCCGCAGCGTAAAAACGCCCCAGCAAGGCCAGATCGCGCCCCGTATTAAACAGCCCGGCATTGAAGAAATAGGGGCTGGTGCGCCCGGATTTCAGCGTGAACTCGCCGAACTTTAATACCTGCTTGCTGAGTGCGAATTCAATAAACTGGCGTTGATAGGCTTTCATGACAACTTCTCCTGTGATGATGGATGAATACCCGGCGACAAACCGAAAACCGCGTCCTCTGAGCCAACCGCCCTTTGTCGACGACTGAGAATTCCCTCTGACATAACCCTCTGATGTACAAACATTCCGCTTTTGACTCCCCTCGGCGAACAGCGTGTTAGCTCCGCGCCTGACATAGGGCGCAACGCGCTGCCGCAGGGCGGCTTTTCCTCTCTGAAGCACGACCGGCCGACATGACACATTCCAGTGATGTTCCCGCAATGTCGCACAGCGGGTGGCCGTGCTGAACCCCTGATCGCCGTGACGCACATCGCCAGCAGTTTTATTCCGACGAAAAAAAAGCGACCCTCTGGGCCGCTTCTTCAATGATTCTTTATTCCGCCAGCGCCGCTTTCTGCGCCTGGATAATCGTTTCAATGCCCCCTCGAGCCAGCGCCAACAGCGCCAACAGCTCGTCGTGGCTGAACGGTTCGCCCTCTGCGGTGCCCTGCACCTCGATCATGCGACCATCTTCGGTCATCACCACATTCATATCGGTTTCCGCGGAAGAGTCTTCCACATACTCCAGATCGCAGAGCGCTTCACCGTTGACGATACCGACGGAAACCGCGGCCACCATGCCTTTCAGCGGGTTTTTCTTCAGCTTGCCGTTAGCAACCATCGCATTCAGCGCATCCGCCAGCGCCACGCAGGCGCCGGTGATGGAAGCGGTACGGGTGCCACCGTCAGCCTGCAGAACGTCGCAGTCCAGCGTGATAGTGAATTCGCCCAGCGTTTTCAGATCGAGCGCGGCGCGCAGAGAACGGGCGATCAGGCGCTGAATTTCCAGCGTACGTCCGCCCTGCTTACCGCGTGCGGCTTCGCGTGCGTTACGGCTGTGCGTAGCGCGCGGCAACATGCCGTACTCCGCGGTAACCCATCCTTTGCCCTGCCCTTTCAGGAAGCGCGGTACGCCTTCTTCCACCGTGGCATTACACAACACCTTGGTGTCGCCGAATTCGACGAGGACGGAACCTTCAGCGTGTTTGGTGTAATGACGGGTTAACGTGAGCGGGCGTATCTGTTGTGCACTTCGGCCTGTAGGGCGCATGGCTTCTCTCCGGCGGGTGAATGTTGACTGGCGCGCATTATACGGACTTCACCCGGCCCTGCCTACCGGCCCGGCGGATTAAAACGGGCGCGAAGATCGCCCGCGATGGCGCCCCGAACGGCTGGAGCGTCCCCCTTTCCGCATGTAGACTGTTAGCTCGACTTTTCATCAGCCGGTGAATCTACGCCATGCGCGACACACAACAGAACGACCAGTCTCCCAACACTGACCGCCACTGGCAGCAGCAGGGAACGGCTCCGGACTACCGTTTCTCACTGGCCAACGAGCGTACGTTTCTCGCCTGGATCCGCACTGCGCTGGCCCTGTTGGCTGGCGCGGTCGCCATCGACCAGTTTACGACCACGCTGGCGTCGCCTGCCGTACGACAGGGGATTGCCGTCCTGCTGGCCCTCGCCTCTGCCCTGATGGCGGGAATGGCCTACCGGCGCTGGGCGGGCAACGAACGGGCGATGCGCAACGGCCTTCCCCTGCCCTATACCTCCCTGTTGGTCGTTTTCGCCTGCGGCCTTGGCGCGGTCGCCATCGCACTGGCGCTGCTGATCGCGCAGCTGTAGGGCGCAGACGATGTCCTCTTCGCCGTTGCCGCGCGACCCGGGCGTTCAGCCGGAACGCACCGTGCTGGCGTGGTCGCGCACCGCCATCCTGCTGCTGGTCAACACCGCCCTGTTGTTGAAAGCAGGAACGCTCAGCACCCAACCCCTGCTGCTGGCCGCCGGTATTCTGTTGTTGCTGGCGTCTCTGACGATCTTCATCTGGGTTCCACTGCGCCTGCGCGCCCTCCAGAACGCGCCGCAAACCCGCAGTATTCCGCCCGCGATCGTCATGTTCGGCTTCACGCTGACCTTTATCCTGATCGCGCTGCTGATCGCCGGACATGCGATGTTTTCTCTACGCTTTGCCCTATAACACGGGCTTATAGCGTGTCACCCACATCGGCCAACCATCTAATTATCCCTTAAAAAACAAAATAATAGATAAAATACCACCCATACCTTCAGGCTATACCCCACCGACAAACAAGTATTCGTCACCGCTCAGGCATCGTGAAATAGTCATAGACAGAGAACTGACCCCGGCAGGCACGAACGACGCGGAAGATGGCAATAGCGCAACGTCGGGCCGACACGGTGCACAGGCGGTTCGCCGGATGAAAACAGGTTCACGCCGACATCCCCCGAGCGCCCAAGGTTCTGCCTTATTCCATTAACGATGAGATACGACATTATGCTGATCCCTCAACCTTACCTGCTGTTCCTTGGCGACGTGACCGATCCTCTGGCTATCAAAACCGCACGCGGCATCCACGCGTGGCGTCCGGAACAGTGCGTCGGCCAACTCCGCCTGCCGGGCAGCACCCTGTCGCTCGGTCTGGACGATCTGGATATCGCCGCCGCCGCTGAGCGCGGAGCCAAAACGCTGGTGCTCGGTACGGCCAATGCCGGGGGTTTCCTACCGCAGCACTGGCTGGACACCGTACGCACCGCGATTGAGGCGGGCATGAACGTCGCCAACGGCTTGCACCAGCGTCTGGTTGACGTACCGGGTTTGAAAGCGCTGGCAGAAAAGCATCAGGTACAGCTGTTCGACATCCGCCACATGCGTCCGGAACTGTCCGTCGGCACCGGCGAAAAACGCAGCGGCAAACGCATACTGACCGTCGGCACCGACTGCTCCGTGGGCAAGATGTACACCTCATTGGCGCTGGAAGCGGCGATGCGCGATCTGGGTATGAAGGCGGACTTCCGCGCCACCGGCCAGACCGGCGTGCTGGTCGCGGGCGAAGGGATCGCGATTGATGCGGTCATCGCAGACTTCATCGCCGGTGCCGCCGAAGCGCTGTCACCCGCGAACGACGACGACCACTGGGATATCGTGGAAGGACAGGGTTCCCTGTTCCACCCCTCTTATGCGGGCGTCAGCACCGGCTTAATCCACGGCGCACAGCCGCACTGGCTGGTGATGTGTCACGAAATGGGTCGTCCACATATGCGTCATCTGCCGCACCAGCCGATGGTGAGTCTGGAAGACTGCGTGGAAGCCAACCTGCGCGCAGCACGCGTCACCAGCCCGGAAGTGAAGCTGGCCGGTTTCGCCATCAACACCTCCAACTACACTGAACAGGAAGCGCGTGATTACTGTCAGGAGATCAGCCGACGCTTTGGCGTGCCAGCGACCGACTCCGTTCGTTTCGGCATGCAGGACATCGCCGCGCTGTTGAAAGAGCAGGAGTAAACCAATGCGACAGATGCAGATCGAAACCGTGGAATTGCCCTTGGCTCGCCCGTTCGCCATCTCCCGCGGCACGCGTACCGCAGTCACCGTGGTGCGAGTCACGCTGGAAGAGCGCGGCTTTATCGGCCGCGGCGAATGCACGCCGACGGCCCACTATCAGGAAACGCCTGAAGGCGTCGTCCGACAGCTGGAAACGGTGCGGGATGCCGTAGAGCGCGGCGTTTCACTGAACGACCTGCAATCTTTACTGCCGCCGGGCGCCGCGCGTAATGCGATTGACTGCGCGCTATGGCGGCTCAACGCGGCGCTGAACAAACAGACGCTGTGGCAGCATCTGGCGATTCAGGCGCCGCAGTCCGTCATCACCGCCGAAACGCTCAGCCTCGACACGCTGGAAAACATGGTCAAAGCCGCCGCTGACGCGGTATCGCGCGGCGCGCTGCTGCTGAAAATCAAGCTGAACGGCGAGCAGATTGTGGAGAAAGTGGCGGCCATTCGTCAGGTGGCGCCTAACGTGACGCTGATCGTCGACGCCAACGAAGCCTGGGGAGGGCGCGATCTGGGGCCGCTGCTCCAGCAGCTCGCCGCTTGCCGTGTCGCGATGGTGGAACAACCGCTGCCCGCCGGAGAAGACGGCGCGCTGGCAGACTTCATCCACGCGATTCCGATCTGCGCCGATGAAAGCTGCCACCACGGCGGAGACATCGCCGGGCTGCGCGATCGCTACGAAATGATCAACATCAAGCTCGACAAGTGCGGCGGCCTGACCGAAGCGCTGGCGATGGTCAATGAAGCCAAACGGTGCGGTCTGCGCATCATGATCGGCTGCATGCTCGGCTCATCGCTGGCGATGGAAGCCGCGCTGCCGGTCACGCTCAGCGCCATCCACGTTGATCTGGACGGCCCGATCTGGCTGGCGGCGGACAGCGCCCCTTACCTGACTTACAACCTCGGCCGCATTTGGCTATAACCGCAAACCCCGGAGTGACGATGACGGATACCCAGTCCACAGAACCGACAGCCGCCACAGCATCCGGCAGCGCACCGCGTCCGGTACTGGAAATCAACGACCTGAGCGTCAGCTTCAACGGCCGCTCCGGCAACCATTTGGCGCTGAAAGGCGTCTCTTTCACGCTGAACAAAGGTGAAGTGGTGGCCGTAGTGGGCGAAAGCGGTTCGGGTAAATCCGTGACCTCGCTGACGGTCATGGGCCTGCTGGCCAACGCCGCGCGCATCGAGCGCGGGGCGATTCGCTTTACCACGCGCGGCGGCGAGCAGCACTCGCTGCTGCAAATGAAAGACGACGCCCGCCGCCAACTGCGCGGCCGTGAAATGGCGATGATCTTTCAGGAGCCGATGACCTCCCTGAACCCCGTGCTGAAGGTCGGCGATCAGCTGACCGAAGCATTGTTAGACCATCAGATCTGCGATGCGGCGGCGGCCGACAGCAAGGCGCGAGCGCTGCTGCGCAAAGTGCGCATCGCCGACGTCGACCGGGTGATGAACAGCTACCCTCACTCGCTGTCCGGCGGTATGCGCCAGCGGGTGATGATTGCGCAGGCGCTGGCCTGCGATCCGCAGCTGCTGATCGCCGATGAACCGACGACGGCGCTGGACGTCACCGTGCAGGCGCGCATTCTGCAAATCCTGCGCGACCTGCAACAGCAGAGCGATATGGCCGTGCTGTTTATCACCCACGACATGGGCGTCGTTGCGGAAATCGCCGATCGGGTGGTGGTGATGTACCGAGGCGAAGTGGTCGAAGAGGGAACGGTCGAGGCGATTTTCACCGCGCCGCAGCACCCGTACACCCAGGCGTTGCTGGCTGCCGTACCGAAACTGGGCGACATGGAAAACAGCCGCTGGCCGCGCCGTTTCCCGCTGCTGGGCCAGAGCCATAAAACGCCGGAAAGCGACCATATCACCGCGCGCTACGATGCGCCGCCGCTATTAGATATCCGCGGCCTCAAGGTTTATTACCCGGTACGCACCGGCATCTTGTCCCACGTCACGCACCACGTCCATGCGGTGGAGCAGATCGACTTCAGCGTCTGGCCGGGCGAAACGCTGGCGATTGTCGGCGAAAGCGGCTGCGGCAAATCTACCACCGGCCGTGCGCTGCTGCGGCTGGTCGACAGCGAATCCGAAAGCATTCAGTTTCAGGGCAAAGAAGTGTCGCTGATTCGGGACAAAGCGTTCCAACCGCTGCGCCGCAAGATGCAGATGGTGTTTCAGGATCCCTACGCCTCACTCAATCCGCGTCTGACCGTGGGATTTACCATCGCCGAACCGCTGATGCTGCACGGGCTGGTGAAGTCGCTGGAAGAGGCGACGCCGCAGGTGCAGGCGCTGCTGAAAAGCGTCGGTCTGGAGCCGGAGCACGCCCAGCGCTATCCGCATGAATTTTCGGGCGGACAACGCCAGCGCATCGCCATCGCCCGCGCCATGGCGCTGAAACCGGAAGTGATTATCGCCGATGAGGCGGTGTCCGCGCTCGACGTGTCCATTCAGGCTCAGGTCGTCAACCTGATGATGGATTTGCAACAGAAGACCGGCGTGTCGTGGATTTTTATTTCCCACGACATGGCGGTTGTGGAACGCATCGCCAACCGCGTGGCGGTCATGTATCTCGGGCAGATTGTGGAAATCGGTCCCCGTCAGTCCGTGTTCAACAACCCGCAGCACCCGTATACCCGCCGCCTGCTGTCCGCGGTGCCCGTGGCCGATCCCCTGCGACGCAGCGAACGTCAGTTGGACGACAGCGAAATTCCTTCCCCGCTGAAAAAAGCCAGCGAGAAGGTCACCAAGGCGAAGTATCGCCAGGTCGCGCCGCACCACTGGGTCAGCACACACGAAAACAACACATAAAAACGCTTATTCACATCACAACATCACGCAGGAGAGACACCATGCAACCACGCTTTCGCCGTTCCACCGTCGCACTCGGGCTATCCCTGTGTCTGGCTGCCGCCGCCGCCCAGGCGCAGGATTTACGCATCTCCATGTACGCCGATATCACCGGGCTCGATCCGCACGATACGTCGGATACGCTGAGCTACTCCGTCCAGAGCGGCATCTTTGAGCGCCTGTTCCAGTTCGACAGCGCGATGAAACTGGTGCCCAGACTCGCCACCGGCTACACCAGCAACGATAACGCCACCGAATTCACCATTACGCTGCGCGACGGCGTGACCTTCCAGGACGGCACGCCGTTCAACGCCGACGCCGTCAAAGCCAACCTGGATCGCCTGAGCGACCAAAGCAAAGGCTTGAAGCGCAACAGCCTGTTCAAGATGATCAAAAGCGTGACGGTGCTCTCTCCTTCACAAGTCAAAATCGAGCTGAACCAATCCTTCGGCGCGTTTATCAACACGCTGGCGCACCCGTCTGCGGTTATGCACAGCCCGGCGGCGCTGAAACAGTATCCGGACGAAGCTCAGCTGCGCGTACATCCGGTCGGCACCGGCCCGTTCAAGTTCACCGAATGGCAGCAGGGGAAAGACGTCAAACTGGTGAAAAACGATCGCTACTGGCAACAGGGCTGGCCGAAAGTCGACAGCGTGACCTTCTATCCCGCGCCGGAAGACTCTACCCGCGTGGCCTCGCTGAAAGCCGGTCAGACCGACGTAGCCTATCCGCTGCCGTCCGATCTGGTGAACACCGTGAAAAGCGACAGCAAACTGGCTATTCAGAGCGACGCCGGGATCTACCTGTACTGGATCGCGATGAATAACCAGAGCGCCGCGCTGAAAGACGTCCGCGTACGTCAGGCGCTCAACTACGCCATCAACCGAGATATCTGGCTGAAAGTCGGCTTCGCCGGTTTGGGAACAACCGCCCAGTCGCCGATGGCGCCGAACGTGCAGTTCTTCCAACCGCAAACCGAACCCAACTACAGCTACAACCCGGCTAAAGCCAAGGCGCTGCTGAAAGAAGCAGGCTACGGCAATGGTCTGACGCTGAAACTGTGGACCACCAACCGCACCGATTACATCCGCAGCGCGCAGTTCTTCAAGCAGCAGCTGGAGCAGGTCGGCATCAAGGTCACGGTAACGCCGATGGACTCCGGGATGCGCGACCAGAAGCTGTGGGGCGTGACCGATCCGAAGAAAGCCGAATTCGATCTGTTCTACAACGGCTGGTCTCCGTCAACCGGCGATGCCGACTGGGCGCTGCGTCCGCTGTACGCCACCGAATCCTGGGTGCCGACGTCGTACAACGTCTCTTACTACAGCAGCCCGGCCACGGATAAAGCCATCGCCGATGGTTTGGCGACCGCTGATGCAGGCAAACGCGCCGCTGCTTACGCCGAAGCGCAGAAGCTGATCTGGAAAGATGCGCCTGTCGTGTTCCTGGGGGCGCCGGATAATCTGGTCGGTAAAGCCAAAAATCTGTCTGGCGTTTACATGCTGGCCGATGGTTCGCTGATCTTCGATCAGGCTCAGTTCAAGTAATCACACAGGGGAGCGCCATGTTTGCCTATTTAATTCGACGTTTGCTGGAAATGATCCCGGTACTGCTGGTGGTCTCCCTGTTGGTATTCGGTTTTATCAAGCTGCTGCCGGGCGATCCGGCACGGCTCTACGCCGGTCCCGACGCCACGCTGGAAACGGTGGAAGCCGCCCGCCAGCACTTGGGGCTTAACGATCCGCTACCGCAGCAGTATCTCAACTGGCTTGGCGGTCTGGCGCACGGCGATCTGGGCGTGACCTATCGCACCCAGCAGCCGGTGCTGAGCGTCATTCAGAAGAGCTTCATGCCGACGCTGTATCTGGCGCTGGCCGGATTCGCCTGGTCGGTGGTGCTCGGTCTGCTGATCGGCGTGTTGTCTGCGCTGAAGCGCGGCCGCTGGCAGGACTGGTCGTTGATGAGTTTAGCCGTGGGAGGCATTTCGATGCCGCCCTTCTGGCTAGGTCTGTTGCTCATCCAGTTTGTCGCCATGCCGTTCGGCGTCTTTTCCGTCGGCGGCTTTAACCAGCCGTCCGACCTTATTCTTCCGGCACTGACGCTCGGCGCGTCGGTGGCGGCAGTGATGGCCCGCTTTACCCGCTCGGCCTTTATGGAGGTCATGCAGGAAGATTTCGTGCGCACCGCCAGAGCCAAAGGGCTGCGCAGCCGACTGATCGTCTGGAAACACGTCATGCGCAATGCGCTGATCCCGGTCATCACCATGCTCGGGCTACAGTTTGGTTTCCTGCTCGGCGGCTCCATCGTGGTGGAAAGCGTATTCAGCTGGCCCGGCCTTGGCTGGCTGCTGATCGAATCCATCAAAACGCAGGACCAGCCGGTGATTCAGGCGCTGGTCATGCTGTTCGTGTTTGAATTCATTTTGATTAACCTGCTGGTCGACCTGCTGTATGCGGTGGTCAACCCAGCGATCCGCCTGCGTTAGGAGCGACGACCATGACACTGCCTACTGAACCTGCCGTAGCCGCCTCCCCGCTCGACGCGACGACCATTCGTTCGCCGTGGCGCGATTTCTGGCAAGCCCTACGGCGCAATCCGATGGCGATGATATCGGGCGGATTCATCCTGTTTCTGATTCTGGTGGCGGTGTTCGCGCCCTGGCTGGCGCCGTACAACCCGCTGGAATCGGACTGGATGGCGCTGTCCTCTCCGCCGTCCGCCAGCCATTGGATGGGCACTGACGATCTGGGCCGCGATGTGATGAGCCGCATTATCTACGGCGCGCGCATCTCGCTCTATATCGGTATTTTCTCCGTCACGCTGGGCATGCTGGCGGGTATCGCGCTGGGTCTGCTGGCGGGCTATTACGGCCGCTGGGTCGACATGTTGATCATGCGCGGTTCGGACGTCTTGTTCGCCTTTCCGGGCATGCTGCTGGCGATTGCGGTCGTCGCCATCCTCGGGCCGGGGCTGAACAACGTGATTATCGCCGTGGCCGTGTTCAGCGTGCCGGTCTTCGCCCGTATCGTGCGCGCCTCGACGCTGTCGTTGAAGCAGGCGGCCTACGTCGAAGCGGTGCGCTGCGCCGGTGCGCCGGACCGTATCATCCTGATACGTCACATCCTGCCCGGCACGCTGTCTAACGTGATCGTCTATTTCACCATGCGAATCGGCACCAGCATTCTGACCGCCGCCAGTCTGAGCTTCATCGGTCTGGGGCCGGAGCCGGATGTCCCCGAGTGGGGCAACGTGCTGGCCATGAGCCGCAGCATGATGATGGCGGGACAGTGGCACGTCAGCGTGTTCCCCGGTCTGGCGATCTTCTTCTCGGTGCTGGCGTTCAACCTGCTGGGCGATGCGCTACGCGACACGCTTGACCCCAAACTCAACGGGTGAGGAGGCGAACATGAACGCTTATCAACAGGCGCGGCTGAACACGCTGCTACAGCGCTGGCGGGATGAACGTCAGTTGGGCACCCCGCGGTTCGTGAGCGGTCCGCACAATGCGCTCAGCGATGTGCCCGGCGTTCGCGTCGGCCATAGCACGCTGGCGCAGGGCGAGATCCAAACCGGCGTCACCGCCATCGTGCCGCCCGGCGGCAACCTGTTCACCCATCCCCTGCCCTGCGGCGCGGCGGTGCTCAACGGCTTCGCCAAACCCGTCGGACTGGTGCAGATAGAAGAATTGGGACAGCTGCAAACCCCGATCCTGCTGAGCAACACGCTGGCCGTCGGGACGCTGTTTACCACGCTGGCGCGCGACGCCATCCGCCACAACCCCGAGCTCGGCCGCTCACTGCCGACCGTCAATCCGCTGGCGCTGGAGTGCAACGACGGCTGGCTGAACGATATTCAGGCGCTGGCCGTAACCGAAGCGATGGCGCAGTCGGCGCTGGACGATGCGGAGACGGCCTTCGCGCGCGGCAGCGTCGGGGCCGGACGCGGGATGAGCTGTTTCGGCCTCAAAGGCGGCATCGGCACGGCGTCGCGGCACATCACCGATCTGGAGGCGACGCTTGGCGTACTGGTGCTCGCGAATTTCGGCACCCTCGCCTCGCTAACGTTGGACGGCGTGCCGATGGGGCAAGCCATCGCCCCGCTCCTGCCAGAACTAGCGCCACAGCGCGACGCGGGATCTATCATCATTATTATGGCAACGAACGCGCCGCTGGACGCTCGTCAACTGAGCCGCATCGCCAAACGCGCGGGCGCGGGTCTGGGACGGTTGGGGAGCTATTGGGGCCACGGCTCCGGCGATATCGCCGTCGCGTTTTCCACCTGTGCGACGCCGGAGCCGCCCGACGACGAACAGCTGGAACCGCTGCTCAGCGCGGCGGCGGACGCCACAGAACATGCGGTGCTGGACGCGCTATTACAGGCAGAGCCCGTCACCGGCTTCCGCGACCATTTCCGCCCGGCGCTGCCGCAGGTGCTGGACAAGCTGGCGCAACACGTTTTTGACTGAGGAAATTATCATGAGAGTCTTTATTTCAGCGGATATCGAGGGCGTTGCCGGCGTGATGCGCCCAGAACAGTGCAGCCCCGGCCACCCGGAATACGCGCTGGCGCGCGCGCTGATGGAGCAGGAAGTCAATGCCGCCATCGAAGGCGCTTTCGCCGGTGGGGCCAGCGAAGTGGTGGTCGCCGACAGCCATGCGTCCATGACCAACCTGCGGGCGGACAATATCGACCCACGCGCCCGTCTGGTGCAGGGCAAGCCGCGCGGACTGTCGATGGTGGAAGGTCTGCAGGAAGGGCCGTTCGACGGGCTGATGTTTATCGGCTATCACACCGCCGCCGGTGAATTCGGCGTATTGGCGCACACCATCAACAGCCGCGCGTTCTACCGCGTCAAAATCAACGGCGAAGTGATGGGAGAAAGCGATATTTACGCCGCCGCGGGCGCAGAGCTGGATACGCCGCTGTGGCTGGTCAGCGGCGACGACGTCTTGCAGCAGTGGATTAAACGCTACTATCCGGCGACCGGCTACGCCTGCGTGAAACGCGCGATTTCCCAGACGGCGGCCGAATCCCTGAGTCCGGAAGAAGCCCGCAACGCCATTCGTCAGGCGGCGACCCACGCCGTTCAGCAGGCACATCAGGAGCAAACAACGCGCCTGCAGCCGCCCTATCGTCTGGAGATTATGGTGGCGAAACCGGTGATGGCCGACCTGTTCTGTTTGCTCCCCAACGTCGAGCGGGTGGATGCGATCACCGTCAGCTACAGCGCGCCTAAAATGGCGGAGATCGTCAATCTGCTGTGCGCTTTCTCCTATCTGGCCTCGACCCAGAACTAAATCCAACTCTCGGTCTGATGGCATCGTCAGGCCGACACGCAAACCGAGGGCGCGGACGCACGCGACGCGCTCCCGACGAGGAACATCATGAAACCGGTGATTGTTATCCACGGCGGCGCAGGCGCTATCGCCCGTGCCGCGATGAACAGTGAGAAAGAACAGCGTTACCGCGCCGCGCTGCAGGAGATCGTCCGCAGCGGACAGGAGGTGCTGGCCAACCATGGCAGCGCGCTGGATGCGGTGACCGAAGCCGTACGGCGGCTGGAAGAGTGTCCGCTGTTTAACGCTGGCAAAGGCTCGGTCTTTACCCACGAAGGCACGCACGAGCTCGACGCCAGCATCATGGACGGGCGGACGCTGGACGCGGGCGCCGTGGCGGGCGTCAGCCACATCCGCAACCCAATACTGGCCGCCCGCAAGGTGCTGGAACATAGTCCACACGTCATGTTTACCGCCGAAGGCGCGGAAAGCTTCGCCCATAAGCAGGGTTTGGAAATGGTCGAGTCGGATTTCTTTTTCACCGACGAACGCTATGAGCAGCTGCTGCAGGCGCAGGCCGATGGCGGCAGGATCGTGCTGGATCATGACGGCGCAGGCAGCATATCCGGCGGCGATCCGATCGATCCGCATAATAAATACGGCACCGTCGGCGCCGTCGCGCTGGATGCGGCGGGCAATCTGGCGGCCGCCACGTCAACCGGCGGTATGACCAACAAGCAAATTGGCCGCGTGGGCGACTCACCGGTGATCGGCGCAGGCTGCTACGCCAACAACCAGACCGTCGCCGTGTCCTGCACCGGTACTGGCGAAGTGTTTATGCGGACGGTAGCCGCCTACGACGTTTCCGCGCTGATGGAGTACGCGGGACTGTCGCTGGCGCAGGCGACCGAACGCGTTGTGATGGATAAAGTGCTGGCACTCGGCGGCAGCGGCGGCCTGATCGCCGTCGACCACGCGGGCAATATCGCCCTGACCTTCAATAGCGAGGGGATGTATCGCGGCTATGGCTACGTCGGCGCGGAACCGGTGGTCGATATTTATCGGTAACGCGTCACGCTCGCCCCCACGGGGCGAGCGCATGCTGCCTGCGATGCTTTCGTGCCGCGGGCGGCATGTTCTTCTGTCCAACACCGGGCAAAGGTTGGCGTTCAGACGGTCTAGCCCTCTCTATCTCCAGCACTCATTTCACCATTTTGGTGCAGAACAGGCTGACGACGTGAAATGCCGCACCATCATGGAGAAAATCAGCCATCCCGCTCGACGATGCCTGCTCGCCCCTTGTTTTATCCCTTCCCTTGAGCGCTGGCCTGCGCCGTTTTCTATCCTAACTAATAACGACATGGCGCAAATGTTGCATTTGCAACAGTCAGTTTGATGCGTTTCGCCTCCGACGGTTCGATTTCCATCCGCCACACTCGGCAAAATGACTTAAGGTTCAGGCTATGCGACTACGCCATATCGAAGTTTTTCAGGCCATTCTTCAGGCCGGCACCATTAGCGGTGCGGCTCGCTTACTGAACGTCTCCCAACCGAACGTCAGCCGCGTGCTGAATCACGCCGAGCAGCAGCTTGGCTTTGCGCTGTTCGAGCGCCGGACGCAAGGCATGGTCGTCACGGACGAAGGTCATCGGCTTATCCCGCAAGTTCAGGCGCTTTATGAACAGCTGCAATCTATCAACGCGCTGACGGAGCAAATTCGCAAAGGGCAAAGTCAGACGGTACGTCTGGGTGCCGCGCATGCGTTCGGCCAGATGATTGTGGCTCCGGCGATGGTGGCGTTTCACCAACAGTCGTCGCGGGTGAACGTGGAGCTGGTGACTGAACACTTCAGCACGCTGTGTCAGGAGATTCAGCAGCATCAGCTGGATCTGGCGCTGGTCTTTGGTCAGCAGGTGCCGTCTGATCTGGTCGCCGAACCGCTGTGCCAGTCCACAATGGTGGCTCTGCTGCCAAAAGACAGCCCGCAGCAAGGCCCCGTTTCGCTGGAGTGGCTGTGTCAGAACAACTTATTGATGATGCAGCAGCAAGATCCGCTGGGCCGGGTGGTCCATCGCGCCCTGAACGACCGCGGCCTGCAACCGGCCGCCTCTCTGTTTATCAAAACCTATTCCGTCATCGCCGATATGGTGCTGGCTGGCGGCGGCACCGGCATTGTCGATTTGTTCACCGCGCGACGTTATACCGACCAGCTAAAAATCGTCCCCATTATTCAGCCATTGCCGTTCGAGGTGATGATGATCAGCCGTCGCGACACGCCGCAGTCGCGCGAAGCGATCCAGCTGAAACAGGTACTGAAGCACCAATGCGCCGAGCTGGCCAATCAGTGCGCCTCCTTCCTGCTCGCAGCCTAACGCTCTCAACGTCAGCGTCGCCACAAGGCGGCGTTGCCAACCGTTCAGCCCCC
>NZ_CAMKXG010000029.1 GCF_946477055.1 Lonsdalea britannica | reverse complement strand
GCGTGGAGGCAGAAATATAACCGCGTTCGCTCTCCGGCCAGCCCGACATCTCCTCGTCCAGCGCGGAAACGCCCCCGCGTTGCAAAGCCTCTGACGCCAGCGTCATCTGTAAGGCGATGATGTGCTTACCGAGCCTGATTTCAGGCGGTTCATTACGATCGCCGTAGAAAGAAAAGCCGACCCACAGCAATTGCGAAATCACAATCAGGGTCAGCCACAGCCCGACCAGGATCTTCCAGAAAAGTCTTCCCTGCATAATTAGCGGATCCGATAGCCGACGCTACGCACCGTTTCTATCGTTAGAGTACTGCCTTCCAACGCGCTGAGCTTCTGACGAATATTGCTGATATGCACGTCTACGCTGCGGTCATACGCTTCGCGGCGGCGTCCCAGACATTTCTCCGACAGCTCATCTTTTGTCACCACACGGTCTGGCGAACGCATCAGCAGTTCCAGCAGATTGAACTCGGAGGCTGTCAGATCAAACGAAACGCCGCGCCATTCGCTGTTGCGGGTAGAGGTGTTCAACGTCAGTTCGCCGTAGGTGACCGAACCGGTATCGCTGATTTTTTCCGGTTTATCTTCATAACGCCGCAAGACGGCACGCAGTCGTGCGACCAATTCACGCGGGTAACAGGGTTTGGGGACATAATCATCCGCGCCCATTTCCAGTCCGATGACGCGATCAATGTTGTCGCCTTTGGCCGTCAGCATGATGATCGGCAACTGCTGGCTACGACGAACCTGACGCAGCACGTCGATCCCGCTCATGTCCGGCAGCATGATGTCCAGGATCATAGCGGTGTACTGATTGGACATCGCTCCGTCAACGCCCTCTTTACCGGTCAGCACCTGCTCGGCGTTGAACCCTTCGGCCGTGAGGTACTCGCACAGCATACTTCCCAGTTCGGCATCATCATCTACCAGTAAAATTTTCATCTCGTGTTCCCGTATGTTCGTATGAAACCTATTCTCAAGTGTGCCAGTATCTTACGCAGCTGTATTTACAGATTACTTACTTTTCATTTAGACAAATATGACGTGGGGCTTTCGATAAATAGAGTAAATTGGTGTCTTTACTATGCTTTATGTCTTCGGCCTTACTAAGGACACTGAAGTTTTGATGAAATTCCGTTTACGACCCGCCCACTTAATTTTAATTATACTGCTCGCCATCCTTCTTGCCCTGCTCTCGCTGTTTTTGCTGCGTCCAGAAAGCAAAGTTAACTATATCACCACCCCTGTCGCCATTCGGGATCTGGAAAAAACCGTATTGGCCGATGGCACGATAGAAGCGCAAAAGCTGGTTAGCGTCGGTGCTCAGGCATCAGGACAAATCAAAGCGTTGCCGATTTCATTGGGCGATAAAGTTCAAAAAGGACAGCTAATGGCCGAAATCGATGACCTGACCCAGCAGAACGAGCTCAAAGACAGTCAAGCGGCGCTGAAAAACGTGCAGGCCCAGCGAGCCGCCAAACTGGCGACGCTAAAAAATAATCAGCTGAGCTGGCAGCGTCAGGAAATGCTGATGCGAAAAGGCGTCGGCGCGCAGGCGGACTATGACAGCGCCCGTGCGACGCTCGACGCCACGCAGGCCGAAATCGCCGCAATGGACGCCCAAATAATTCAGGCGCAGATCGCCGTCAATACCGCGCAGGTCAATCTGGGCTATACCAAAATCACGTCGCCGATGGACGGCACCGTCGTCGCCATCCCGGTCGAAGCTGGGCAGACGGTCAACGCCGCGCAAAGCACGCCGACCATCGCCAAAGTCGCCAACCTGAAGACCATGACCATCCAGGCGCAGATCTCAGAAGCGGACGTGATTAAGGTCAAACCGGGCATGTCGGTCTGGTTCACGATCCTCGGCAATCCGGATAAACGCTATCAGGCCACGCTGCGCGCTATCGAACCGGCGCCGGAATCGCTGAGTTCCGATACCTCGACCTCAAGCAGCAGCAGTTCAAGCAGCAGTAGCAGCTCGTCGTCTTCCAGCACGGCGGTCTACTACAATGGACTGTTCGATGTCGACAACCCCGAAGAAACCCTGCGTATCTCCATGACGGCACAGGTTTACATCCTGCTGGATACCGTCAAGAACGCGCTGGTTGTGCCGATGACGGCGCTGCATAACGAGGCAGGAAAAACGCTGGTGCAGGTCGTGGACGATAAAGGGGATATTCATGCCCGTCCGGTCACCACCGGTATCAGCGACAATGTCTTCGTCCAGCTCACTTCCGGCGTCAACGCCGGCGAAGAGGTCATCGTCAGCCAACAAGGCGGCACGACCGGCAGTCGGTCGGGCAGGCCGCCGATGGGGTTCTAAACCATGACGACGCCTTTATTACAGCTCAACCACGTTTTTCGCCGTTTTGCTAACGGCGAGAAGACGGTCGACGTCCTGAAAGACATCAATCTCACGATCCAATCAGGTGAAATGGTCGCTATCGTTGGGGCCTCCGGGTCGGGAAAGTCGACCCTGATGAACATTCTCGGCTGTCTGGACAAGCCCAGTCAGGGCGACTATCTGGTGGCAGGAACCTCCACGCTGACGTTGGATAACGACAGCCTGGCCGCGCTGAGGCGCGAGCATTTTGGCTTCATTTTCCAGCGCTATCATCTGCTGAGCGACCTGACGGTACAAGACAACGTGGAGATCCCAGCCGTCTATGCCGGTAAAGCGCGTCATGAACGCCAGCAACGCTCGCTCGCACTGCTGACGCGTCTGGGGCTGGAAGAACGTCTGAACTACTCGCCTAACCAGTTTTCCGGTGGTCAGCAGCAGCGCGTCAGTATCGCCCGCGCCCTGATGAACGGCGGGAACGTCATTCTGGCCGACGAGCCGACCGGCGCGCTCGATAGCACCAGCGGCAACGAAGTGCTGACGATCCTGAAAGAGCTGCACCGTCAGGGACAGACGATCATCATCGTCACACACGATATGCAGGTGGCGCAGCAGGCGGAACGCATTATCGAAATTCATGACGGTGAAATCATCGGCGACCGTCAATGCTCTCCCTCAAACGCTTCCGAAGTTCCCATTCCTGAACGGGCGCCAGCCGCCGCCCACACCACATCGTCAGCCATCCCTTCGTTTTCCCAGTGGTGCGGACGCTTTACCAATGCGTTCAAAATGGCGCTGCGCGCGATGAGCGCCCAACGAATGCGTACCTTCCTGACGATGTTGGGCATCATCATCGGCATCGCCTCCGTCGTATCGGTCGTCGCCCTGGGGAAAGGCTCCCAGCAGCAGGTTTTGGACAGCATCAATGAGATGGGCACCAGCACGCTGGAGATTTTTCCCGGCAAAGACTTTGGCGATATGCGATCCGGCGCGATCCAAACGCTGAGGGCCAGCGACATTAAACCGCTGTCGGCACAGCCCTACGTCCATAGCATCACCCCCGTGCTTTCCTCCAGTGTGACGCTGCGTTACCGCAATGTTTCGCTGACCACCACCGTGAACGGCGTCGGCGAACAGTTTTTTACCGTTCGCGGCTACACCCTGTCGGAGGGCGTATCATTTCCCTCCCAGAGTATCGACACGCTGGCGCAAGAAGTGGTGATCGATCAGAACACGCGGGATAAGCTGTTTCCGCATGGCGAAGATCCGCTGGGGCAGGTCATTCTGCTCGGCACGCTGCCGTGTCGAATTATTGGCGTGGCCACACGCCAGCAAAACGGGTTCGGGAGCGACGAAAGCCTGAATGTCTGGGTTCCCTACACCACCGCCATGTGGCGACTGGTGGGACAGTCCTATCTGCGAAGCATCACCGTCCGCGTTAAAGACAATGTCGATCTCAGCGTCGCGGAGCAAGGCATTACTCAGGAGCTGACGCGTCACCACGGCAATAAAGACTTCTTCGTGATGAACACCGACAGTATTCGGCAAGCTATTCAGAAAACCGGCGCCACGCTGACGCTGCTGGTATCGCTGATTGCGGTGATTTCACTGATTGTCGGCGGAATTGGCGTGATGAACATCATGCTGGTATCGGTGACCGAGCGCACCCGGGAGATTGGCGTGCGGATGGCGGTAGGCGCGCGCACCAGCGATATCATGCAGCAATTCCTGATCGAAGCGGTGCTGGTGTGCCTGTGCGGCGGGCTGTTGGGCGTCGTGGTTTCGCTGCTTTGCGGCGGATTATTCGGCCTGCTGGTCAGCAGCTTCTCCCTCGTGTATTCGCCCGTGTCTATCGTCGCCGCGTTCGTCTGTTCCAGCCTGATCGGCGTGATTTTCGGCTTCTTCCCCGCCCGACGCGCCGCCAACATGCAGCCTATTTACGCGCTGGAAAGGGAATAGCCGAGAGAGGAAAGAGGCGGCGGTTAGTCGAAGACGCCGGTCGAGAGATAGCGGTCGCCGCGATCGCATACAATCGCGACGATACGACTTCCCGGCTCGGCAGCGGCGATCTTCAAAGCGCCAGCCACCGCGCCGCCGGAACTCACGCCGCATAAAAGACCTTCCTGTTGCGCCAGCAGGCGGGTCGTGGCCTCGGCCTCTTGCTGAGAAACGTCCAGAACGCGGTCAACCAGTTCAGGCGCATAAATTCCCGGCATATAGCCAGGCGACCAACGACGGATCCCCGGGATCTGACTGCCCGCCTGCGGTTGCAGGCCGACGGTGCAAATCGCGTCACGCTGACTTTTCAGATAGCGGCTGACGCCGGTGATCGTCCCCGTGGTACCCATACAGGAAACAAAGTGGGTCAGACGACCTTCAGTTTGACGCCAGATTTCAGGACCGGTGCTGGCGAAATGGGCTTGCGCATTGTCCGGATTGTTGAACTGGTCGAGCACATAGCCTTCACCCGCCTCCGCCATCCGGCGCGCCCTGTCGCGTGCGCCTTCCATTCCCTCTTGCTGACTCACCAGCAAGAGTTCAGCGCCGTAAGCGCGCATGGCGGCCTGACGCTCCAGACTCATGTTTTCCGGCATCAGCAACCGCAAACGGTATCCCTTCAACGCCGCCACCATCGCCAGCGCGATGCCGGTATTACCGCTGGTCGCTTCAATCAAGGTGTCGCCGGGGCTAATCGTCCCTCGCCGCTCCGCCTGACAGATCATGCCGTAAGCCGCACGATCCTTGATCGACCCCGCCGGGTTCTGCCCTTCCAGCTTGACCCAGATCTCGCTCTCCGTATGGCGAGCCAATCGCTGTAATTTTACCAGCGGCGTATTGCCGATGCAGTGTTCAAGCGCGTCTGTCTTCACGTCCTCTGCCTACCTTTCGTTATCGGGATCGCCTCGCGTCAGCCGTTACAATGCCTGTAACCACGTCAGCGACGGAGCGAAATAGTAGCTCCCGCTTACGGCACGGGTAAAGCGCAACATCTCGTCTCGCTTGCCGTCTCGATCGCCGAACATGCTCAGCAGCTGCTGTTCGATATTGTGCAGGCGAGAACAGTAGGCCATGAAATAGAGTCCTTTTTTACCGCTCGCGGTGCCGTAAGGCAGGCTTTGTCGCAGAATTTTCAGCCCTTTGCCGTCCTCTTTGAGATCGACACGGCTGAGGTGAGACGTTTCCGGGCGCTGATCGGACGGCAGCTCTTCGTTCTCCTGCTTAGTACGACCGATCATCTGTTCCTGTTTTTCCGTACTCATTCGCTGCAGCTGGCGCAGGTTATGCTCCCAGCGCTGCACGAAGACGTAGCTGCCGCCAGCGCCCGGCTGCCCATCGGGAATGATGGCGACGCTATGGCGATCTTCGCCCTGCGGGTTTTCAGTACCGTCGACGAAGCCGCTCAGGTCCCGATCTTCCACCCAGCGGAAACCATGAGTTTCTTCTTCGACGTGAATGGCGGTGCCGAACGCGACCAGCGCCGCCTGAGCCAGGCTGAAGTTCACGTCATGACGAAGTGACTGAATATGGATCAGCATGTCTCTCTGCGTGGCTGGCGCGAGTCCTTTTCCCAGCGGCGTAAATGGTTTGAGTTCAGCGGCGCTGTTCTCGCAATCCAACTCACGCCACACATCGTGACCAAAGGCGAGCGTCGCCCCCAGACCGGCATCAGGAAACTGCTGCTGTAACTCATTCAGAGACTGACAAAATTTCTTGCATCCCTGCCGGATGGCATCAAATTCTCCCTGAACTCTGGCTTCCATATAAATGGCAAAACGGCGATGCTCCAGCAAGATACCGCTTTGAATTGGTGTCATCACTCTCATTCCTCTTATTATTCAGTATGTTGTATCGTCATTGTTGCCCTGAAGATACCCAGCGCGCTTATGATACCGGATGCAATACTGATTTTGCTTTGCTTCAACGCAAAATGTTTACGAGGCCACACGGCGGCGGAGAGAGAACGCGGGAAGCGAATACGAGGGAAAAACCAGAAAAAGCATGGGCGGAGCCGCCCATGCTGAGGCATGAATCAGCGGCGCGGCTGAGCGTGCCAGATGATTTTGCTGACCTTCCAGCGTTGCAGAATATCGTCCGGCGGCATCAGTCCATCCGGACCACTCCAGCTACCGGTAAACAGATAGCTCACGTGCTGACTCTGCGGCGCAACACATTCTACGTCGCGCGCGCTGTCGCCCTGACCCAGTTGGCAGGCGTCGAATGCCTTGCTGTAGAGCGAACTGAATTCATCGCCGATCTTGACGCCCCAGGCGCTGGCGGCTGATGCATCCATCACATCCACCTGACTGACGTGACTCTTCGGCTCCCCGTTGATCGTCACTTTCACCTGATCGTCTTTCAGCGCTTCATAGAACGCCACCAGCTTACCGTTATGCGTCGCCATGCCACCGCGCAGCCGGTAATTTCCGTCCAATGCACGATCGAGCGCCGCTTCAGACATCGGCGTCCCTGCGGTAATACCGCCGACGCCCGTATCAGAGACCGTTAAAGAAGACCCGAACCAGTTCATTGGCGACAGGCTGGACCAGGATAAATGGGAAAGCGTGCCGCAGCCGGTCAGCAGCAGCGGAAGAGCCAAATATAGTGGGCGAACAGTGATCACAACCAACTCCTTAACAAAAAACGGCACCTGCCTGCATGCAGATGGCTATTGGAGTCCTCTGCGCACAGAAAGTGCCGTAAAAATCGTTGGGGGATAACATGCCGCGCTGGCATATCATCCCGCGCTTAATACTCCTGATCTTCTATCAGGCGCTTACCGAGCGTGATGCAGTCTGCGGTTTGATAATCGAGCTTCTCATACATGCCGATGACCGCGTCATTATCTTCGCGCACCATCAGATTGATTTTCGGGCAACCGCGCGCAATCAATTTCTTTTCCAGTCGGCTCACCAAGGCATTGGCGATGCCACGTCCGCGAAAGTCCGGATGCACGCCTAAGTAGTAGGCCGAACCGCGATGACCGTCATAGCCGCCCATCACCGAACCGACAATCTCTCCGCCGACTTCCGCCACCAGGAACAGATCGGGGTCGTGATTCATCTTACGTTCGATATCCATTTCCGGATCGTTCCACGGACGCAGTAGATCACAGCGGTCCCAAAGAGTGATCACTTCTTCAAAGTCATCTTGTTTGAATATGCGGATGTCCATCGCTAACGACCCATTATCGGTAAGTAAATGAGGTAAGTTCTGATTATCGCGTGATTCACGTCAGACGCAACCGTAAATTGCCATCGCCGCTTCCGCACCACGACGGCATTTATCGGCGCGGAAATCTCGTTATACTGACGGCTTTGCTACTGATGCCAAAAGGATCACGATGAGTTCTCCCGATATTGACGCGATAAAACGTTTTCTGCTCTCGTTGCAGGATACCCTCTGCCAACAGCTGGAACAGATGGACGGTGCGGAAACCTTCAGGGAGGACGCCTGGGAATATGCGACCGGCGGCGGCGGACGAAGCCGTGTATTGCGTCAAGGTCAGGTCTTCGAGCAGGCTGGCGTTAACTTTTCCCACGTTTCGGGCGCGTCTCTGCCGCCTTCTGCTAGCGTACATCGCCCGGAGCTGGCCGGACGCAGCTTTCAGGCCATGGGCGTCTCGCTGGTCATTCATCCGCTTAATCCGTATGTCCCCACCAGCCACGCCAACGTGCGCTTCTTTATTGCCGAAGAAGAGGGCGAAGCGCCGGTATGGTGGTTCGGCGGCGGCTTCGATCTGACGCCCTATTATGGCTTCGAAGAGGATGCCGTGCATTGGCACCAAACGGCGCACGACCTCTGTCAGCCGTTTGGCGAAGAAGTTTACCCTCGCTACAAAGCATGGTGCGACGAGTACTTCTTCCTGAAGCATCGCAACGAGGCGCGAGGGATAGGTGGCCTGTTCTTCGACGACCTGAACACGCCGGATTTCGCCACCAGCTTCGCGTTTATGCAGGCTGTCGGCAAAGGTTTTGCCGAGGCCTATCTGCCGATCGTCCAACGTCGCAAAGATCTGCCCTGGGGCGAACGGGAGCGCGAGTTCCAGCTCTATCGCCGCGGGCGCTACGTAGAGTTCAACCTGGTCTGGGACCGCGGCACGCTGTTCGGCCTGCAAAGCGGGGGACGCACCGAGTCCATTCTGATGTCGATGCCGCCGCTGGTGCGCTGGGAATATCAGTACGCTCCAGAGTCTGACAGCCCGGAAGCCGCGCTATATCGAGACTTCCTGCCGCCGCGCGACTGGCTGGCCCCAAAAGATAGCGAGGAGAACTGCTGATGGCCGTTATCTGGGTCGATGCCGACGCATGCCCCGTCGTTATCAAGGAAGTCCTGTATCGTGCGGCAGAACGCACGGCGACAACCGTCACCTTCGTCGCGAATCAGCCGCTGAAAGTGCCAGCGTCCCCCTATCTGCGCACGCTGCGCGTCGCGGCAGGATTCGACGTTGCGGACAACGAAATCGTCCGCCGCGTGACGCCCGGCGATTTGGTGATCACCAGCGATATCCCGCTGGCGTCCGAAGTGCTGGAAAAACAGGGCGAAGCGCTGAACCCACGCGGAGAGCGATACACGCCGGACACCATCCGTGAGCGGCTGACCCTGCGCGACTTTATGGATACCTTGCGTTCCAGCGGCATCCAGACCGGCGGACCCAACGCGCTGAGCCAGCGCGACCGCCAGCAATTCGCCAATCAGCTGGATCAGTGGCTGCAACGACAGTCTCGCTAACTTCTGCGTCACCCCGATCGCATCCCCGCGGTCGGGTCATTCTATTGCCCTATTATCTTCCTCCATCACAGTAATCAGAAAAAGCGCATGTCATTCTGTCCGGTACTGATGCAGGGTATGTCATCACCACCCTGAGTTTTCGTCGATCCGTTTCTTATCCCAGGAGTCATGCATGAACCAACTCGATGCCCTTAAGCAGTTCACCGTTGTGGTAGCTGACAGCGGCGATATCGACTCAATCCGGCATTTCGCGCCGCAGGATGCCACCACCAATCCTTCGCTGATCCTGAAAGCCGCCAGCCTGCCCTCTTATCAGTCGCTATTTACCGATGCACTGGACTACGCCCGCCAACAGGGCGGATCGCGCGAAACACAGCTGATTAACGCCAGCGACCAACTCGCCGTCAATATTGGCGCAGAGGTGCTGAAAAGCATTCCGGGTCGGATCTCCACTGAGGTGGACGCGCGCCTGTCATTCGACCGGGGGATGTGCGTCACCAAGGCCCGTAAACTGATTGGACTGTATGAGCGCAAGGATATTCCCCGTTCACGCATTCTGATTAAGCTGGCGGCGACCTGGGAAGGCATTCAGGCCGCTGAAGCGCTGGAGAAGGAAGGGATTAACTGCAATCTGACGCTGCTGTTCTCGTTTGCGCAGGCGCGGGCCTGTGCGGAAGCGGGCGTGTATCTGATCTCGCCGTTCGTCGGCCGAATCTACGACTGGTATCAGGCGCGGGAGCCGAACGCAGACTATTCGGCAGAACAAGATCCGGGCGTACAGTCCGTCAAACGCATCTACGACTACTACAAGCAGCACCGCTACGAGACCGTCATCATGGGCGCCAGCTTCCGCAAAGTTGAACAGGTTCTGGCGCTGGCAGGGTGCGACCGACTGACTATTTCTCCGCACCTGCTGGAGCAGTTGAAAAACAGCGACGCGCCGGTGGAGCGCAAGCTCAGCCCGGCGACGGAAGGGCTCTATCAGGCTTCGCCACTCTCCGAAGCCGAATTCCGCTGGCTCCACAATCAGGACGCCATGGCGGTCGAGAAGCTGGCGGAAGGGATCCGATTGTTTGCTGCGGATCAGCAGAAGCTCGAAGACCTGCTGGCCGCGCAGCTGTAACAAGAAATGATGTCTGGCGGGGCGAGTTCAGCGCCCCGCATTAACGTCCCATCATGACGACTCGCTAAACCAACCTTGGATCTGGGCGTACTGCAAGAGCATGATGGTCTTGGCATCTTTGATTCGCCCGTCCTTCATCATAGCGACAGCTTCAGTAAAGGGCAGTTCAACCACTTCGATATCTTCATCATCAATCCCGCCCCCTCGGTTATCACGCAGCGACTCGTCGTACTGCGCCGCGAAGAAGTGGATGATTTCAGTGACGCCGCCCGGCGACATATAGGCTTCAAACAGTTTTTCGACGTCTCTGACGACATAGCCCGTCTCTTCGATCGCTTCGTGGCGCACACAGGCTTCGGGTGAGTGATCGTCCAGCATCCCGGCACAGGCTTCCAGCAGCATGCCGCTCTCATTGCCGTTCAGATATGTCGGCAAACGAAACTGACGCGTCAGGACCACTCTGCCCTTTTCCCGGTTGTACAACAGGATCGTTGCCCCATTACCCCGGTCATACACCTCGCGAACCTGCCGAACGGTTTCGCCATTTTTTCTTTTCAGGTCATAAACATACTTATTCAGCACGAACCAGTGATCGGACAGCAATTTCTGTTTAATGATGGTGATCGATGACGTCATGAAAGGCCCTCCGTCTTAAATTATTTTTCTCTACAGCAAAACAATCTCTCATGACCCCGGCCGTTGGAACATGCGGACCTAACGACCTGGACACAGAATCATTTATCATGCGCCGAACGGTTCTTTATCACAAACTGCCTGAAGGCAGTGGAGCCCCTCCCCGCCTCACGACTTTTTAGCCAAATCATCAGCGTGTCGACTTCACCAATGCAGGGGTCGATAGCGTGGCGACGAATATCGAAACTTTGCGCGTACTGGCTGACCACGCTTTCCGGCAAGAGCGAGATCCCCATGCCCGACGCCACACAGCCAAGAATGGTTTGAAAAGACCCGAACTCCTGCGGCTCCGGCCCAACGATGCCCTGTTGCCTGAGCCACTGCACAAAGCGGTAGCGATAATAGCAGCCCAACCCCAATGTCAGCGGTCTTTTGATCCGCAGATCGTTTGCCGTCACCACGTCGGGGTGATCTTTGAGCGTCACCAGCACCAATGTTTCTCGCCACACGGGAAGACTTTCCAGCAAGTCTCGCGATAGATGCTCATGGTCTGCCACAAACGCAATATCCAGGCTGCCATTCAGCACCTTATCAACCAGTTGACGCGTCGGGTGCGTTTCCAGGCTCAGCTCCACCAGCGGTGTATCTCGACTAAAAGAGGACAGCAAGGAAGGTAAACGGACGGCCGCCGTGGTCTCCATGGAACCTAAGCGTAACGGACCTGAGGGGTTCTGAGCTTGCAAGCTTCTTTCCGCTTCGTCCATCAACGCCAAAATTTTGTTGGCGTATCCCAACAAATATTCTCCCTCCGGCGTGATATAGAGGCGATTTTTCTCGCGCCTGAACAGACAGACATTGAGGCTGGCCTCTAACCGCTTGAGACGAGTCGTGACGTTTGACGAAACGCAGTGCAACTGCTTTGACGCCTCTTTGACAGAGCCGCTTTCAGCCACGGCTTTGAAAAAGCGCAGTGAGTGACTATCCATAGCGAACGCTCTCTTTTAGTGAACATTTAACTCAATAATATTCACTTTTATTTATCATGATAATCGTCACGATAGCTCTAATATCATTTTATTTATTCTCGGATAAGATAAAAATGAGTCATGTTAGACATTATCATTCCTTTTTATCATCCTTCCGAACCGCGCTGTTCGGGACGGCAGTTTTGGCTTTGGGTATGGGGCTCGGACGTTTTCTTTTCACCCCCATGTTGCCTGTCATGCTCAGCGAGAATCTGTTTACCTTCAATCAGCTCTCGTATCTTGCCAGCGCCAATTATGCGGGGTATCTGGTCGGTAGCCTGCTGTTTGCCTTCAGCCGCCTCATTCCCCCCGCGTACACCCGCGCGACGCTGTTTGCCGCCGCCATCGCCACTGCCGCGCTGACTTTCGCGATGGCCCTGACCACGGACTTTTCCCTGACGCTATGGATTCGTTTCACCGCAGGTATCGCCAGCGCAGGCATGATGATTTTCGGCTCAGTAACCATTATGCGCCTCACGCATCATTTTGGCGCTATCGCTGCGCTTTACGCAGGCGTTGGCGTGGGGATCATCATGGGGAATGAGTATGTCGTCGCCGGTCAGGGCTTCGCGCTGGACGCCGAGACGCTATGGTGGGGGGCGGGCCTGATGTCCGCTCTACTGCTGCTAGGGATGTGGCGGCTGATGCCCCGCCACTCCGCGGCGTCCGTCGGCGTCGCGCCCACACCGGTCAAACAGGAAAGTATTCTCTGGTGGCAGTTGGCGCTGCTCTATGGGCTCGCTGGCTTCGGCTACATCATCATCGCCACCTATCTGCCTTTGATGGCCAAAACACTGGCGTTCCCGCTGCTGGCCAGCCACCTGTGGTCGCTGGTCGGTCTGGGCATCGTTCCCGGCTGCTTCATCTGGCTATGGGCCGCAGGCCGATGGGGAACGCTGCAATGTTTGACGGCGAACCTTTTCCTGCAAGGCATTTGCGTTTTGCTGACCTTGCTAAGCGACTCGCCCGTCATGTTAATCGTCAGCAGCATCGGTTTCGGCGCGACATTTATGGGCACGACCACGCTGGTGATGCCTTTAGCCAAACGCATTCGTGTTCCGCGTCACATCAATCTGCTCGGGCTGGTCACCTTGACCTACGGCATCGGACAAATCGCCGGACCTTTACTGACCAGCACGCTGAAAGCCGGTCCTCATGCGGTCACCTCCGCCATCATCTGCGGCGCTATCGCATTATTTATGGCATCAGGAATGAGTTATTTCACTTCAGGAAATCGTCAATGTTCGATCATTCAAAGGAGATGAGTTATGGCTCGAACTACCATCGCAATATTGGGCATAGGCCCAAGAGGATTAAGTATTCTTGAACGTCTGATTACGCTGTATCACCACTCACCCCATCCAGAAGGAATGGAAATCCTGCTCGTTGACCCCAATGAAATTGGCGCGGGCGCTCACAGTCGTCAACAACCCGATCACCTGCTGGTGAATACCGTCGCCAGCCAAATCACGCTATTCGGTGACGAATCGGTCAAAAATACCGGCCCTGTTCGCCGAGGACTTAATTTTTTCGAGTGGGCCAAAGCGCACGGCTACCGAAACAAGAATGGCACGGAAATTCAGGAAAACGATTATCTCCCCCGTCGCCTGCTGGGCGAATATCTCGTCTGGGGATACCATGAAATCACCCGCGGTTTGCCGCACGATCTGGTGATCCGCCATCGACCTCACCGCGCCACCAACCTCGCCCTCCAGGACAATGGAAAAGCCCAGATTTCGCTGCAAGGCGGAACGATCATTTCGGCCGATTTCGTGTTTATAACCACCGGGCACGGTCGCAACATGCTGTCCATTGATGACCACGTGCTGCTGCAATTTGTGGCCGCCAATCGGACGAACAATCCCCATCTGGAGTATTTCAGCACGCCTTATCCAACCACGATGCTGGATGACATCTCGTCGCAGTCGCGTGTGCTGATACAAGGTATGGGGCTGACAGCTTACGATGTGCTGTCGCAATTGACCTATAGCCGAGGGGGCATATTTACAGAAGAGGGAGGCCGGTTGCGCTACACGCCCAGCGGACGTGAACCGGCTATCGCCCTGTTCTCCCGTCAGGCGCTGCCGTTCAGTAGCCGCGGCCGTAACCAGAAAGGCGTCGGTGGACAGTACCATCCCGCCTTTATCACGCTCGCCGCCCTGGATATGCTCCGGCAACAGAATCGCTCGGCTACAGGCTCGTCAAAGCTGGATTTTGAAAAACAGATTCTGCCTCTGCTGGTGAAAGAGATGTGCTACGTCTATCGCAGCACGCTCGAGAAGCACTGGCCAGATGCTGCGACCTATCAGGAAGATCCCGAAGATCGTGAGCGTATCCTTACGCTGTTTTATCCACATCAGGATCAATCATTCGCTTCGCTGGAGGACTACACCGCATTCTTTATGGCGCATCTGATCGACGATCTTTACGCCGCAGATCAAGGCAATGTCGAGGGCGCGGTTAAGGCGGCCACCGATGTGATTCGAGACGTCCGCGATATTCTGCGCAGTGCGATCGATTTTGGCGGGTTGACCGGCGAGTCCCATCAGCGTCTATTGGAACACTATTCCCCGATCTTTAACCGCATCGCGGTGGGCCCGCCGCTTGCGCGTAACCGGGAACTGCTGGCGCTGATGGAGGCGGGCATCGTCAAACTTGCGGGGGGGCCCGCGTCAACACTGCTACTTAACGCCCGCTCAGGCTGTTTCGAAATAAACAGCACGTTCGCCGAGACGAACAGCCGGACGGAATACGATGTGCTGATCAAAGCCAAAATCGACAGTTTCTCAGTGCTGCATGATGATTCGCCGTTTATCCGCAATCTCATTGCGCAGGGTGTCATCCGCCCCTTCATCAACCAGAACTATCATCCCGGTGGGATTGATATCGATCGCAATCAGCATCCGATCTCCAGACAGGGAGAAACGCAGACATCACTCTGGGCGCTGGGGATTCTGGCTGAAGGCCCGAATTTCTATACCTATGTACTGCCGCGCCCGCAGGTGAACTCCCGCGCGTTGCAGGATGCCGGGCGTTGCGTCATCGACATGTATCAGCAGTTGGAGCAGCTTTGTTCTATGAATAATTCAAATGTCTTCTAATCACTTGATGACCTGAAATAATTTTCAGGATTGCACCGGAGGAAATCCATGCCATACGTCAATATCAAAATTACACGTGAAGGCGCGACTGCTGACCAGAAAAAGCAGTTGATTGAGGGCGCGACAAAGTTGCTGGTGGACGTTTTAAACAAGAATCCGAGTACCACCGTCGTGATTATTGAGGAAGTCGATACGGATAACTGGGGAATCGGCGTCGTTCCCGTCACCGAGTTGAGAAAAGGGAAATAACCCCTCGCAAAGACGCGGCGCCCACTGCGCCGCGCTTTGTATCAGAGACCGAGCAGGCTTCCTATCAGCAGATAAAGATTCAACGTCACGACCACAGCAACGATGACCCAGCCAAAAGACTTCACCCACCGACCGTTAACTAAATCGCCCATCAGTTCGCGATCGTTCGTGAATGACAGCAGCGGAACCAGTGCCAGCGCGATACCGAAGCTCAGCAGCACCTGGCTCATGACAAGCACTCGCGTCGGGTCCATACCGCACAGGATAACGACAAACGACGGCAGCATGGTCACCGCGCGGCGCAGCCACAGCGGGATTCTGAAACGAACAAATCCCTGCATCACCACCTGACCCGCCAGCGTTCCCACCACTGTCGAAGACAGGCCTGCAATCACCAGACTCAAACCAAAAATCGTCGCGGCAGCCTGACCCAGCAGGGGTTTCAGCGTTAAATACGCCTGATCCAAATCCGCGACATGGGTGTTACCACTAAAGTGGAACGCCGCCGCTGCCGTCGCCATCATAGCCAGGTTGACGAATCCCGCGATGGTCATCGCCACGGCCACATCAAACTTCGTCGAAGCATAGCGATCGCTGCGGGTATTGTTTCCCGTGTGCTGCGTCAGGGACGAATGCAGATAAATGACGTGCGGCATAATGGTCGCCCCCAGCACGCCTGCGGCCAGCAGCACGGCGTCAGAGGTCGGCAGACTCGGGATGGCCATGCCTCGCGCGATGGAAGCCAGCTCAGGACGAGAAAATATCAGCTCGACGATATAGGCCGCCGCGACGAACAGCAGCAGACCGCCAATCACCATCTCCAGCGGCTTTTGTCCGCGCTGCTGCAACATCAGTATCAAGAACGTGGCAATCCCCGTCAGCACCGCCCCTTCCAGTAAAGAGACGCCCAGCAGCAATTTAAATCCGATGGCGGCACCGATGAACTCGGCCAAATCGGTCGCCATGGCGATAATCTCCGCCTGCACCCAATAGGCCCATACGGCCGGGCGAGGAAAGCGATCTCGAATGTGCTCTGCGAGGTTTTTACCGGTCGCAATTCCCAGCTTGGCGGAAAGCAGCTGAATCAGCATCGCCATAAGGTTAGCCCACACCACTACCCACAACAGCTGATAGCCGTATGACGCGCCAGCCTGAATATTGGTCGCGAAGTTACCGGGATCGATGTAGCCGATCGCCGCGATAAACGCGGGCCCCATCAGGGAAAGTTTGATCTTCCTAGATGTGCGGCTGACAGATGCGATAACACGACTCTCCGGCATAAAATTGACCCTTCTAAATATACTGTAATGGTACTCTCACAGATATGAGAATGATTATCAAGTGCATTTAGATCGGTAGAAATGATTATTCTGATAGGCAGAGATGATGATGTATTTCGACACAAAACCCTATGCGTTTCAGAAAACCAATATTAACAAAATATAAACAATATGCCGTTTTTTGGCCTAAAAAAAACCGGATCGGCATTAATCAGCCGAAAAAATGCATTCAGCCAGGGTGAGGGGAAAGAAAAAAAGGAGAGGAGATAACAGGAGCTCTTCGGAGCAGGTCATCACTTCACCTGCCCCGAAGTTAAGCCAAAAGAGTTACTCTTTAGCTTTAGATACTGCAACCATGGCCGGGCGTAGCAAACGACCGTTCAGGGTGTAGCCTTTCTGCATGACCAGCATCACGTGATTAGGCTCGTGGTCGGCAGACTCCATCATCGTCATCGCCTGATGGATTTCAGGGTTGAACGGCACATTTACATCCGCCACCACTTCAATACCGAATTTTTGCACGGCAGACAGCAGAGATTTCAGCGTCAGTTCGACCCCTTCGATCATGGCTGTCAGTGCATCGTTAGACTTGTCTGCTGTTTCCAGCGCACGTTCCAGATTATCGATCACTGGCAACATTTCACCGGCGAATTTTTCCAGCGCGAATTTGTGCGCTTTTTCGACATCCAGTTCTGCACGGCGGCGAATATTTTCGCTTTCGGCGCGAGAACGCAGCACGCTTTCGCGCTCACGCTGCTGTAATTCGCTCAGCTGCGCTTCCAGTTCGGCGATACGTTCATCACGGGGATCAGCCGCTTCTGGCGTCTCAACAGAGGCGTCTGCTGCTTTCTTTTGATCCTGAACCTGTTCGTCCGGCGACTTCTGTTCTTTACTACTCATGAAATACTCCGCGGTTTTGGCATTCATCTCGCTTGTTCGCTTATTATGGGGATCAAAACGGGGGTTTCAAGGGAACCCTGACATATTGCTCGGCTGAAAACGCGGAACGGCCTCTTCCCGTAAGGATTAACCGCCTAATGAATAAAACATTTAACTGCATCGGTATCGTCGGTCATCCGCGGCATCCTTCCGCGCTGGCCACACATGAAATGCTCTACAAGTGGCTAACTGGTAAAGGATATTCCGTTATCCTCGAGCAACAGATTGCCCAGGAGCTCAACCTCTCTGATGCCGTCACGGGCAGTCTGGCGGAAGTCGGCCAACAAGCCGATCTGGCCGTCGTCGTCGGGGGGGATGGAAATATGCTTGGCGCCGCGCGGGTGCTGTCCCGCTATGACATCAGCGTTATCGGTGTTAACCGAGGAAATCTTGGCTTTCTGACCGATCTCGACCCGGATCATGCACAACAGCAGTTAAGCGACGTTCTGGCCGGGCGCTATATTCGTGAAAGCCGGTTTATGCTGGAGGCTCAGGTCTGCCGGGCCAATCATATGAACAGCAGCAGCAGCGCCATCAACGAAGTCGTGCTGCACCCCGGTAAAGTCGCGCATATGATCGAGTTTGAGGTCTACATTGACGATAGCTTCGCCTTTTCACAGCGCTCAGACGGCTTGATTATTTCGACGCCCACAGGCTCCACCGCCTACTCTCTCTCCGGCGGCGGCCCCATCCTCAGCCCGTCGCTGGACGCCATCGCACTGGTGCCGATGTTTCCTCATACGCTGTCCGCACGCCCGTTAGTTATCAGCAACAGCAGCACGATAAGACTCAAATTCTCCCAAATTACCAATGACTTAGAGATAAGCTGCGATAGCCAGATCGCCCTTCCTATCCAGGAAGGCGAAGAAGTGTTGATTCGCCGCAGTCCTCACCACCTGAATCTTATCCATCCTGAAAATTACAATTACTTCAATACATTGAGCAGTAAATTAGGCTGGTCGAAAAAATTATTTTAATAAGTCAACTCAACCACTTTACTGTATAAAAAACCAGTTTATACTGTATGCATTAACACTTGTTTTTACATACAGGAAAACATCATGCTGGCTCAACTCACTATCAGTAACTTCGCTATCGTGCGCGAACTGGAGATTGATTTTCAGGCAGGTATGAGCGTCATTACCGGAGAAACCGGGGCGGGCAAATCCATTGCGATTGACGCTTTGGGTTTATGTCTCGGTAATCGCGCTGACGCCAGCATGGTCCGCCCCGGTGCAGCGCGCGCTGACATCTGCGCGCGGTTTTCCCTGGCTGATACGCCTGCCGCACTTGAATGGCTGGAGCATAACCAGTTAGATGACAGCAACGAATGTCTTCTCCGACGGGTCGTGGGGGCTGATGGACGCTCCCGCGGATTCATTAATGGCACTGCCGTGCCGCTTTCCCAACTCCGTGAACTGGGCCAGCATTTAATTCAGCTACACGGTCAGCACGCCCATCAATTGCTGCTGAAACCTGAACATCAGCGATATCTGCTGGACGCTTATGCGGACGAACCACAATTACTGGCTGCGATGCGAGAAACTTGCCGTCAGTGGCACCAGAGCTGCCGTGAGCTAGCGCAGCACCAGCAGGCAGCAATTGAGCGGGAAGCTCGACGCGAACTGCTGCAGTACCAGTTGAAAGAGTTGAACGAGTTTGCGCCTCAAGCTGGCGAATACGAGCAGATCGACGCTGAGTACAAACGTCTGGCCAACAGTGGGCAGTTGCAGTCCCTGAGTCAACAGACGCTGCATATTCTGAGTGAAGGCGAAGAGCAAAACCTGCTTGGCATGTTGCACAGCGCTCGCCAGAAGCTGACCGAGCTGGTTGGGCTGGATGAATCGCTGTCAGGCATTCTGTCTTTACTCGACGAAGCCCACATCCAGATCAGCGAAGCCAGTGACGAACTACGTCATTACAGTGACCGCATGGAACTTGACCCTGTTCGTCTGTATGAACTGGAGCAACGGCTATCGCGCCAGCTATCGCTGTCCCGTAAACACCATGTGGCCCCGGAAGAGCTGCCGACGTTTTATCAGCAACTGCTGAATGAGCAACAGCTGTTGGACCAGCAGGAAAGCGATCATGAGGCCCTGAGTCAAGCGGTACATGAATACCACCAGCAGGCGCTGCATACCGCTGAACAGCTACATACGCGTCGTTGCCAACATGCCGAGACGCTCTCCCAGTTAATCACTGAGAACATGCGCGAACTGGCGATGCCGCACGGTCATTTCTCCATCCATGTCACCTTCGCGACGGATTATCTCAATATGACGGGGGCGGACCAGATTGAGTTTCGTGTTACAACGAACCCCGGCCAGCCTCATCAACAATTGGCGAGAGTGGCATCGGGTGGCGAGCTGTCGCGTATCGCGTTAATTCTGCAGGTCATCACC
>NZ_CAMKXG010000028.1 GCF_946477055.1 Lonsdalea britannica | reverse complement strand
GTTTATTTCGCGTCTGAATAAGGGAAACCATACGTTTAAGTTCCTGATCTGATGGCTCGCCGTGGTTCATCAGCCAGTTGAACAGATCGGGATCGTCGCACTGCAACAGGCGGACAAAAGCACTTTTGTCGCTATCGTTCAATGCATCGTAGTCATGCTCGAAAAACGGCATGATGGAAATATCCAGCTCACGCATACCGCGCCGACAGGCCCAGTGAATGCGTGATTTATCATTGATATCCATATGATCGCTCACTTTGTTCAGTCATAGACTTCAGTGTAACTCTATTTTGTTCGATGATATTAAACCAATAGTAATACTTTGACATATTTTAGCGCAGGATCGACATCGGCATGGCTCACTCTGCGTAGCGCTTCGCGCATTCGTCATCTCCGCCCAATAAGCGCTTGCAAACCCTTGCCGCTCTTTTACCATTAGGCGATTGCTGAACACCCCTCATCGCAGGACTGTAACCATGGCTAATACAATTCCATCACACCCTTTATTTCCGTCCTCCGCCCTTCCCGCCACGCTCATGACGCTGGAAGATTGGGGACTGGTCACTCTGGTCGGCCCCGACACCGTCAGCTATGTTCAGGGACAGGTCACCACCGACGTGACGGCGCTGGAGCCTAACCAGCATGTCCTCTGCGCCCACTGCGACGCCAAAGGTAAAATGTGGAGCGACCTGCGCCTGTTCCATCACGGCGAGGGACTGGCCTATGTTGAGCGCCGCAGCGTTCGCGATGTGCAGCTGACCGAGCTGAAAAAGTACGCCGTCTTCTCCAAAACCACGATGGGGGCCGATGACGAAACCGTACTGCTGGGCGCCGCCGGGCAAGGCATCCGGGAGCAACTCGCTCCCCTGTTTAACGCATTACCGGATGCCGACAACGCCGTAGTACAAGAGTCAGGCGCGACGCTACTGCATTTCACGCATCCGGACGAGCGTTTTCTATTGGTGCTGTCAGCCGAACGCGCGGCGGCCCTACTGAATGCGCTGGAAGATAAAACTAAGCGCAATAACAGCGCACAGTGGCTGGCGCTCGATATCGAAGCGGGCTACCCCGTGATTGACACGGCAAATAGCGCACAGTTCATTCCACAGGCAACAAATTTGCAGGCTTTACAGGGGATTAGTTTCCTTAAAGGATGCTATGCGGGGCAGGAAATGGTGGCGCGCGCCAAGTACCGCGGCGCCAATAAACGCGCGCTATATTGGCTCGCGGGCACGTCGACGATCGAACCCGCGGCAGGAGACGATCTCGAGCTGAAGCTGGGAGACAACTGGCGCCGTACCGGCACCGTGCTGGCGTCCGTTCGTTTACAGGACGGACAGCTGTGGGTGCAGGCGGTGTTAAATAACGACCTGGAAGCCGACAGCGTGTTGCGCGTACGGGACGACAGCGCCAGCGCACTGTCGATTCAGCCGCTGCCTTACTCACTGGAGGAGTAAGCGATCACGTGAGCGACCGCCTAAAACGGCACGTCGCAAGGCATGCGGCGAAGATGACCTTCGGTGATTTCGCCGCATGCCTGCCATTTCCAGCAAATCCGCTCTACGACAGCGCCAGCCTGATGACGCTGTTTCCGCTACGCGGTAATTTTGGGTCAGGACAATAATCGGTGCAGGCGCACTCGACGCGCGCCGGAAAACAACGCCTGAACGGTCATTCCTGAACGTTCATTCCCCCGTGTTCATGGCCGTTTTGACCAGCGGTGCAAAGCATTTCAGTCCCGGCATCTGACGCACGACACGGCTTGATGATGTTAAACGTAAAGATAAATCGCCAGGAAATGGCATAAGCTTCCCCCCAGCACGAATCCATGCCAGATAGCATGGTTAAAAGGGATCCGCTTGCTGGAATAAAAAATCACGCCCAGCGTATAGATCGCCCCGCCAACCGCCAGCAGCACCACGCCGCCGAGAGAGAGGGTAATGGCCAGTTCATAAATCACGATCAGCGATAGCCAGCCCATGACCAGATAGGTCACCAGCGAGAGAATCTCAAACCGGTGCGCAAATGCCATTTTGAAAATGACGCCCAGTAGCGCCAGACTCCAGATGGCAATCATCAGACCATACGCCAAGGGAGATTTCAGGCCCACCATCAGGAACGGGGTATAAGTGCCCGCAATCAGCAGGTAAATCGCGCAGTGATCGAACTTTTTCAGCCAGCGTTTGGCGCTTTGATTAGGAATGGCATGGTATAGCGTCGAAGCCAGAAACAGCAGAATGACCGTGGCGCCGTAGAGGCTGTAACTGGCGATGGCGGTGGCATCAGCACCGTTTTTTTCCGCCTGCGTCAGCAATAAAATCAGGCCGATGATGCCTAACACTAATCCGACCCCGTGGCTGATGCTATTGGCGATTTCTTCCGCCAGCGAATAACCCGAATCCAACACCTGCTTCTTCATGACCTACCTCTTGAAATATCCTTTTCGCCGCTCAATGAGGCAAAAAGCCCTGGCGGATGATGTTACCGCCACCAGAGTAACGGAGAACTATTTCAGTGTACACGCGTACGCTGAAATAATTATAGTCCTCACGATATGGCTGCTGTTGCCTGCGATCCTGCATTTCAATGTCGCCAAGGTTGCCTTACAATTGGGCTCCTTCCTTTATGGAGATTATTCAGATGTCCCTTGCCGTACTGGACTTTGGTCCCCTCACTGACGTCGTCGCATTCTTGATGGAAGTCGATAAACTCAAAAGCGTCAAACGCCGTTCCAAAGTGATTGGCACTGATTGTCAGGAAGATTCTGCCGAGCATAGCTGGCATTTTGCTCTGGCGGCGATGAGCCTTGCGCCTTATGCGGGAAAGGACGTTGATATTCAGCGCGTCATTCAGATGGCGCTGATCCACGATATCGTCGAGGTCGATGCAGGCGACGTGCTGGTTTACGATCTGCAGGGGCGTGCCGAAGTACACGACCGCGAAGTCGCCGCCGCCATACGACTGTTCGGTCTGCTGCCGGAACCGCAGCGCAGCCGCTTCCATCAGCTGTGGCTGGAATATGAAGCAAGCGAAACGCCTGACGCACGCTTCGCGCTGTTGATTGACCGCCTGATGCCGGTGTTAATGAATCTTCACAACGGCGGCCAAAGCTGGGTGGAGCACGGTATTCGCCTGGAACAGGTTATGTCGCGGAATGACTTCATTAGCGAGGTCTATCCTGAACTGTGGGGTTATCTCAGCCATCATCTGGAAGTCGCCCAGAGCAAAGGCTGGCTGAAGTAGTCAGCCCGCATCCCGGTCTGTTGCCTGTCACATCCATCGCGCAACAGACCGGCGTTCCCTCAGTCTTTCAATGGGTTATGAGCCGTTTCTTTGGCCGCCCATAATGCCCACAGCGTGATCATCAGCGCCAACGTCACATACAGTGAAATCGCCAGCGACGTGCCGTAAGACGTGAACAGGCTCGTGATAATCAGCGGCGCGAACCCCGCGCCCACAATGCCCGCCAACGTATAAGCCAGAGACGATCCCGCATAGCGCACCTGCGTAGGAAACTGCTCGGTGATGAACGCCGCCTGCGGCCCATACATCGCCGCATGGATCAGCAGTCCAACCACGACCGCCAGACATATCTGTACCGGCTGCGAACTGTCCAACAGGGTGAAAAAGACGAATGCCCACATGATTGCCGCCACCGCGCCGCCCATATAGACCGGCCGCCGACCGATGCGGTCGGACAGGATGCCGAACAGCGGGATGGCAATAGCATTGCCGAAAGCGCCCAGCATGGTGGCGGTTAAGGCCAGCGGGCGCGGCAAGTTCAGCACTGTCGTCACATACGTTAGGGTAAAGACCACCACCAGCGCATACAACACGTCGGAACCAATACGCGATCCGCCCGCGATCAACAGTGAACGCATATGCTGGCGGAAGACCACGCGGATAGGCGCCTGCGTGATGTGTTTACTCTTCTCCAACTGGAGAAAGGCTGGTGTTTCACCAACGCCGCTGCGCAGCCACAGACCGAATACAACCAGGACCAGACTCAACAGGAAAGGAATACGCCAACCCCACGCCTGAAAGCTTTCCGGCGACATGGAAAGCGTGATCAGCGTGATAAAACCGGTGCCGATGAGCGTTCCGCAGGAAGGACCGACCTGAGCAAACGAGGCGTTTCGTCCGCGCTGATGGGGTCTGCCATGTTCCATCGACAACAACACCGCTCCAGCCCATTCGCCGCCCAGCGCAATGCCCTGAATAAAACGCAGCGTGACCAGCAACACGGGACTCCAGATCCCCCAGCTGGCATAGCCCGGCAGCAGTCCCATTAACGCCGTCGTGACCCCCATGATCACCAGCGTGGCGACGAGCACGAAACGCCGCCCCAGCACGTCGCCCAGATGACCAAAGATGATCCCACCGATAGGCCGTGAGACGTAGCCGACCGCGTAGGTGGAAAAGGCCAGGATCGTGCCCACCAGCGGATCGAACGACGGGAAGAAAATATGGTTAAAGATCAGCGCCGCCATGATGTTGTAGACGGTAAAGTCATACCACTCCAGCGCCGTACCTATAGAGCTGGCGGCCGCCAGCTTGCCGGTGTTCGGCGTTTTGGCGGCGAGCGGCACCGCCTGTCCTGCCGTTTCAGTCGTCCCGATATTCATCATTTCAGCTCCTGTGCAGTCAATTGCCAACTCAAGGCGTAGTGCAAGACATCATGAAGAGATACATTCAAAACCTGTGCCGCCATCGCCGCCATTTGCTCACCGGCAGCCGGAGAACTACTTTCCAGCACCAGTAACGGCAGGAGCGCCGTAGGTTCAGGAGACGCATTCGGTAGCGGCGTGCTCAGCACCGCATCAGGCAGAAGCAGGCTGCTGCTGACGAATCCCGCGACGTCGGACAGCGATTCCCCTAAATGAGCGATACGTTCGATCAGGGCACCCTCCTCTGCCGGGGCGAGGGTAAGCAAGCTCAAATGACTCCCCGTACCGCGTCCGGTCACCGCCGTAATAGCGCACACCCGCCGCAGCGGATCCCGCATGCGCCGCAGGTTGATTTGCGACCACTCCGTTTGGTGGGAAAAGGCCGCCTGATAGGACGGCGAAGTAAAGCACTCCAGCGACGTCGTTTTGTACAGCCCCAGATATTTGCGTCCGCCCTGTAACGCCTGATAACGCGTACCGGTCAGAAAGCCGGGAATACGTACCCGCTCCTCCACGTGTTCGCAGTCGTACCACCGGTTAAAATCCGCCTCATCCTCTGCGGCGACGTCGGTGGCGACAAGCAGCATCCCGTTGGGGGTCACAGTCATGAATTTTCTCCTGTTCATTCAAATGAGACGGCGAGGCCGCCGTTAAGGCATCGTTCAATCGACAACGCCCATCCCAACAACGCGTTATCCTGCAGAGGCAATCCGCTCACCATCAGGCCGACCGGCGCATCGCCCGGTTGTTGACATGGCAGGGAGACCGCGCAGCCGTCCAGAAAGTTGATGATGGAAGGGTTTCGCAATGCTGCTCCGTTCACGCGAAAATAGGTCTCCTCATCCGCCTCCAGTTCGGCGATGGTTGGCGCGACAAAGGGGACGGTCGGCATCAGTAACGCATCGTAACCTTGGATTTCGACAGTCACCTGCCGCTGCCACTCCGTACGCTGGTGCACCAGCTGATCAGCGTCTCGCTCGCTCAGGGCCGCTCCGCGGCGAATACGCGACAGCACACGCGGGTCATACTCGGCGGCATGCCGCGCGATCAATGACTGATGCCAACGCCATGATTCCAGCGCGGTGAACCCGCCTGCGGCGTTGATGGCAGCCAATTCAGCAAAGGCCGTACACGGGACGGTTTCAATACGTGCTCCAGCCCGCGCCAAACGCCACAGGCTATGTTCGAACGCCGCCCCCACCGCGTCATCCAATCCGTCCAGTACCAAGGTTTGCGGTACCCCAAATCGGGCCTTCGACAAAGGCTGAGCCTGGGGTGACAGAGGCTGATGGGAAAGGACCCCGTCCAGCGCGAGGCAGTCGGCGATGCCGTGGGCGATAACGCCAACGGAATCCAGCGACGGCGACAGCGGCAGCACTCCCGTATCATCCATCCGCCGGGCCGTAGGCTTGTAACCGGTCAGACCGCAAAAAGCCGCCGGAATCCGCACCGATCCCCCGGTATCGCTGCCCACCGCCCCCAAACACATACCGTCCGCCACCGCGACCGCCGCGCCGGAAGAGGAGCCTCCCGGAATGCGGCGATTTTCCCGGTTCCACGGATTGGCCGGCGTCCCGTAGTGAGGATTTATCCCTAAGCCGGAATACGCGAATTCGGTCATATTGGTCTTCCCCACCACGACCGCGCCTGCGTGAAAAAGACGGCTGACCACGCCCGAATGCGCGGCGGCTGCCGGTGCTGCCGCCAACACGCAGGAACCGGCAAGCGTCGGCTCGCCCGCGACGTCGAACAGATCTTTGATGGCGATCGGCACGCCATCCAACGCTGAGCGCGCGCCACCTGCCGCACGTCGTTGATCAGACGCTCGGGCCTGCTGGCGGGCCTCTTCGGCGTAGACCCGGGTAAAGGCAAATGCGCCCTCTCCCTGCGTATCGGCAATCTGCGTCAGCGCGTCCTCGGTTAGCTCCGCCGACGTCCATTCACCCTTCGCCAGCCCGGCGGCGGCCTGCTGCAACGTTAACGCGCCCATCACGCCACCACCGGCAGTAAGACGCTGGAGTAGCTGTGGCTGATGGTGCGTCCCAGCTGTTCATCGACCAGTGCCATGCGAAACTCCGTCGCCGGGCGGATCCCGCCAATCGCCGTCATCGTGCCGCAGCTCATGGCAAGTCCGTCCGCCAACGTCGGAACGTCGGGCGCCAGATAGCGTTGTAGCAGCGCCATTGGCGGTTGCAGGCTGGCCAATGTGCCTTCTTGGTACAGCCGATACTCCCCGTCTTCGACGATCCATGAGCGCAGGATCAGCGAATCCCAATGAGCCATCACCTCGCGCAGCGGCCACGCTTCACGCGCGACCGGTTTGGCGCACAGCTGCTTTGACAGCGCCACGTTCTGGGCCTCCAGTTGGCGATCGGTATGATCCGACGCCAGCGAAACGTAAAGCTCGCCGCGATAGGAAAAGATCAGCGGTTCGGCTTCGCCGGAGCTGGCGTTGCCGACGACTTCGACGAGGGAGGACTGCGTCAGTTGGTTCGTCGCCACACGGTAGAAAAGCGGAATTGCACTGGGTTGAGGCACGCCCAGCGCCTCCAGTTCCCGGATATGGTGCATAACCGCGTCGCGATCGCGGCCGGTCCAACCGGCGATCACCAGACGATCAATCTCGACCTCAATTAACTTTTCTGCTGATTTTTCCAGCACATTGAAGATCAGTTTCATGCCGTTGCCATCCCCTCGTTAAAAAGCACTGTGAAATTTCACACGATTTTCAATTAGGGAATAAGCGATTTTCGTGCCATGTTTTGTGTACTATGGTGAAAGACTTTTCTTTGCAGGAGCGACACGTGAAGCACGTCGATGAACCCCATCAGGTCTTGCCGACAGCGGAAGAAGCCGGACTATCGCAGAACGAGCTGGCCTATCGGCGATTCAAACAGTTGCTGGTCACACTGAGCTACAAGCCCGGCGAATACGTGAATACGGCGCAGGTGATGAATGCGCTTGATATGGGCAGAACGCCCGTCAATCAGGCCATTCATCGGCTGGCGAACGAGGGATTGCTGCAGGTCATCCCGCGTAAGGGGGTCATGGTCTCTCCTCTTTCGATTAACGATGCGCTGGAACTGATCGACGTCCGTCTCGCGAACGAGAGCCTGTGCATACGGCTCGCCTGCCAGCGCGCCACAGCGGCGCAGCTGACCGAACTGAGCGAGTTGAATCAGGAGATCGAGACCGCCTGTCAGGCTCGCGACCGAATAAAAATGATGACGCTGGATCATGAATTTCATCAGATGCTGGCGCAAATCGCGGGCAACAGCACTCTGACGGACATTCTCAGCGTCTTGCACACCAGAGCGCAGCGTTTTTGGGCCAGCACCTTGTCCCGAGAAAGACATATGCAGGAGGTGGTTGAAGAACATCGCGCCGTTATCGAGGCGCTAATACGGCAAGACGCCGCCGCCGCGGAAGCCGCGATGGAGGCGCACATCCTGTCGTTCCGCCACGCGCTCCTCCACACCTTTTAATCGCGCTGCGCCGCTTAAAACATCGCGGGGGGCTTGCCTCACAGCAAGCCCCCCGCGCTTCTCATTGAAATGGCGCCTGAGTCAAGGCGAGACGCCGTCAGACGTAGTCGCTGACGGGAACGCAGGAGCAGAACAGGTTGCGATCGCCGTACACGTCATCCAGGCGCTTCACGGTCGGCCAGAACTTGTTCGCGGCTCCGGCCGGGAACACTGCCACATCCCGCCCGTAAGGGTGAGTCCACTCGGCAACCAGTTCGGTTTGAACATGCGGCGCGTTGACCAACGGATTATCATCCAGCGGCCACTCCCCGCGCGCCACACGGTCGATCTCTTCCCGTATCGCCAGCATCGCGTTGATAAAGCGGTCCAGCTCAACCTGACTTTCCGACTCCGTCGGTTCAATCATCAATGTGCCTGCGACCGGGAACGACATGGTTGGCGCATGGAATCCGTAGTCGATCAGCCGTTTGGCGATATCCAGCTCGCTGATCCCGCTGGCTTCCTTCAGGGGACGGATGTCCAGAATGCACTCATGCGCAACCCGACCACCGAGACCGCTGTAGAGTACCGGGAACGCCGACTGTAGCCGCGCCGCCACGTAGTTGGCGTTAAGAATGGCCATCTGACTGGCCTGCTTCAGCCCTTCTGCGCCCATCATGCGGATGTACATCCAGCTGATCGGCAGAATCGAGGCGCTGCCGAACGGCGCGGCGGAGACGGCACCCTGCTCGGTCAGCACGTCGTCGATCTTCACGACCTGATGCCCCGGCACAAACGGCGCCAAATGCGCTTTCACGCCTATCGGCCCCATCCCTGGTCCACCGCCGCCGTGAGGGATACAGAAGGTTTTATGCAGATTGAGATGCGAAACGTCCGCGCCGATAAAACCGGGCGAGGTAATGCCCACCTGCGCGTTCATATTGGCCCCGTCGAGGTACACCTGACCACCGTACTGATGCACAATCTGGCACACTTCGCGGATCGTCTCTTCATAGACGCCGTGAGTCGATGGATAGGTCACCATGATGCAGGCCAGCAGCTCCCCGGCTTGCGCCGCTTTCTCCCGCAGATCGTGCAGGTCGATGTTGCCCTGTTTGTCGCAGGCCACCACGGCCACGTCCATCCCCGCCATGTGCGCGGATGCCGGGTTGGTGCCGTGCGCGGAGCTCGGGATCAGGCAGATCCGCCGCTGCGACTCGTTGCGGCTTTCATGATATCGACGGATGGTCAGCAGGCCGGCATATTCGCCCTGCGCGCCGGAGTTCGGCTGCATACAGACGGCATCGTAGCCGGTCAGCAGGACCAGCCACTCGCTGAGCATGGCGATCATCTGGCGGTAGCCCTGAGCCTGCACCGGCGGGCAGAACGGGTGCAGCTCGGCGAATTCGGGCCAGGTGATCGGCAGCATTTCCGCCGCCGCGTTGAGTTTCATGGTGCAGGATCCCAGCGGGATCATCGCCTGATTGAGCGCCAGATCCTTGTTTTCCAGACGGTGCAGGTAGCGCATCATCTCGGTTTCGCTGTGATACCGATTGAACACCGGGTGCGTCAGGATACCGTCCGTTCGCAGCAGCGCGGCAGGCAACGAGTTAGACCGGGCGCTAACGTCGCGATCCAGCGCGTCGATATCCAGACCGTGATCGTCCCCCAGCAGGATGGCAAACAACGCGAGCACATCGTCGCGCGTCGTGGTTTCATCCAGCGAGATCCCCACCGCGCCTTCCAGATCGCTACGCAGGTTGACGCCGAAACTGAGCGCCCGGCTTAGCGTCGCCGCCTTGTCGGTAACCGAGACGGTTAGCGTGTCGAACCAGCGGGTATGCCATAGCGTCAAGCCGCGCTGTTGCAGACCGGCGGCCAGAATGTCGGTCAGACGGTGGATGCGTCGGGCGATGCGCTTCAGCCCTTCCGGTCCGTGGTATACCGCATACATCCCCGCCAAATTCGCTAACAGTACCTGGGAGGTACAGATGTTGGAGTTGGCCTTTTCACGGCGAATATGCTGTTCGCGAGTCTGCATCGCCATTCGCAGCGCAGTATTGCCCGCAGCGTCGCGGGAAACACCGATAATGCGGCCCGGCGTCGCGCGCTTATACTCTTCCCGACTGGCGAAGAACGCCGCATGCGGGCCGCCGTATCCCATCGGCACACCGAAACGCTGCGCGGAGCCAAAGACGATGTCCGCCCCTTGTGCGCCGGGGGCATCGAGCAATACCAGCGCGAGCAGATCCGCCGCGACGCAGGTAATGACCTTGCGTTCATGCAGCTCGGCCAGCAAGGCTCGATAGTCGTGCAGTTCGCCGGTCGTACCCAGCTGCTGCACCAGCACGCCGAAGACGCCGTCATCCTTCAGCGCTGCCTGCGGATCTCCGGTCACGATGTCGAAGCCGAAGGTCGCTGCGCGCGTCCGGATGACATCCAATGTTTGAGGATGGACGTCCTCCGCCACGAAGAAACGATTGGCCTGCTTGAGCTTGCTGACGCGTTTGGCCATCGCCATCGCTTCCGCCGCCGCAGTGGCTTCGTCCAGCAGCGATGCGGACGCCACCGGCAGGCCGGTCAGGTCCTGCGTAACCTGTTGAAAATTCAGCAGCGCTTCGAGCCGTCCCTGAGACACCTCGGGCTGATAAGGCGTGTAAGCGGTGTACCACCCCGGATTTTCCAGCACGTTACGCAGGATCACCGGCGGCATCTGCACGCCGTAGTAACCCATGCCGATATAACTTTTGTAGATCTGATTACGGCTGGCAATCGCCTTCAGCTCCGCCAGCGCCTGATGTTCCGTGACGGCATCCCCGACGGCGGGAGGGCTGGGTAATTGAATATCCGGCGGGACGATCTGCTGAATCAGTCTATCCAGCGATTCTGCGCCGACCGCCGCCAACATAGCCTGTTGCTGCTCGGCGGTGGGTCCGATATGGCGTTCAACGAAAGCGCTATGGTGTTCAAGTTGACTAAGAGTCTGGGTCATTACGACATTCCTGCATCAAACCACATCCAGCGAGCGCCGCTAACGGCGCCCCGAAAGATCGCCCTGCCTGCCGGGCGCGAACGACGGCTAGTGCGCGTCGTCCTCCTCATCCAGCAGCGTCTGGTAAGCGGCGGCATCCAATAGATTGTCCCACTCCGCGCCGTCGGCCGCCTTAATACGAAACAGCCAACCGCTGCCGTAAGGATCGCTGTTAACCTGTTCCGGAGCGCCTTCCAGCTCGCCGTTGACCGCGACAACTTCGCCGCTCAGCGGAGTGTAGACATCCGACGCGGCCTTGACCGACTCCGCTACGGCGCAGTCGTCCCCGGCGTTAAACTGACCGCCCACCTCGGGCAAGTCGATAAACACCATGTCGCCCAGCAGCGCCTGCGCATGCTCGGTGATCCCGACACGATAGGTGCCGTCTTCGTCCGCCGCGACCCACTCATGGGACGAGGTATATTTCAATTCCGCAGGTACATTGCTCATTGCCACCTTCTCCTTTTAGACAAAACGGTTAAATCTCAATCAGGGCTTTTCCTGCACGGACAAAATTCGGTTTCGTCACCCGAACAGGGACTTCTCGCTGACGTATGCGCACCACCGCCTGCTCGCCGATACCTTCCGGGACGCGAGCCAGTGCAATGCTGACGCCCAGGGTGGGCGAGAACGATCCGCTGGTGATCACGCCTTCGCGAACCGCACCGCTGGCATCGGTGAAATGCACTGGCAGACCGTTGCGCAATACGCCTTTTTCCGTCATCACCAGTCCGACCAACCGATCGGTGCCGTGGGCACGCTGGTGCTCCAGCACTTCACGACCAATAAACTGACGATCTTCCGGCTCCCAGGCGATCGTCCAGCCCATATTCGCTGCCAGGGGTGAAACGCTTTCATCCATATCCTGTCCGTACAGATTCATACCGGATTCCAGACGCAGCGTATCGCGCGCGCCGAGCCCCGCAGGCTTGACGCCCTCCGCCAGCAGCTGTTGCCACAGGCCGACCGCGTGCGCTTTCGGCAGCGCGATTTCATAGCCGGACTCGCCGGTATACCCGGTGGTGGCGATAAACCAGTCGCCGCTCTGCACGCCGAAAAACGGCTTCATCCCCGCCGTGTCTTTGCGCTGCTGCGACGTCAGCAATCGCTGTACCTTTTCCTGAGCCAACGGCCCCTGAATCGCGATGAGCGACAGGTCATCACGCTCCTGAATCTGCACCATGAACGGTTTGGCCTGCTCTTCGATCCACGCCAGATCTTTTTCGCGCGTGGCCGAATTCACCACCATCCGGAAAAAGTCTTCCTTTAGAAAGTAGACGATCAAATCATCTATCACGCCGGCAGAGGGGGTCAGCATGGCGGTGTAGAGCGCTTTACCGGGTTGCGTCAGCCGGGCGACGTCGTTCGCCAGCAGATGGCGTAAAAACTCGCGAACGCGAGCGCCATGCAAATCGACGATAGTCATGTGCGATACATCGAACATTCCGGCGCTCTTGCGAACCACGTGATGTTCTTCGATCTGGGAGCCGTAGTGCAGCGGCATCATCCAGCCATGAAAATCCACCATCTTGGCGCCGTCGGCCACATGTTGTTCATACAGCGGGGTTTGCTTTGCCATCTTTTCCCTCTACGTTAACCGTGTTTGGTTACAGCGGATGCGTCCAACGCAAACGTTATCTCTGCCTTTGAACTTACCACCGATGTGGGTTCATAACCACACGCCTTACCATAAGTAAATCTATATAATAGCGTCTGCAAAAAGCGGTATTCCGCCATCGTTTCATCCACTTTTTTCGCTACTAAAAAGCCAATAACCAGCATATACCAATACCTAAATTCAAATTATGACTTAAAAATAATAAAAATTGCTCAATCCCCCCTATTTATCAAAAATTGTCACACACGAAATGCATTAGATAATGTAATGCGAAAAAGTACGTAAAATTAGATTATTTCAGGCAAGAAGAAGACGGTTTAGAAAGGAGATCCGCAGACCTTACAGACGCGATCGACCGCGTTGCGATCCCCGTCACGCTTTGTTGCCATCCGGAAAGGGTTAGGCTGAGAGCAACGTTGAATAAAGGGGGGATATTCATATGAACAGGCAAAGAAAAAGGCGGCACATCACCGGTCTGTCATGACCGTGATGTGCCGCCCGCATCGAACGCGTCTGGCTTAGATCAGATGCGCGATGTTAACGTTTTCCATCAGATAGTGGTTGTCGGAGTAATCCACCGGAATCGCGATCACCGCCGGTCCGTCGACATCCATTGCCTGATGCAGTTTTGGAATCAGTTCTTCAGATGACTCAACCGCAAAGCCTTTCGCACCGAACGCTTCCGCATAGACTTTGAAGTCAATCGGTCCGAACTTGACGCAGGAGCCGCGGTTGTATTTCTTCTGTTCCTGAATCTCAACCATGTTGTAGGCGTTATCCACCCAGATGATATGCAGGACATTACAGTTCAGACGAACCGCCGTTTCCAGTTCCATACTGGACTGCATGAAGCCACCGTCGCCGGATACCGACAGCACTTTCTGGCTCGGATTCACCAACGCGGCCGCAATCGCCCACGGCAGCGCGACACCCATGGTCTGCTGACCGTTGGTCATCAGCACCTGACGTGCGCGGAAACTGTAGAGATAACGCGCCAGCCAGATATGGAAGCTCCCCATATCGACGCACAGCGTCACGTCTTTATTCACCAGATCCTGCATCGCACGAACCAGACGCAGCGGATGGATAGCGAAGCCGTTCATGTTGATGGCATGCGTCGCCAGCTGATGACGCAGTTCGCGACGCTCTTCCAGAATATTGATGGAATCGGAAGACAGGCGGATCGGCGAATTCAACTGCTCGTTAAGCATATCGATGGTGATGCAGATATCCCCAACCAGCTCCAGATCCGGACGGTAGTCGCATTCCAGTTCGGACGGCAGCACATCGATATGTACCAGCGTCGCATTACCGGTGTTCCACAGTGCTGGCGCGTATTCTACCGGGCTGTAGCCGACGGTGATGATCAGGTCGGCTTGCTGCAACAGTTTGTCGCCCGCCTGGTTATTGAACAGGCCGACACGACCAGCAAAATGGTCGAAGTGCTGCTGATCGATCACACCGGCAGCCTGATAGGTGCTGGTGACCGGCAGCTGGCTGCGGTGCAACAGGCGACGCAGCGCATCCGCGTTTTTAGGTTGGCTGGCCATCAGGCCCAGCAGCAGAATCGGGTTTTTCGCTTTTTCGATCATCTGCGCAACGCGTTTGACGTCCGACAGAGGCGCACTGTTCAGCGTCGGCAGGTTTGTCGCGGCCAGCACAGGGCTCGTGACCGGATCGTTGACGATGTCTTCCGGCAGGCTGATGAATGAAGCGCCCGGGCGACCGAACTCGGCGGCGCGGAAGGCGTTGGCCAGCACTTCAGAAATCGCGGAGGAAACAGGAATTTCCGCGCTGAATTTCGTGACCGGTTTGAACAGGCTGACGGTATCCAGGCTCTGGTGCGTCAGCTTCAGTCGGTCGGCGCGTTTCACCGCACCACCCAGCGCAACAATCGGGTCGCCTTCCGAGGTCGCCGTCGCCAGACCTGTTACCAGGTTGGAACAGCCCGGACCGGAAGTCACCATCGTAACGCCCGCTTTCCCCGTTAGACGGCCGATCGCCGATGCCATGAACGCCCCGTTGGCTTCATGACGTACGGGGATGGTCTGGATCGTTGAGTCAACAAGAGAATCAAAAACGCGGTCGACTTTAGCGCCAGGAATACCGAAGACGTATTTGACCCCTTCCTGCTCCAGATGTTTAACGATCAGATCCGCACCGCAAGCCCAGTGCTGTTGACCATCCTTATTTTCCATAACATTTTTCCTATGCATTTTTGTGCTTTCTTTTCAGTACCTTGATGAACTTTAGCTTTCCACCGAGTGGATGACGCTATCGAGATCGTCAGGGGACAAGTTGGCTCGCAGAAAATCCTGATCCAGAGGCAGGTCAATGACTAATTTGGCAATGGTGCCAAACTGCAACACGCCATTCTCCAGACGGTAATCCAGGATATGTCCGCCGCCTTGTCGGCTATCAGTGATAAAATGCTCGTGATAGCCGGCGACATTGATCCCCTGAACATAAGCAGGGCTACGAAAACCGATAACGTTGCCCTTGCAGTTGTCGAAACGGAAAGTCGGTTGCTGGGCGATAGCTTCCAGCATCGGTTTATAAGGTCGTTCCTGGCGAGGTACCGTACGAGTTTCGACGTAGCTGAAGCAGCCATCGATTCGTAAAGCACAAAAAAGATTGTCTGTTGCAACAAAATCATCAATACGCTGATGAAGATCCTCACGACTGATCGGACGGTCAAACTGCATCTTTTCAGTCGGACGGAAGAAGGTCATTACGGCAAAAGGGGTTTTCTGATCGGGTTTGGCGGCGCGTGCGCTGCCATCGGAGCGCAGCTGGAAAATACGGCTTTCCATCGCCACTAGCTCTCCGTCAAGATCGTTAAACGTGCCTAATCCGAAATCTCCATGTTCTAGCAGATCCGCCATGGTTGTACTGCCTTCGTACACGCCATTTATCAAACCGCTCATCAATGAGGTTTGATAGATCTGACACTCTGGGTGGTGTTTTTGGTGCTGATGGACGAAGTTGGCAAGCTCTGCCATACAGGGGTCAACGCAGTTGGAATCTTTCATATCCCTTCTCTTCCGACGAGGTACGACATAAATTTAATTAATGTTTCCCTTGAATATTGCTCTCGTGAGATTCAAAGTTCCAATATAAAAACGTGACTATTTGGAGATCTAAAATATATGGAGTTACGTTATCTGCGCTATTTCGTCGCCGTCGCCTCAACTCGACACTTTACCCGCGCAGCTGAATCATTAGGGATATCGCAACCTCCGCTTAGTCAACAAATACAAAAGCTTGAACGTGAAATCGGGACGCCTTTGCTGAAGCGGATGACGCGCGGCGTGGAGATGACCGAAGCGGGAGAAGCCTTTTACCAGGACGCCAAGCAGATACTCGAACTGACCGATGCCGCGATGGATCGGGTGCGGTGTATCGCTCGCGGAGAGAGCGGCGCGATTAATGTGGGGTTTTCTTGCGCAGTCACCTTCCATCCATTGGTGCTGAAAATGCTGCGACTTTACCGTCAGCGCTTCCCAAACGTGCAGATGCAACCGCAGGAAGAGCACATCAATGAGATTCTGGAGAGCCTGCGCAACCGCAGCACGGATATCGCCTTCGTGCGCCTGCCCTGCGACATCGGCGACGAGTTCGACGGTGAAATTCTGGTCGAAGAGGATATGCGGCTGGTGTTGCCGGACAACCATCCGCTCAGCGATCAGCAGGAAGTGCATCTGAGCCAGATGGAGTCAGAACCGCTGATTATTTTCCCACGCGAACTCTGTCCCAGCCTGCACGACATGATCATTCGCGCCTGCTATCTAGCGGGTTATCAGCCTAAAATCAACCCGTTGGCGCCGCATATTACGGCGACGATCAGCATGGTCGCTTCCGGCTTCGGTATCACGTTTATTCCGGAGTCCCTTTCCTGCATTCAGGCTGGCAACGTGACCTATCACAACATCGATACGCCCCATCTCAATACGCAGATTGCGGTTATCTGGCGCAAGCACGATACATCAGCCACCCTGCATAATATGGTGCAACTGCTGCACGGCCACGAACAGGAAAAGTAACCCCTTCTGTAGCTAACACCCTCAAAGCAGATCACGGCGAGCCTGATATTCAGGCTCGCCCGTTTTTGCGCGTCAAACCGTCAGAAATCGTAGCCGACGGTCGCGATGACGGAACGCTCAGCGCCCCAGTAACAGGTTCTCAATTCATAGCAGGAGGCGATGTACGTTCTGTCCGTCAGATTGTTGACGTTGACCTGTGCGTAAGCCCCTTTGAGCGAGGGATTCCAGCTCCCCAGATCGACCCGGACAGAGGCGTCCAGCAGCGTCACGGAGGGCAGTTGCAGCGTGTTGGCATCATCGGCCCACTGTTTGCCGATGTGGCGTACGCCAATGCCCAGATTGATGCCCGCGCCCGCGTCATACTGAGTCCATAACGAAGCCATCTGCTTCGGCGCCAGTACCGGCGTGTTGCCGTCGTTACCCTCCACGGTCTCTTTATATTTCACCTTGCTGTAGGTGTAACCCGCAATGACGCTCAGCCGTTCGGTGATCGGCGTTCTGGCTTCCAGTTCCAGCCCCTGAGACTGCACCTTGCCGACCGGCTCATAGTAATTGCCCACAATGTTGCGGGTGGCGACGTCGTTTTGCGTCAGATCGTACACGGCCGCGGTGTAAAGCGCCTTGGTGCCCGGCGGCTGGTATTTAATACCACCTTCAATCTGCTCACTGCTCATCGGCTTGAGCGGGTTTCCCTGAGAGTCTGCATACAGCGCGGGCGTGACGGCCTGACTGTAGCTGACATAAGGCGAAATACCGTTATCAAAGGCATACAGCAGCGCGGCCCGCCCGCTGAACCGTTCATCGTCGCGTTGGCCGCGACTATCCGTGGTCAGGTTTTTATTGTCGAATGTGATCGCGTCATAACGGCCAGACAGCGTCAGATACCAGCGCTGCCACTGCATATCGTCCTGCACATAAACACCGGTCTGTTTGTAGCGCCGCTGTGAGTCAAAACGATAAAAATCGGTGACTGCATCCCCGCCCGACTGGCCGGTGAACGGGTCCAGCAGCGTCGCCGTACCCGACGCGTCCCATAGGTTGTTGGTGAAGTACTGGAAATCAACGCCGAAGAGGGTTTTGTGTTTGACGTCGCCGGTTTCGAAATCTGCCGCCAGCTGATTATCGACGGCATACGCATCCAGCGAAGAGGACTCTGCGGTGTAATAACGTGACAGTTTGTCCGTCTCTACGCTGCTCCAGCCGTACTGATAAATTTGCTGAATATTGACGTTGGAGTGGACGTAGCTGGCGTTTTGCCTGAACGCCCAGGTATCGTTGAACCGGTGAGAGAATTCATAGCCATACATCTGCTGGTTACGCTTGTAGTCATCCAGACTTTTCTCCCCGTCAAACAGGCCGCGCGCGAATTTGGGTCCCTGATAGGCGTAGACGCTGCCCGCCGCAGGCACGGAGCCGTGATAACCCCCTGCCGGATCCTTCTGCAGATACGCTTTCAGCAACAGCGTGGTGTCTTCATCCGGCTGCCACAGAAGAGAAGGCGCAATCGCATAGCGCTCCTCGCGCGGGCCGTCATACATGGTGTCGCTGCTATGGGTCAGCCCCGTCACACGAAACGCCCAGTTGTCGTTGATCCCCTGCGTATAGTCGAACGCCGCGCCCCGATCGTTGTGGGTGCCAGCGCTGAGGCGGAAGTGTCCTTCCGGGATAAACTGCGGCCGCTTGGAGGTCATCATCACCAGACCGCCGGGCACGCTTTGTCCGTACAGAGAGGACGAAGGGCCTTTAATGACGTCAATACGCTCCAGGAACCACGGATCGACTTGCAGGCTGTTATGACTGCCGCTGTCGCTCAGTACGCGCAAACCGTCGAGGAAGGTGTTGTTCACATCCGCGCCATGAAATCCACGTAACGAAACCGTATCAAATCGCGTCGCCCCGCCGGAGAAATTGGTGAAGACGCCCGGCGTATAGTTCAGCGCCTCATTCACCGTCATCACGTTTTGATCGCGCATTTGCTGGCGAGTGACCACGGAAACCGACTGGGGTGTCACCACCAACGGTTTATCGGTTTTGGTCGCGCCCTGTGACGTCGTAGCGGTATAGCCCGCGGTTGGGGATAGCGCGGACTCCTCGGGCTGAGCTGACACTTCGATAACATCTTCAGCAGCCAGAACGAAGGCAGGTGTTGTCAGCGCAACAAGCACGCCGTAATGACGCAATAAAGGAAGGGATGACATGCGATAGGTTCCTGAATAAGCGCCTGGACAGTGGGCTTCCTTTTTCAGTCACTGTGCGCGTATCGCGAAAAGTGCATCACTTCAGGCGGAAACCTATCGTTCGAAAAGCGCAAAAAAATAGTTAAGAGTAATAATAATTATTACCATTATTATTTGCGTATTCAACCCGTAAAGTTTGCGGTTTTCATATGATTCTGTTTCTTTTTGAGGAGCGGTCACGCTCCAACATTTTCTGGCATCAGTTCAAAGCTGGGGGGGAAACGGCTGGTGGATGACCCTGCCCGGCATGAGTTGTATTCAGAACGGTTTTCTATATGATAGTAATTATCATTATCGTCATGGTAAGAGACTATGTTGACCGCGATGATTGCCGCCTGCGGGCTATGGGGAGTTACCTGGTACTTCGGTAAACCGCTTTCCAGCGCCTGGGGGATTCTGGTTCCTGTGACGTTGATGCCTGTGCTGCTACTGCCCGGCATCGACCTGCACTCACTGAAATACATCGTTACCCTGGCCATGCTGGCAACGCTGGGGATGCTGTTTCATCAACGATTGCGCCACTATTTGCTGCTGCCGTCCTGTATTGCGCTGGTAGGCGGACTGACGGCGCTATCCGTGACGCTGCGCGGCATCTAGCGATAAAAAATGATTTAGGTGGAAATAAGAGGAAGTAATCTAAGGGGATAATTGTGAGGATAAAGCCGGGAGAATAATACGTGGTGCGAAGAGAGGGACTTGAACCCTCACGTCCGTTAAGACACTAACACCTGAAGCTAGCGCGTCTACCAATTCCGCCACCTTCGCACATGAGATTTTCTACGTATTACGTACTGCGCGATCTGTATCACCAGCTTGGTGCGAAGAGAGGGACTTGAACCCTCACGTCCGTTAAGACACTAACACCTGAA
>NZ_CAMKXG010000027.1 GCF_946477055.1 Lonsdalea britannica | reverse complement strand
CCAGCCGCAGATCATCTCTGGCCGTGTCGGCAACGACGTACGTGTCGGCGATACGGTGACGGTCAACGTCGCGGGTCAGTCTTATCAGACCAATGTGACTACGGCGGCGGATGGCGCCAAAGTGTGGAGCGTCGTTATTCTGGGCAGCGTGCTTGCTCTGGATACCGTGGTTCATGCCGCCGTAACCACCACCGATGAAGCAGGGAATGCGACGACGGCGACCGCCGACCATACTTACACGGTCGACACCGTGTTGCCGGATGCCAGCATCACCATCGATGATGTGACCAGCGACAACACCATCAACATCGCGGAGTCTGGACAAACCCAGACGATCTCCGGCCACGTCGGCAATGACGTGCAGGCAGGCGATATTGTGACGGTCAAAGTGGGCGACGTAAGTTACCAGACCGAAGTCACCGTCAATGATGATGGGGATACCGTCTGGAGTGTGAATGTTCCGGGCGAGGTACTGGCCGGTAACGCGCAGATTCATGCGGAAGTCACCACCACGGATGTAGTGGGCAACTCGGCAACGGCGTCGGCAGACCATAGCTACACGGTTGATACGTCTGCGCCGGAAGCCAGCATCACAATTGACGCGGTCACGGCGGATAACACCATTAACCTGGCGGAATCGGGTCAGACCCAGACCATCACCGGTCGTGTGGGCAACGACGTACATGTCGGCGATATCGTCACGGTGACCGTAGGCGGCCAGTCGTATCAAACGAACGTGGTTGCGGCGGCAGACGGCAGCAATATCTGGAGCGTCAATGTTCCGGGTAGCGTGCTGGCGGGTGACTCGCAGATCCATGCTTCCGTCACGACGCTGGATATGGCGGGCAACGTGGCTACGGCAACGGCCGATCACGCCTACGGGGTTGATACGGTCGGTCCAGACGGCGGCAGCCATACGCTGACCGTCGCGGAAGATACGGCGCTGTCGATCGCCTGGAGCGATCTGGGCGTGTCCTCCGACACCAGCAGCATCGTGATCTCTTCGCTGCCGGATGCCAGCGCGGGCTCGTTCTATTACAGCCAGGGCGGGGAATGGCATCAGGTTACCGTGGGTCAGGAGTTTACGGCGGGCGATACCGCGTTACGCTTTGTTCCTGCTGCCAATGTGTCCGGCAACGGACTGGCGGAGCTGAGCTGGCAGCCGGTTGATGCCGCGGGCAACACCGGCTCTCAGGGCGAAATGACGGTAAACGTGACGCCGGTAGCGGATACGCCGGTGGTATCACTGGATATCACCAGCGGTGAAACGGTGCCGACGACGCCGTCTTACATTAAGGTCAACGGCGGTAGTGAAAACGGCGGTTTCGACGTTCAGGACGGCAAAATTGTGCGTATTGGCGACAATGTGCGCATTTGGCTGTCCGAGGGCGATACGGTGCCTGAAATTGTGGGTAACGGCGTAGTCGCTTACTACGGTCAGGGGAACTCTACCGGCACCAGCAGCCAGTACACCGACCTGTTCGTCGTCCATAACGGCAGCGGCTATTCTCAGGATGGCAACTGGCGTCCGCTGAACGCGGTCACCGGCAACAGCGGGACGGAAGCGTCTGGAACGCGTCCTGACTACATCTTTGTTGAAGGCACGACGGCTGATGGCTATGCCGCCTCCGTTGGTCCGAACAACAATGCCGCTACCAACGTGAATACGTATGACTCTGTGAACATCACGTATCAGGGCAATACGCTGATTAGTGGCGCGAACCATCTGGATGGCATTATCTACGGCGACGGCAGCTACATCGCGGCAGATAAACAGGACTTCAAGGAAGAGTCCGTCGCGGAGCAGGTTGGTTATCAGCAGCATGAGTTAACCGTGTCTGCCGCGCTGACCGACCTTGACGGCAGCGAGCAGCTGTCGGGCATTACGTTGACGGGAATTCCAGAAGGGTCCGTGTTGACCGATCACATCAATAACGTGACGGTCACTGTCGGCGCGGATGGCGTGTACCTGATTACCAATGCTCAGCATCTGGATACGTTAGCCGGAACCATCACCATCCAGACGCCTGTCGACGCCGGTAAGTTCGATATCATTGCGCAGGCGACGGCGACCGAAGTGGCGAACTACGATTCGTCGACCGGCTACTCTTCGCAGGAAGTCGAACAGTTCGGCGCTACGATGGGGACCACGGGTGACGATGTGCTGACCGGTACGCACAGCAACGATCTGATCGTTGGCGATGTTTCCGGTCTGCAGATCATGGAAGGGCAAAACTACAATATTGCCTTCCTGGTGGACTCCTCCGGCAGTATGTCGAATGACAGCATCAGCAAGACGGTGTCTTCGCTGACCAATGTCTTCAACAACCTGATCAAGAGCACGTCGGATGTCCATTCGGGCTCGGTGAATGTGTTCCTGGCGGATTTCGATACTAAAGTCGGTCAGACCATCTCCGTCAACCTGTCGGATTCGAACGCCTTGTCCAAGCTGGTGGCGGCGCTGGAAACAATGACTTCCGGCGGCGGGACGAACTACGAGGATGTGTTCAAAACGGCGGCTAACTGGTTCCAGAGCACTACCGTGGAAAGCAACCCGGGTACCAATCTGACCTACTTCATCACGGATGGTGAACCGACCTATTATCAGGCTGGCGAAACGGATACGATCAAGGTCAACAGCCGTACGACGTTGGATATCGACTCGTTTGATTACCAACCGGGCCATTCCTACTATATGAACCTTTCTGGGGTGAGCCGTGAGGTGATCAGCAGCACCGGCGACGTGTACTACTACTCCAACTCAGGTCGGGGTGGGGTAACGCGCTCGGTGATCGGTCAGGTCCACGCTCAAGGCGACGGCACTTACGAGATCTCGCATCTGGCAGGTACCGGGTACAACGCGAACTCGTCGACGATGTCGAACTCCTCTGAAGGCTACGCATTGTTGCAGCACGTATCGAATGTGGAAGCGATTGGGGTGGGTGATTCGTTGAACGCATCGAGCCTGAAAAACTACGATAGCGACGGCGTGGTGTTGGATCACATCGATCCGGCGCAGTTGTCCGAAGCCATTCTGGGAACGAACCAGTCTCTGAGTGGCGGTCACGACACGCTGCTGGGCGGTAACGGCGATGATATCCTGTTCGGCGACTCGATCTCGTTCGACGGCATCGACGGCAATGGTCTGCCAGCCTTGCAGCAGTATGTCGGCAACCAGCTGCATCTGGGGTCGGATACCACCGCCTCTGTACAGCAGGTACATGACTACATTAACGGACACAGCGCCGAATTCGATGTTGCCACCTCTGCGGGCGGTAATGATACGATCAGCGGCGGTTCGGGTAATGATATCCTGTACGGACAGGGCGGCAACGACAACCTGGATGGTGGTTTGGGTGACGATATCCTGTATGGCGGAAGCGGCGATGATGTGCTGAGAGGCGGCGTCGGCAACGACACGCTTATCGGCGGCAGCGGCGCGGATACCTTCGTCTGGAAAGCAGGCGATACCGGATTCGACACCATCAAGGACTTCAACCCGGCGGAAGGCGACCGCATCGACCTGAGCGATCTGGTCGGCGAGCTGGAATCGGGCACGGATATCAGCCACTATATCCGCATTGTGGATAACCAAGGTTCGCCGACGATTGAGGTGAGTACCCAAGGCCAGTTCACAGAGCAAGGCGGCGCAACGCCGGATGCATCTATCACGTTGGAGCATTACAACGGGACGATGCCTTCTCTGGAAAGCCTGATAGCGAAGCCGGAACATAGCGCTTAGTCATCAAGACTCACTCGCAATAGGCAATAAAAAGGAAAACCGGACGTTATGCGTCCGGTTTCCTTATTGGCGGTATGTAAAAGGACAGCCTATGTTTTATATATTACGAGATAACGACGGTAACCTGGTTCATGTGGAGCGTTCCCCCTTCGATGGGATGAACGGCGAACTGCCGCAGGACTCGGTTGAGGCACAGGCGTGGATGAATAATCAACAGTCGATTCTTTCTAGTCTGGAACAACTGCGCAGCAGCGATCTGGAAATGGTGCGTGTGCTGGAAGACCTGATTCAGGTGCTGACCAGCAAAGGGTTGCTGAATATCACGGATTTCCCACAGGCGGCACAGCTGAAATTGATTCAGCGTGCGCAGGCGCGTGAAGCGTTAGGGGGATTGGATGCGCTGATTCGCGATGACGAAGAGAGTATGTTTTGAACATCAGTCATAATGCAGGCTGACTTGCCGAAACCGGCAAGTCAGCGGCTTAGACTCAGGAAAAGATCACCGGGAAAGGCTCTCCCAACAGTCGGCCCATTGCGCCTCTGATACCCAGCGCACGCAGTTCTTCCAGTTCACCTTCCGTTTCTACCCGTTCCGCAATCAGCGGCAAATCAATGCTATTCATCGCCCGTTGCAGCGCGGTGATAAACACTTTCTTATCTTCCGCCTGATCGATGCCGCGAATATAGCTGCCGTCGATTTTCAGATAGGCGAGGCCCCATTTCGACAGATTACCGATGATGGTAAAGCGGCCGCCGAAGTGTTGCAGCCCCAGTTTACAGCCGAATTCGTTGAGCAGTTTCACCAACAGATCGAGCTGCTGTGCATCGGGCAGCTGGTTTTCGTCCAGCTCCAGAATCAAGCGCGAGGCCCGCTGCGGATGCGCTTTCAGCGGCGCGAGCCATTCGGCCATCAGCTGCAGGTCTAATACCGTGCTGCCGGACAGGCTTAAAGCCAGCGTGCCGTCATAGCGCTGCAAGTAGGCGAGGGCGTGTTTCATCATGACCTGATCAAGACGCGTGTTCCATCCAAAGCGTTGGACCCACGGCAAGAATTGCCCTGCGTTGATGGTGTTGCCTTGCTGGTCGAGGATGCGGGCCAGCACCTTGTGATGAAGAATCTGACCTTTCTGAGCGCAATCCATGACCGGCTGTAGGAACAGCTGGATATTTTCTTGCGCAAGCAAGGGATCCAGCAGGGTAAACCAGTGATGTCGGTCCGCCACCCATTGGGACTCCTGGCCGTTTTCCTCTTCTTCTGCATGGATATCCGAATTGCGTTCCGCCTTCATCAGCAGGCGATCGCCGCGAATGAACAACGAGGCTGGCGAATCCCCGTGCTGGAATGACACCAGCGCCAGGCGGGCGACGGGCGACACGTCGGTCTCGCCGGTCAGAAACAGCGCCTCAATCCGGTTCGACAGTTCGTCGGCCAGCGCCTGCGCCTCTTTCTGTACCAAACCGGGACAGAAAATGGCGAACTCTCCGCCGCGAATACGTGCGGCGAGGCTGTCGGCTTCGACATAACGTTTTCTGCACTTCAAAATATTTTGTGCGACGGAGGCCAGCAGGGCGTCCGTTTTGGCCGCGCCCAGACGCTGGTTCATGCCTGCCAGATCCTGCAACCGCAGCATAATCAGATAGCCGGTGGAGGCTTCTTCATCGCTCAGGCGAGTTTCCAGCTGGATATCCATAGCGCGGCGGTTGGCCAGTCCGGTTTGTGGATCCTGATAGGCTTCCTGACGTAAGCGCTCGCTTCGCTGGGCTTCCTCTTCGAACAGGGACTGAAGTTTGGTGACCATCAGGTTCATGGCTTGGACGACCCGGCGCAGCTCCGGCGTTTTGGGCAGTTTGGGGATGCTCAGGAACTCGCGACGACAAATGGCGAGCGACTGTACGACCATGTCATCCAGCGCGCGCAGCTGTCGGCGCAGGAACAAGGCGCCAAGCACGAGTCCGATGCCGCCGCACGACAGCAGCCAGAGTAGCGAAGCGGAGGTGCCTTGCCACAGTCTGGCGATGGCGAACATCGGGTGGCTGACCACCTCGACCCGCGCCGCCTGTTCCCAGCCGCGCATCACGATGGCCTGTCCATTACCGGGCTGTAAATCCACCAATCGGACAAACCAGGCGGGAACGCTCGATACTTCCGGCGAAGTGACGCGTTCCATTGTCACCTTCTGGGTTTCCAGATCGATGACGCGAATGCTGGAGAAATAGCCGCTATCGAAAATAGAACTGACCAGCAGTTCCACCATCGCCGGATCGTCGATATTCGGCGTGAGCGCGACGCCCAAAGCCGTGGCGGCGTCCTGAGCGTGCGAGTGCAACTGGTTGTTATATTGATCGCGTGAACTTTCCAGATTGGCGATAAAACTACCGCTGAAAATGAACAGCATAAACAAACAGATGGCTATCAGTAATTGTTTAAATAGCGACATAGCCCCATCCTACTCATCAAGAGAAAATCCTTCTGCGCGCATTTTAATTAATAAGTCCTGCCAGCGAGACAGGCGTTTGCTGTCGCCAGCGCGTCGGTTGCCGCCCGTGCCAGGCAGCCAGAGTCCGTCGCCGTTAAAGGAATAGACCGGCAGCAAATCGTTACGCTGGGTGGCGGGACGGATCTCGGTGATCAAACTATCCAGGATCAACGGGATGGCGTTCGGTGAAGGGTAATAGCTGAGCACCATATGCGCACGGTTTAGGCTCAGCGCTTTAACGTAGGTAATACGCAGTTTTTCACGCTCGACACCAAGGTGGATCAGCGTCAGATATTTGGCGATCGCATAGTCTTCGCAGTCGCCCATCCCCTTTCGTAACATCTCGATTGGCGTGGCCCAGTAATCTTCCTGCTGCCAGACGTCGATATCTTCCCGGTAAGCTATCCTGTCATTGAAAAAGCGATTGACCGACTCCAGCTTCTGACTTTCCGTAGTCGTTTGCTGCGCCTGCATCAACGCTTGCCAGGCGGCTATCCGCTGGCGTGCTTCCGGCGTAGCCTGACCATATCGCTGATCGGTGATTGAGTTGATGGCGGAGAAATTCCAGTCCGCATATAGCGTACCCGCCACCAGCAGCAGGCTGCCGATGAAGAGGTTTAATAGAACATGAACTAATGACTGGCGCTGCGCATGAAATTTCAACGTGACGTCTCTGTTACCCACCGGTGAGTCCGGACTCTGTGGTCTGAATTCCACGCCTGAACAATCAGGCATTGTAGACCGCTGCCGCATAGCTTACTTTGAACGGCTGAAAAGTGCCATGTGATAACGATAGCAGGTACGACTGATTTATCACGAAGCTGACACGTATCAGCTTCGTATTCACAAACGAGGAAGTGTATGGATTTAGGGGCATTAGTCTCAGAGAGCCGTCACCCGGCGACGATGGATTTAGATCGTATGGCGACGCTGGACATGCTGGCCCTCATCAATGAAGAGGACCGCCAGGTGCCGGAAGCGATCCGGCAGGTGCTGCCAGCGATTGCGCAGGCAGTGGATGTCACCGCCGCGTGCATGAAGGCGGGCGGGCGCCTGATCTATTTAGGCGCGGGCACCAGCGGCCGTTTGGGCGTGCTGGATGCATCGGAGTGTCCCCCGACGTTCGGCATCGCACACGGCCGGGTGATCGGGCTGATCGCGGGCGGTCCCGGCGCTTTGCTGAAGGCGGTGGAAGGCGCGGAAGATGACCCCGCGGGCGGCGAGGCCGATCTGGCGGCGCTGTCGCTGACTGCGCAGGATATGGTGATTGGGCTGGCGGCATCCGGCAGAACGCCCTATGTGATTGGCGGTCTGGAGTATGCGCACCGCATCGGCTGCCATACCGTGGCGATTTCCTGTAACCCCGCATCGCCCATTGCCCGACTGGCGGAGATCGCCATCTCCCCGGTCGTCGGTCCTGAAGTGCTGACCGGTTCGACGCGATTGAAGTCCGGCACCGCCCAAAAGCTGGTCTTGAATATGATTTCCACCGGTGCGATGGTCAGGTTGGGCAAGGTGTACCAAAATCTGATGGTGGATGTGAAAGCGACCAACGCCAAGCTGGTCGATCGCGCCTGTCGTATCGTGGTGGAAGCCTCCGGCGTGGAGCGCGACGTCGCGCGGCAGGCGCTGGAACAGACGGGGTTTGAGGTCAAACCGGCCATCGTCATGCTCCTGACCGGCTGCGACGCCGCTCAGGCGCAGGAAAAGCTGGCGCGTCATCAGGGATACCTGCGCGACGCCATACAGGAATAGCGCCATTCGTCTTTCACCACTGATTACCGCAAAACGAGGCGGGGACGCTCCCGTCATCTATAAGGAGCCCGTTTTGAACGATAAGCAAACTTTGCGCGTCGTATTTTTCGATTTGGACGGCACACTGCATCAGCAGGATATGTTCGGCAGTTTTCTGCGTTATTTGATCCGGCGTTTGCCGTTGAATTTGCTGGTGGTCATTCCCGTACTGCCTGTGGTAATGCTCTCGCTGCTGTGCTGGGGTAGGGCGGCACGCTGGCCGATGAGCTGCTTGCTGTGGGCCATCACGGTGGGTCGCGGCGAGGCGAAGCTCGAACAGCTGGAAAAAGCGTTCGTCGACAGTTTTCGTCAGCAGGTGACGCCGTTTCCTCAGGTGCAGCAGCGGCTGACCACCTATCTCAGCGCCAGCGATGCTCAGGTGTGGCTGGTTACCGGCTCGCCGCAGCGGCTGGTGGAAGCCGTCTATCGCGATGCTCCTTTTCTGCCGGGCGTACGGCTGATGGGCAGCCAAATTTCCCGGCGCTATGGCGGCTGGGTGCTCACATTACGCTGTCTGGGGCGGGAAAAAGTGGTGCAGATGGAACGCCAGTTGGGCGCGCCGCTGAAGCTTTACAGCGGTTATAGCGACAGCAAACAGGATAACCCGCTGCTCTATTTCTGCGAGCATCGCTGGCGCGTCACCCCGCAAGGCCGCCTGCAACAGCTGGAGTAATTCCACCGCGCGGTGCGCCGTGTATAATGCCCGCCGCTTACGAGGAATAGACTGGCAGAAGAGGCACGATGAACAGCGTAAATGATGATGAATTCTGGATGCAGCACGCGCTGACGCTGGCGCAACGAGCCTGGGACGAAGGCGAGGTTCCCGTCGGCGCGGTGCTGGTGCTGGACAACCAGGTCATTGGTGAAGGTTGGAACCGTTCGATCGGTCAGCACGATCCCACCGCGCATGCCGAGATCATGGCGCTGCGGCAAGGCGGCGTGGTGGTGCAAAACTACCGTCTGCTGAACAGTACGCTGTATATCACGCTCGAACCTTGTGTGATGTGCGCGGGGGCGATGGTTCATAGCCGCATTGGGCGTTTGGTTTACGGCGCCGCCGACGCCAAGACGGGCGCGGCCGGATCGCTGGTGGATATTCTGCGTCATCCGGGCATGAATCATCAGATTGAAATCACGTCGGGCGTGCTGGCGGAGGCGTGTTCAACGCAGCTGAGCGACTTTTTCCGCATGCGGCGGAAACAGCAGAAGGCGCGCCGGGCGGCGGCCAAAGGGGAATCACTTTCCTGAGGGATGCAATCCGGATTGCGCCAGCGCCGGTGAGACGGCGGGATAGCCTTCACCCGCCTGCTTGATGTGCTGCGCCTTGTTCTCTTTTTCCGTCAGATAGCCGACCAGGCTGATCATATAGCGTCGGATGTTTTCCACGTAGTTGTAGGCTTCGTGACCTCGCGCGTAGCCGTTGGCGGTCTGCTGGTAATAGCGTTTCTGGCTTAACATCGGTAGCCGCATTTTGACGTCTGCCCAGCTGTCCGGGTTGCCTTTTTGCTTTTCCGTCAACTTGCGCGCATCCATCAAATGGGCGTAACCCATATTGTAGGCCGCCAGCGCGAACCAGATTTTCTCGTCGTCAGGGATCGTGTTCGGCATACGCTGCATCATCAGCGACAGATACTTTGCGCCGCCGCGAATACTTTCTTCTGGATTCAGTCGGTCGACCACCGCCAGACTTTCCGCCGTATTCCTCGTTAACATCATCAGACCGCGTACGCCGGTCGGCGACGTCGCCAAAGGATTCCAATGCGATTCCTGATAAGAGATGGCGGCCAGCAGCTTCCAGTCCATCTCCGTGGCGTAGCGTTCGAACAACGAGCGCAGCCCCGGCAGCGTGTTGTCGATCGCATTCAGAAACGTGGTGGTGTCCACGTAGTCGAACTCGCCGACGTGGCCCAAATATTTTTCTTCCAGACGCGCCAGCGAGCCGTCTTCGCCGATCCGGCTGAAGAAGTCCAGCATAGCGGCGGACAGGCTGTCGTCGTGGGTCTGACGCATATACCAGTTCACCGGCTCTTCATCGCTGAGATCGAAAGCGACGGCCAGCTGCGGATAGATGCGTTGCAGTAACCCGACGCTGATGGAGTCCGCAATCGTATAATCCAGCCTGCCGTCGACCACCTGTTTGAGCAGATCCAGCTCGGAGATATTGGTGCTGGTTTCCCAGGTGAGATTGGGATACAGCCTGGACTGCTGCTCGCGCAACGTGGAGATTTGAGCGGAGCCGGACAACACCGCCAGCCGGCCTTTGAGCTTGCCAAGCGACGTGGGACGAGGCGAACCCAGCCGATACACCAGCTGTTGCGAGACGGAATAGTAGGTGGGGCCCGCGCGGAACGACTGCGTGCGGTCGTCGCTGTAAATTAGCCCCGCCGCCAGCATATCGGCGTCGCCGTTGTCGAGATCGTTGAATAATTCATCAATGTTCTGACGTGTGGAAACGACCAGCTTGACGCCGAGGTAATCGGCGAATCGTTTAGCCAGTTCATAATCGAGCCCTGACGGGGAGCCCCGGTGTAGGGAGTAGGTCAGTGGAGAAACAACCGTACTGACACGTAGCTCACCACGTGAAAGGATTTGCCTGAGTTGGTCGTCCTGGCTGCTGCGCCAGGGAATATTTGGCCACAGCGCCAATGCCAATAACAGTGCAATCACCCCGATGAAAAAATAATTTATCGTTAAACGCTTCAAGTAATTTGATGTCTCTCGGCGGCCTGTAGGCCTGTCTGTCTATTAGGCAGTTTCTTATGCTGAATGTCCCAGAGTCGGGGCATTTTGCGTAACAAAGCGCCAGGGTGCAACTTTTATTGCCCTGGTAACGAATTGGTCACCTATCATCAAAGATGTTCGACTATTGCCGCGCAAACGGTTTCGTCGCGCGGCGGTATTCTCTATAATGTGCCGCGTTCCCCCTCCTGTAGCGCCATGGTGCCCCGCTATCGGTGCATCGAAGACGAGAGAATGTGAAATGATGGAAATACTGCGTGGTTCCCCGGCTTTATCGGCTTTTCGTATCAACAAACTATTGGCGCGTTGCAAAGACAATCTCCTGCCCGTCAGCGATATCTATGCCGAGTATGTGCATTTCGCCGACGTGACCGCCCCGTTAAGCCCCGATGAAAAAACGCAGCTGGCCCGCCTGCTGAAATACGGTCCCTCACTCCCCGAACACGATCCTGCAGGCTCCCTGGTGTTGGTCACGCCTCGTCCCGGCACCATTTCTCCCTGGTCTTCCAAAGCTACGGACATCGCGCACAATTGCGGTCTGAACACCGTTCGCCGCCTGGAGCGCGGTCTGGCCTTCTATATTTATGCGCCGACGCTGAATGAAGAGCAGTGGCAGTCGCTGAGCGATCTGCTGCACGACCGGATGATGGAGACGGTGTTCAGCGAACTACAGCAGGCGGAGCGTTTGTTTGTTCAGCACGAGCCTGCGCCGCTGCAGCGGGTGGATATGATGGCGGAAGGGCGTCAGGCGCTCGAAGCCGCCAACCTCCGTCTCGGTCTGGCGCTGGCGGAAGACGAAATCGACTATCTGATCGACGCCTTTACCCGTCTGAACCGTAACCCGACCGATATCGAGCTCTACATGTTCGCGCAGGCCAACTCTGAACACTGCCGACACAAAATCTTCAACGCTGACTGGGTCATCGACGGCGTCAAACAGCCCAAATCTCTGTTCAAAATGATCAAAAATACCTACGAACAGACGCCGGATTTCGTGCTGTCCGCCTATAAAGATAACGCTGCCGTCATGACAGGTTCCGCCGTAGGACGCTTCTTCCCGAATCCGCAGGGGCGCTATGAATATCATCAGGAAGACGCACATATCCTGATGAAAGTGGAAACCCATAACCATCCCACCGCCATCTCGCCGTGGCCGGGCGCCGCGACCGGCTCCGGTGGTGAAATTCGTGACGAAGGCGCGACCGGGCGCGGTGCTAAGCCAAAAGCCGGACTGGTGGGTTTTTCCGTTTCGAACCTGCGTATTCCCGACTTCATTCAGCCGTGGGAACAGGACTTCGGCAAGCCGGATCGCATCGTCAACGCGCTGGATATCATGCTGGAAGGCCCGCTGGGCGGCGCGGCGTTCAACAACGAATTCGGCCGTCCGGCCCTGACGGGTTACTTCCGTACTTATGAAGAGTCGGTCGACAGCCACAATGGAACGGAAGTTCGCGGTTACCACAAACCCATCATGCTGGCGGGCGGGATCGGCAACATCCGTGCGGATCACGTGCAGAAAGGCGAGATCTCCATCGGCGCGAAGCTGATCGTGCTGGGCGGACCGGCGATGAATATCGGTCTGGGCGGCGGCGCGGCGTCTTCCATGACCTCCGGCCAGTCCGATGCCGATCTGGACTTTGCCTCGGTGCAGCGCGACAACCCGGAAATGGAACGTCGCTGTCAGGAAGTGATCGACGTCTGCTGGCAGCTCGGTGACAAAAACCCGATCCTGTTCATTCATGATGTGGGCGCGGGCGGCCTGTCCAACGCCATGCCGGAGCTGGTCAGCGACGGCGGACGCGGCGGTCGCTTCGAACTGCGCGACATTCTGAACGACGAGCCGGGTATGAGCCCGCTGGAAGTGTGGTGTAACGAGTCGCAGGAACGCTATGTGCTGGCGGTCGCGCCGGAACAGTTGGAGACCTTCGACGCCATTTGTCGTCGCGAGCGCGCGCCCTACGCCGTCATTGGCGAGGCGACGGAAGAGCAGCATCTGACGCTGAACGATCGCCACTTCGACAACCAGCCGATCGACATGCCGCTGGAAGTCCTGCTGGGCAAAGCGCCGAAAATGCAGCGCGATGTGACCCGTCTGCACAACGAAGGCAAACCGCTCAACTTCGACAACATCTATCTGGCCGATGCCATCGAGCGCGTACTCCATTTACCGGCCGTCGCGGAAAAAACCTTCCTGATCACCATCGGCGACCGTAGCGTAACCGGTATGGTCGCACGGGATCAGATGGTGGGCCCGTGGCAGGTGCCGGTCGCCAACTGCGCCGTCACGACGGCAAGTCTGGACAGCTACTACGGCGAAGCGATGTCCATTGGGGAGCGTGCGCCGGTGGCGCTGCGTAACTTCGCCGCCTCGGCCCGTCTGGCGGTAGGGGAAGCGCTCACTAACATCGCCGCGACGCACATCGGCGATCTGAAACGCATCAAGCTGTCCGCCAACTGGATGTCAGCCGCCGGGCATCCGGGCGAAGACGCCGGTCTGTATGAAGCCGTCAAAGCCGTCGGCGAAGAGCTGTGTCCGGCGCTGGGGCTGACCATTCCCGTGGGTAAAGATTCGATGTCCATGAAAACCCGCTGGCAGGAAAACGGCGAGGACCATGCCGTGACGTCGCCGTTGTCACTGGTGATCACCGCGTTTGGCCGCGTCGAAGACGTGCGCAATACCGTTACGCCGCAGCTGCGCACTGATAAAGACAATGCCCTGCTGCTGATCGACCTTGGCGTCGGTCATCATGCGCTGGGGGCGACGGCGTTGGCGCAGGTATATCGTCAGTTGGGTCGTAAAACCGCAGACGTGCGCAGCCCGAAACAGCTGGCCGGATTCTTCAACGCCATGCAGAAGCTGGTCGCCGACAAGGCGCTGCTGGCCTACCACGACCGCTCTGACGGCGGTCTGCTGGTGACGCTGGCGGAAATGGCCTTTGCCGGTCACTGTGGCCTGTCAGCCGATATCGGCAGTATGGGCGAAGACGGTCTGGCTATTCTGTTTAACGAAGAATTAGGCGCGGTCATTCAGGTTGAAGCCGCCCGACGCGCGGAAGTGGAACAGGTATTGGCCGACTTTGGCCTGGCCGAGTGCGTACACTATCTGGGCCGCGCGGAAGCCGGCAACCAGTTCGTCATCTCCCTGGGCGAGGAAGTGATTTATCGTGAGAAGCGCTCCACGCTGCGCAGTTGGTGGGCGGAAACGACCTGGCAGATGCAGCGCTTGCGCGATAACCCGCAGTGCGCTGATGAAGAGCATCTGGCGAAAGAAGACGACAGCGATCCGGGTCTGAACGTTTCGTTGAGCTTCGATCCGCAGGAGGACATTACCGCGTCGTTCATCAATACGCAGGTGCGTCCGAAAGTGGCTGTGCTGCGTGAGCAGGGCGTCAACTCCCACGTGGAGATGGCGGCGGCGTTCGATCGGGCCGGGTTTGAGGCTATCGACGTACACATGAGCGATCTGCTGGCGGGTCGACGCGACCTGCAGGACTTCCAGGCGCTGGTTGCCTGTGGCGGCTTCTCCTATGGCGACGTACTGGGCGCTGGGGAAGGGTGGGCGAAGTCAATTCTCTTCAACAGCCGCGTCCGCGATGAATTCTCGTCGTTCTTCGCGCGTCCGCAAACGCTGGCGCTGGGCGTGTGCAACGGTTGTCAGATGATGTCGACGCTGCGCGAACTGATCCCGGGTGCAGAGAACTGGCCGCGATTTGTTCGCAACAAGTCAGACCGTTTCGAAGCGCGCTTTAGTCTGGTGGAAGTGGCTCAGAGCCCATCGCTGTTTATGCAGGATATGGCCGGTTCGCGTATGCCGATCGTCGTGTCACATGGTGAAGGGCAGGTTGAAGTGCGTGATGCCGCTCAGCTGGCTGCGTTGGAGCAGCAGCAGCTGGTGGCGCTGCGTTACGTCAACAACTACGGTCAGGTCGCGGAAAACTATCCGGCCAACCCTAACGGGTCGCCGCGCGGTATTACGGCGGTCACCAGCGTCGGCGGCCGCGCCACCATCATGATGCCGCATCCTGAGCGTGTGTTCCGTACCGTCAGCAACTCCTGGCACCCGGATTCCTGGGGCGAGGATAGCCCGTGGATGCGCATGTTCCGCAACGCGCGTAAGCAGCTTGGGTAAGGTACTTCGGCTTAGCTGAAGCACAAAGCGAAGAAGGGGCGGAAGCCCCTCAGAGCCGGGCACCTTGGGTGTCCGGTTTTTTTATGGGCGTAACGCCGTTTCATGATGCTGTGGCGAACTGTCTGATGATGCAGCGTTGCCGTGAGATGAAGTGTTCAGCATGACGCGCGCTTTTTCGAGTGGATGATGAGCGCGGCGACATTAGGTTGCGTTGTTCGCGCGGAAAGCATGCCGTCAGAGTCCGCTGTGTTGCGGCTTCAACCTCTGTCAGTACGCGATCTGAGCGGCCTGTCTCAAAGTCACGACAATGCTGTTTTTCACTGTCTCCATATGGAGACATCTATTTAATTGATATTTAAGGTTTTTGTTTTTGGTGGGTTGTGGTGTCGGTTTTTGGCGACAGAAATGGAGACGGGTAAGCCGGGGCTGACCTGTCCGCAAGGAGCCAACCGAGGCTAAAAGTAAAATGAAATTTAATTTCAATTAAACATCAATTAGTTATGATGTTACGTGGATTAATGGCACGGTAGATGCTATAGCTTATTCAGCTGCTCATTCAACTGGTTATGATGGCCAAGCAAAATCACCGCTTTCGCTCATAACGCCCGGAATGACGCCACAAGAAATGGTGCCTATCGTCCAACATTTACGATAACTGTGCGTGCAAACGAACTTTATCACACACCGGACGACACGTTGAGTGAGGCACCCCCTCTTCAAAGACCCGGTCAAACTTCGCGTTTGACCGGGTTTTGCCTTTTTGGGGCGACTCAAAAGGCTTTTCTGCGAGGCGCTTCGCTGTTTTTATGGTCATGCGGCGAAGTTGCCGTATTCGCTGACACGCGCTTCGCAGGTTGCTGGCGAAAACATTGCACTTTCGCCGCAGTCGGCTAGCATCGAGCGCATGAACAGATAATGAGATGATCTCTTTGAAACGATGGCGTTTGTTCCCCCGATCTCTGCGACAGCTGGTCATCATGGCGTTCTTGCTGGTGCTGCTGCCCTTGCTGGTATTGGCTTATCAGGCATACGGTAGCCTGAAAGCCCTCAGCGAACAGGCCGCCATCATTAACCGCACCACGCTGGCGGATGCCCGCCGCAGCGAGGCGATGGCTGGTTTGGCGTTGGCGCTGGAACGCAGCTATCGTCAATATTGTGTGCTGGACGATCGCACGCTGTCTCAGCTCTATCAAAATCAGCGCAAACAATATGCGCAGATGCTGGACGTGCATGCGCCGGTACTGCCCGATCCCCAATCACCTCAGCGCCTGCGGCAGTATCTGACTCAACTGGCGGAAATGGATTGCCAGAACAGTGCGCCGAGCAGTGAAGCCGCGTCGCTGCTTGAGCGTTTTTCTCAGGCCAACACGCAGATGGTGCAGGTGACGCGAGAAGTGATCTTCTCCCGCGGGCAGCAGCTTCAGCGGACTATCGCGGAGCGCGGCCAGTTCTTCGGCTGGCAGGCGCTGTTGTTATTCCTGGTCAGCGTGCTGCTGGTGGTGCTGTTTACCCGCATGATTATCGGTCCGGTGAAGGGCGTCGAGCGAATGATTAACCGTCTGGGGGAAGGGTTGCCGCTAGGATCATCGCCCACGTTCCGTGGCCCCCGAGAAATTCGCTCGCTGGGGCAGCGCATTATCTGGCTGAGCGAACGTCTTTCATGGCTTGAAGCCCAGCGGCATGAGTTTCTCCGGCACATTTCACATGAACTTAAAACGCCGCTGGCAAGCCTGCGAGAGGGCACGTCGCTGCTTGCGGACGAAGTTGCGGGACCGCTGACGGAAGACCAGCGGCAGGTCGTGACGATTCTGGACAGCAGCAGCCGTCATCTACTACAGCTGATAGAGCAGCTGCTTGACTACAACCGCCAGCTCGCCGATGCGCCGACCGAACTTGAGCAGGTGGATCTGGCGGCGATCGTGGATTCCGTCGTCGCCGATCACTGTCTGCCGGCGCGCGGCAAAGCGATGAAAACGCATGTTGAACTGGATGTGACGGCATGCCGCGCGGAAACTACGCTGTTGATGAGAGTGCTCGATAATCTCTATTCCAATGCGGTGCACTACGGGCAGGAATCCGGTAACATTTGGGTGCGCAGTCGGAGCGCCGGTTCGCACCTTCAAATCGAGGTCGCCAATACGGGAGCGCCGATACCGGAAGCGGATCGCAGCATGATTTTTGAGCCTTTTTATCAGGGCGCGCACCAGCGCAAAGGCGCCGTCAAGGGCAGTGGGCTGGGGCTTAGTATCGCGCAAGACTGCATTCGACGAATGCGCGGCGAGCTGGCTCTGGTCTCGGTAGACTATGCCGACGTCTGTTTCCGTATCGAATTGCCATTAACCACCGAGAATGAAGCATGAATGCACGGTTTTTCCGCTCCTTATCCCCCCGTCGGTATGCTGTGACAGCCTCAACCCTATGGGGCCGTGTATTACGAACGATGCTGCTCTCTTCACCCCTTTTAGTCGGCTGCGCGCAGCAAGCGGGCGGCGGAACGCCTACGATCATTGACGCCAACCGCGAGCCCGATCAGCAGTTGGCCGATTACCGCAGCGTGGACTGCCACACGATCTGGCTGGTAGACAACCGCAATGCGATGACAAATTCCCTGTATTGGCTGAGGGCGATGGACTGTGCGGCGCAACTGTCTCCGTCGCAGGCCTTAATGCAGGCCAATCGGACACCATCTTCGTCAGATTGGGCCGGGCTATGGAAACAAAGCCTGCTGCGTGAGCGGACCGGTGCGATCCCCGCGGAACAGCGGCAGCGGATTGCCCGGTTGGCACAAGAGAGCGAAGACGTACCGGCAGTGCTGATTCCGCTGCTGCAACTGTGGATGGACAAGCAGCAGTTGACCGCGTTTCAGGACGAAGAGCGAGTGCGAGTACAGCGCCTGCAGGACGACCACGATAAAGCGCTGGCCGATCTCCGGGAACAGCAAAATCAGCTGCGTGAGCAGTTGGATACCACCACGCGCAAGTTGAAGAATCTGACGGATATCGAACGTCAGCTGTCGGCGCGCAAAGCGGTGCCCGCAGACTTTTCTGACGGGGAGGAGCGTCGCGGCAACGCTCAGACTCGTTCATCGTCAGAGACGAATACGAAACCCCAGAACGCCGAGACCACACCGGCGCCGCCCAGTTCGAAAACGGGAGTCAACCATCCATGACGACACGGCAATCCGCCAGCTTGCTGCTGGTCGACGATGATCCGAGCCTGCTGAAGCTGCTGGGAATGCGTTTGACCAGCGAAGGCTTCCACGTCACTACCGCCGCCAGCGGTCAGGAGGCGTTGCGTTTGCTGGTGCGCGAAAAAATCGATCTGGTGATCAGTGATTTACGGATGGATGAAATGGACGGCCTCGCGCTGTTCGCGGAGATCCAGAAGCAACAGCCGGGGATGCCGGTCATCATTCTGACCGCGCATGGCTCTATTCCGGACGCGGTGGCGGCGACCCAAAAAGGGGTTTTCAGTTTTCTGACCAAGCCGGTCGATCGCGATGCGCTTTATCAGGCCATCGATGAGGCTTTGTCGGTTGCGGCGCCCGCTCGAGATGATAGCTGGAGAGAGACGATCATTACCCGCAGCCCGTTGATGTTACGTCTGCTGGAGCAGGCTAAAATGGTCGCGCAATCGGACGTCAGCGTGTTGATCAATGGTCAAAGCGGGACCGGTAAAGAGGTGCTGGCGCAGGCGATTCATGCGGCCAGCCCGCGAGCTGATAAACCTTTTGTGGCGATCAACTGCGGCGCACTGCCGGAGCCGCTGCTGGAGTCTGAGCTATTCGGACACGCCCGTGGCGCGTTTACCGGGGCGGTGAGCAGTCGTGATGGCCTGTTTCGCGCGGCGGACGGCGGAACGCTGTTTCTGGATGAGATAGGCGATATGCCGTTATCGCTACAGGTTAAGCTGCTGCGCGTATTGCAGGAACGCAAAGTCAGGCCGCTCGGGAGCAACAACGATCTGGATATCGACGTGCGTATTATCTCCGCGACCCATCGCAACTTGCCTAAGGCGATGGAAAAAGGGGAGTTTCGGGAAGACCTGTTTTACCGCCTCAACGTTGTGAATATGAAAATCCCGGCGCTGAACGAGCGTTCTGAAGATATTCCTTTGCTCGTCAACCATCTGCTGCGCGAGGCCGCGGCTCGCCATAAACCGTTTGTGCGCAGTTTCTCCACGGATGCGATGAAACGCTTGATGACGGCGAGCTGGCCGGGTAACGTGCGCCAGCTGGTTAACGTGATCGAACAATGTGTGGCATTGACCAGCGCGCCGGTCATTAGCGAGGCGTTGGTCGAACAGGCGCTGGAAGGCGAAAATACGGCGTTGCCGACCTTCGCGGATGCGCGCCATCAGTTCGAGCTGAACTATCTGCGTAAACTGCTGCAGATTGCCAAGGGCAACGTCACCCAGGCGGCTCGAATGGCGGGTCGTAACCGGACTGAATTTTATAAACTGCTGGCGCGCCATGAACTGGACGCCAATGATTTTAAAGACTAACTATGGGTCAGTATCGTGCTGATAGCGGGTGCGAGTTGATGCGCGGCCCATCGCATAAACGATGCCAGGCTACGGCCGTGACAAAGTGATGATTAGGATTTCTTGATGAAAAAAATTGATGCGATTATCAAGCCCTTCAAACTGGACGACGTTCGTGAAGCGTTGGCGGAAGTAGGGATTACCGGTATGACGGTGACTGAAGTCAAAGGATTTGGTCGCCAGAAAGGTCATACCGAGCTGTACCGCGGTGCGGAATACATGGTGGATTTCTTGCCGAAGGTCAAAATCGAAATCGTTATTGCCGACGATATCGTGGATACCTGTGTCGAAACCATCATGCAGACGGCTCAGACCGGTAAAATCGGCGACGGTAAAATTTTCGTTTATGACGTCAGCCAGGTCGTGCGTATTCGTACGGGCGAAGAGGACGAAGCCGCGCTGTAAGCGTCTTCGCTGGCTTAAAGGGCTTTTTACATGCTCTTGGACCACTGAACGCCACACTGAATCAATGCCGGTTGTCACACGTTGTCGGCATTGGTTCAGGTGTACTCAGCCCGCTGTTGTGTTTAACCTGACTGCCTGACTGCCTGACTGCCTGACTGCCTGACTGCCTGACTGCCTGACT
>NZ_CAMKXG010000026.1 GCF_946477055.1 Lonsdalea britannica | reverse complement strand
TTGTTAATCCTGCCGCTGCTGACGTCCACGCTCCCCTGGGCCGAGGACGCGGAAGAGGCTCCGGCACAGATGGGGGGGACACAGATACTGAGATTGAGTCCGGTGGAGTTCGAGCGACTATGATATTCCGCACTGTCCTGTTGGCTGCTGATGGTCAGGTCACGGCCAACATCGGCAACGACCCGCTCCCCATGCAGCGCCGCGCCCTGCAAGGTCGTATCGCGCTCACTGTTTACCGTCAACGTGTCGGTGGCACGGACTTCGCTGTTATGGTTGACCAGCGAATTGCCCTCCATTTTGCTCTGCGAACGGCTCGCCCCTATCTCTATGCTGAAACCGTTTTGCTGACCAATCAACGAGAAGCCCACACCGGCAGAGAACTGATTGCCGCTGCTCCGGCTCTGCTCTTTCTCCGTATCTTGCGCCGAGCTCAGCGTGATATCACGTCCTGCATCCAGCGCCACATTCTTACCGGCAATGCTCACGCCCCGGCCCGCGATATCCTTATCCGCATCGAGACGCACCGTCTCGCCCGCCACCAGATGAGTTCCTTGCTCCTCCTGGCTACGGTAGTCTTGCTGCTCTTTGGAGCTGCCAGCAGAAACGCCGACGCTCACCTTCACCAGCGAACCGTTGTAAACCTCCTGGGCGGTCGTCAGCGCGGCCTGAGCGGCATAGATAGCCGTCAGACGCGAGTCACGCCCTTCTTCTTTCGAACGGATCGCATTCTCCAGAGCCTTCGCGGCGGTCACTGCCCAGCCAGAGGCGGAGGCCGTGACGCCATACTGTGCTGAAGAGGACTTGTTCGTGTTGTGCAGGCTATCTTCACTGGCATCCAACCGGATATTTTCACCGCTCAGGAGCAGCGATTTACCCGCCTGGATATCCGCCCCCTCTACTGCGACATCCTGCTTGGCTTGCAGGGCAATATTGCCCTGCTGACTCGTTATCTGGCTCTTCAGCATGCTCTGCTGATTGCTGTCGAGCTGCGACGAATGTTTTGAGCGGCGGTAACCTACCTTGCCACTGTAACCGTCACCGCCAAGGCTGCCCACCATACTGTCTTTACCGTGCTGTTTGTCGAATATCGTGTTAGTGCCAGTGGTAACGTTGATACCGCCGCTTTCAGCAGACAACAGGAGATCGTTGATCGACGCGAGGGAGCTACCCTCAAGATTGATATGTCCGTTTTTGCTGGTGATAAAGATATCATTTCCCGCAATCTGGCTACCGGTCTGGGCGCTGGTCTGACGTTCGCCTTCACTGCTGGATTTTTCCATACCAAACGGCAGGACGCCGCTGCCATGGTTTGGCCCACCGCTAACAGTACGTGTGGCTGAACCCACCGTCGGCATGGCCGAAGTCACGCTCCAGGCGCTGCTAGCAGCGCGGGTACTCAGGTTCTCTTTGTCCGTCGAGGTCGTGATATCAACATTGTTTTTTGCATCAATAATGACTGATTCTTCAGCCCCGAGGCGGCTACCGCTGATCAGTACATCACCCTGACCTTTTTCCCCTGTGGCATTAAGCTGAATATTCCCCGCCGCCGTCAGGTTGCTGCCGCTCGAAAACGCTGCGTAATACTGTGATTCACTTTTTGAAGATGTACGCCCATAGCTGACGGGCAACGAGGCTCCACCGCCTATGTCGGCCGCCGCCGCCGCCAATTCATCTGACAGTTGCTTCCCTTTGGTCACGCCACTGTCATCGCTATTCTTGATAGCCCGGATATTACGCACCGAGTCAATAACCGGATCGGAGATCGAGATGCCTACGCCTCTGCTGCTACTGGACTGTTTTGTCGTCTCCTGCACTACGTCCTTGCCGGGGATAATATCAATATCGCTGGCAGTGATATCGATATGACCAGTTTTACGTTCCGTATCACCGTCTTGACGTGCTGCCGTCACGTCCGACGCGCTCACCGTCGCCTTATTACCGGCGTTGATTATCACGTTGCCGCCACTCGTTCCAACCAGGCTACGCGCCTCGCTTTGCGTCACCTCATTCCCTTCATGTGATGCCTTAGCTGATTGAGAACCGATGGTGATACCGAGATTGTTGCTTAATACCCCGCTCTTTTTTGACTCCTTTATACTGAGAGATGAAGTCGTTTCCGTTGCCGCCTCAATGGTGACATCGTTGCCCGCTTTCAGACGAACATCCTCCTGCGCGACAACAGAAGAGCCTTTTACTCCCAAATCATTTCCCGCATTCACGCTGATGCTGTTGCCGCTTAGCAGCGAGCCTTTTTCCGTCGTGACGCGATCATCCTGGACCGTGAAGCTGGAGCTCTTGTGCAAAAATCCTTTCTTCTGAGAGCGTTCTTCAAGGTGTTCAGACTCTTGTTCGGTTGCGCTATTAATCGCCACATCGTTTTTGGCCTGTAGCGCAATCTCGCCGAGTTCGCTGTGCAGCGTACTGCCGGTGACGGAGAGGTCGCCCTCGCGCGCAATGGCGGTGACGCCATCCTGACCACTCAAGGTGCTGCCGACGGCGACATCGCTGGCGCTGTCAATCGTGCGCTGGCTTTGCGTCCGTCCGTCCTTTTTGTTTTCGCTATCAAAGGCGTTCGTTAATTGATGGGCCTCTTTAATCGTCACGTTATCCGCGCCGACGCGGACCCGACCTTCCGTACTGTCGACCTGAGCGCCTTCTGCAAGCAGATCCTGACCTGCGACTAAGGTGACGCCCTTGGCGCCGCTCAATGAGCTGAGCAGCAGACGATCTTCCTCACGACTGTTGCTCACTGACGACGTGCTGCTGTTGGCCTCAAGGTGCGTGGTGTTGGTGGATTTGTCCGCCAGCAAATTGATATCGCCGCCGGCTTGCACGCCCAGCTGGCCTCCCGCGCTGGCTTGGCTGCCGCGCAGCGTAATGTCTTGCCCGGCGTTGAGCACCAGATTTCCCCCGGCTTTCAGCTCGCTGCCCAGAGCCTGTTGCCACTCCCCGCTGAGGGTCGCCATGCGCTCACCGGCTTCTTCCATCCCGTCGCTGGTTCGATTGCCCATCGCGCCGGAAATGACCTGCAATCCATCAGACTTGAAGCTGCTTTTCGCCGCGCTGATGTCCAGATTATCGCGGGCGCTCAGACTAAGGTTATTCGTCGCATCCAGCTTGGCGCCCTGCAGGTGGATATCGTTGCCGCTGAGGCTAATGTCGCTGGCGCTCATGGTGGCCTGACGCAAGGCGTCCTGAAGATTCGTGCTCATGGTCAGGCTGTCCGCCTGAACATTAATGCTGTCCGCCTTGATATCACCGCCCTGATGCAGGAATTGCCCGGCATCAATGCTTAGCGCTTTATCGGCAAACAGATTGCCCGCATTCGTGATGCTGTCTGCGGAGAGCTGTAGCTCTCCACCGGCAATCAGTGCGCCATCACCCGTCAAACGCAGCGTAGATTGAGCGAGGTAAACCTTAGGCACCAGAACGGTTTGCGGACCGGCAGCCGTCTCCACCGTCTCGTCAACCATCCAGACGATATCTTGCTGCAGCGATGCAATCTGTTCCGGCGTCAGCGCCACACCGGTGACCAAATGAAAGTCCTGCGCCACTTTGACGCCGTTGTTCATCAGGTTTTGGTACTGCGCCATCGCGTCTTCACCCTGAACGGACTGACGTCCTGTCAGGCTCAGAACCTGATCGCGCACTAAGCGCTGCTCATAGAATCCGTCGCCCAAACGCTTGTGGATCGTCGAGGGGTCGTACCCGACCTGCGAAAGCAGATAATCACTGCTGATAAACTGCGTGCGGCTGGTAAAACGTTCGTCGGTGACCACCAGATAAGGGCTGCCCGTCGCCGGATTTTGACGAAACAGACCATTGTCCGGAATCGACGTAGCGACGCTGCCGACGTGTTGCATGGCCGTTAGCGCCTTCTCGGCGGGAAGTAACGGTCGGCCCAATGAAGACGGACTACCGGCGGTCGCCTTGCCGCCCGGCTCAAGCGCCACGTTAGCCTGCTGTCCGTCGACACCCTCAACGCTGAACGCCAGCGGGTTACGTTCCCACTCGGCCCTTTCCGCCTCGGCCGCTTTTAGCGCCGCTTCCACGCTGCTGATCTGCGCCTGATTCACGGTGGTATTGGTGATGTTCGCTGCGGTGATGGCGACCTCTCCATGACCGGAAATGATGCCGTCGATCGTCGTGAGCGCCGTGGTGGCATCGTAGTTCGTGGTGGGATACCAGTGCCGCGTGTCTCTGTCGTAGTGGTCGGCTATGACCTCGGTACGATGTTCGTTGACGGAGTATCCCCGGTTATCAACATTCCCACTCCCTTCAATGCCCAGATTGCCATTTGCAGTAATCACGCTGGCGTCATTGAGCAAGGTGCCGTTGATGCGCAGCGTCATGTCGCCGCCCGCCAGAATCCGGGCGCCGGTCCCTTCCGCAATCAGTCTGTCACGCGTGAGCGAGCCGGTCACCGTGCGCTCACGCAGGTTGTTGTAGTCCGTCACGTTTGGAGCGCTGTAAATATCGATGTGCTTTTCCGGATCCCACTGCTCCAGACGGCCTCGGTTGAATTCACGCCACACGGTATTTTGGTAAGGCGTCGGCACCGCGCGCTGCCAGAACCCCGTGGTTTGATAAAACGTCATGGCATAGCTGCCATCCGTACTCGGCTGCAGGGCCAGGTAATTGACCCACATGTCCGTTAGCTTTCCAGAGGTGTTTTTCACGCGGACTTGGGCACGCTTTCCAGCTGCGTCAATCGCCAGAATGGTGCCGTAAGGGTTGCTTTGCGCCTCCGCATCATTTTGATAAGTCAGCGACTGTGTGACGGGTGCGACGGTGTTCTTGTCGGGATTGACGGTTAAGTTGTAGGAACGCCAGAAATAGTTATACCGCTGCCATTTGTAATTACTGGACTCCGCATCGCGCTCAATGCTCAGCCCCACGCGCTCATTGGTTAACCGCTGAGCATCGACCGTCACATCGCCATCCGCCTCAATCGCGCTGGCCCGGTTTTCGATCAGATCGTTACTGCCCAACTGTAAGCTGCCGCCGCTGAAAATTAGCGCGCCGTCGCGGTTAGTCAGACGTTCATTCCCGCGTAAATTGAGTGACTGCGTAGCCGCCAGCACCGCCCCCGAACCGTAGTTATCAATGATGCGGCCGCGCAGGGTCACGTTATCGCCCATCACCGCATTCGGGTTATCCAACGTGTCGAAATCAAGCGTCATCGCGTCCGCTTCAATCCGTCCACGGTTGGTCAATTGCCCGGTCGTGATCTGCAGTGACTTGCCGACCAGAGCGCCCTGGTTATTGAAGTGAGCGCTGTTGAGGGTCAGATCGCCGGGAAGCAGCCAGTCCGTTAGATTGGTTAAAACGCCGGCGACGGAGAACGTAAGCGCGCCGTTGCTGCTTAACGTGTCGCCTGCACGCTGGGTATAGTCCTGCTGTACGCTGAGGCTTAACGCCTGCTGGCTCTGCAACGTACCGCCCTGATTGTTCAGGGACAAGGCATCGAGAACCAGCGATGCCCCGCTCTGCATCACACCGCTTGGGTTCAATACCGACAGCGCCGACGCCGAGCGCGACAGACGGTTGCCGATCGCGTTAATGCTGAGCGGCCCGTTCGCGATAACCCGCCCCTGACTGTTATCTAATTGGGTAAGTCCCGTCAGCGTCAGCGCCCCGGCGCTTTGCAGGCGACCTGCCGTGTTATCCGCTTCACGCGCGGTCACCCCTGTACGCGTTGTCCCTAGGATCAGCCCGCCATCGCGGTTATTCACCGTGTCACTTTGAATATCCAGCGCGCCCTGACTGCTGATGGTGCCTTGTCCGCTGTTGTTCAGCTGTGGGGCGTTGAGCGTGAAGTCTTGCGTGGAAACCAGCTGTCCCGCAGAGTTATTGACCTGATTGGCGGTCAACGTCAGCGCATTGCCGCTGTGGACTTTACCCTGCTGGTTATTCAGCGTATCGACGCGATATGTCCCCGCGCCCTGGCTGATGAGCGTTCCGCCAGCGTTGTCCAACAGCGGCGCATTGAGCGTCAGTCCGCCTTGGCTGCTGACGACCCCGTTCTGGTTGTTAACACGCTGGGCGGTAATGCGCTGATCGCCATTGCTGCGCAGTGCTCCGCCCTGATTGCTGAGCTCTCCCGACGTGTTCAGCACCAGCTGTTGCTGGCTGTCTAATGTGCCGCCATCGTTTTGCAGGGATTGCGCATTCAGCGTCAGCGTTTCACCGCTTTGCAGCTTGCCTTGCTGATTATCGAGCTGTGTTCCCACATTGAGATCAAGCTGCTTCTGGCTATACAGCACACCGCCCTGCGTGTTATCCAGCTTTTGCGCCGCCAGACTGAAGCCTTCGCCCGCCAGCCATTGACCGCCCGCATTATTCACAGCGCCGGTGCTCTCGTCCGCCGTATTGCCCCGCACATTCAGCTGATTCTGCGCGCTGACCTTACCCGCACGGTTATCGATATCGCCCGCCACCCTTAAGGCCATGTCTGAGGCTGACTGCAATGTCCCCTGATGGTTAGTCAACTCCGCTGCCGTCAGCTGTGCGTTCTGCTGCGTCTGTACGCTGCCTTGCGTATTGTCGAAACGATCGGCGTTGGCGCGCCATTCACCCTGACTGCCCATCCACCCCTGATCGTTCAGGATGTTTTGTGCCGCCAGCGTTTGCGAGGATTGACTGAAAATGCGTCCGCTGCCGTTATCCAGCGTCTCCGTCAGTTGCATGTCCAAACTGCCCAACGCGTTGACCGCTCCCTGCGCGTTGTACAGATTAGCGGCGCGCACCACGGCAGGTCCCTGAGTGGTTAACTGACCGCCCTGATTATCCCAGTCTGATGACAAATCGAAGGAAAGCGCTTTCTGCCCCAGCACCACGCCCTGCTGACGGTTAGTTACCCGTCCGCCGTTTAGCACCAGATCGCCGCTGCTTTGCAGTGAGCCGCCGTCATTGTTCAATAAGCTGGTCGGCGCCCCTTGCCAGTTGAGGTCGCCCTGAGCGGTCAATTTCCCCGCCTGGTTGGTGACATCGGCCGTCGTGTTCAGTGATAACCCGCCGCCTGACTGAAGCCGCCCCTCGGTGTTATCGAGATTGCGGGCCGTGACGACCACTCGGCTGCCGCCTTGCGCGATCCCGCCCTGATTGTTCCAGTCGCCTTCAGTCTGAACTTCAAGCTTATCGGCGGCTTCAAGCAGTCCGGCGCTATTATCCAATCCGCCCTGTACCTGCAAATTCAGATTTTGGCCCGCGATAACCTTGCCCTGCGCGTTATCGAGCTGTTTGGCCGTGACGTCCAGCCCGGCCGCGCTGGCTTCCCCGTCCCGATTGGTCAACAGACCGTCGGTATGAAGAACCAGTTTCTCACCTGAGGACAGCAGTCCCTGCGTATTATTCAACGCCTGCGCCGCATTCACCGCCAGCGAGCGCTGGCCTATCACCGACCCTTTTTCATTCGACAGACTCGCCGCGTCGACGTTAAGCGTCGTCGCGCTGATTTCCCCCGCCTGATTGTTGACTGCGCCTGCGGCGTCCAACGATAGACGATCGCCGGAAAGAAGCTTGCCGCTCCCGTTGTTCAGGTTATTGGCCGTCGCACTCAGCAACGTTTCGCTTTGCGCGGTACCGCCCTCGTTGTTCCAGTCACCCTCGGTCTGAATATTCAGATCCTGCCCGGCCCCAATAAAGCCCTGCTGGTTATCGAGCCCCTGCTGCGCGGTCAGTTGCAGATTCTGCTGACTGATAACCCGCCCAAGGTTGTTATTCAAACGTTGGGCCGTGAGCTGTAACTGTTCGCCGCCAAGAACCCCAGCGTCGTTATCGATATGTCCTGCCGACAGGCTGAGATCCTGGCTCGCCAGCAGCGTACCGTGGTCGTTATCCACATCGCCCGCGCTGTCGATATGCAGCGCCGATTGGCTTTTAACCGACCCAGCCTGATTCTTCAGCGCCCCGACGTTGAGCGTCAGATCGCCATTGCTGCCCAGCACCCCGTCGCTATTATTCAGCAATCCTTCGACACCCCACGCCCGTGCCTGAGTGTCTAATGACACCAGTCGGCCACTCTGGTTATCGAGCGTGCCGGCAAAGAGGCTTAGGTTGTTCGCCTCAATGTTACCGCCAGTATTATCAAGTGCTCCGTTTAACTTAAATCGGCTTTCTCCGGTATCAGCCTGTATCCAGACCGCCTGCTGGTTGGACATATTGTTGCCGTCCACCGCCCAGGCTCCCACCTTGACCTGCGCTTGCCGGGCATCAATATCTCCCGAGGTATCAATAGTGAGCTGCTGGCTGTCGACTTTGGCTTGCTGCAATCCGACGCCGCCACTTTGTGCGGTGACCGTCGCACGCTTGGCGGCAAGCTGTGCCTGACTGATATCGACGCGCTTTCCGGTCAACGCGACATTTTTCTGACTCAACAGGCTACCGCTGCTGCGCACGTCGCCCTGGCTGGTCAGCGTGAGATCGGCATCATTGACCAACGTACTGTTGGCATCACTCCCTGCCAGCAGGTGCCCGGTATTTTCAATTCCCCCGGCCGCAGAAAGCTGAACATCTCCGGCCGCCGCCAGCGTACCGGACTGTTTAATCGAGCCCGCGCGGCTCTGAACATTCAGCGTGCCGCCGCTGTGTAATTTGCCGTCGTGCTCAATATCGTTGTTGGCCGTGAGGCTGATGGACTCTCCCGCCTGCGTCACCGCGTCCTGCTGAGCAGGCTGCCAGACCAATCGGCCTTCGCTGCTGACGGTCAGCGTTTTTCCTGCCTGCAGTTGACCGCCCTGATTACGGACGCCAACGCCCGCTTCCGTGCCGATCATATGAATCTGGCCGCTGTACATGCCCCCCATCTGGCCCATATCGATAGCCAGCTCGGGTTTAGCCTCGTCCGACACCGCAGAAGGCTCGACGGTTCCACCGTCTGCGCTGACACGGTTGCGACCGGCGACAACATTAATTTTCTCTTTGGCCCAGACGCCCGCATTCACCTCAACCGCACGGGCCAGAACATCGACATATTCCGTATCATGCCGGGAATCGCCATTCAGCCCGCCGCCTTCAATACGCACAACACCGCGCTCAACCTGATAACCGGCCAGGCTGCCATCCGCATTGAGTTGGGGTTTACCGGTCGTCAGGGTCATGCGCCCCGCGTTGATCGTCCCACAGCCGTCGCAGACGATCCCTGCGGGGTTAGCCACGATGACCTGAGCGCGTCCTCCCGCGACTTCCATATAGCCGCGAAGCTGGCTGGGATTGGTGCTACTGACTTCATTCAGGATGACTTTGGCGGGCGCGCTACCGCCATTCAGGTTGGGGTTGCCCTGAATCATCCCCGCCATCTGGGTAGAGGTCATTGCCGACGAGTTATTGAGAATCGCCCCTTTTTGATCGACATCGAACTGGCTGTACTGGTTGTGGGAAATCCCGGCCTGATTCGGCGCGGTGATATTAACCTGAGGAAGACCATTCTGCGTGGCTATGACGTCAGGTCGTTGACCCGCCGCCGCACCGTTATCCGCCACAATGCCCGCCGCCAGCGTCGGACCGGCGAACAACGCCAGCCCCAGCATCCATACCGCACGACGAACCGTCACCCACAGACGAGCGGAGCCCGGACCGCGGGTCTGACCCGGCTCGCTGCTGCAACTGCGCGCCAGTTCAGAAACAACGCGTAACTCGCCGTGCGTACGGCTAAAAATAAGACGGTAACAATGCTTGTTCATGACTTCCTTCCGTGAAAAAGGTTAATCCCTGGAATAACAACAAAAAAATGGCAGCGAACCTGATAGCGAGGATCAGATTTCAACGTTGATGCTGAAGCCCGCCGTCGCGCCTGATGTGTGGAAAGCCTCTGGTTTCACGAGCGGTACGCCCGCGAAAAGGTCATAGCTGATATGCTGCCAAAGGGCTCCGCGGATCCCCACGGCCGAGCCCGCCAGCTGATGTCCTACCAAATCGCGAGCGCCGGGACCGCCCACTCGCCCATAATCCAGCGCCAGATAGAGTTCATGTCCCCGAGATCCGATGTTCCAGCCTAATTCGTTACGCCAGACAACACCGCGCTCGCCAGACAGCATCTGCTCTCCATCAAAGCCGCGCACCGTGTAACGCCCGCCAATAGCCAGACGCTCCTGTGGGGTTAAGGCATTGGCGCTCCACTGCCCGCGCACGCTGGTGTAGTAACGCAGGGGCTGATCGACCACGGAGAAAGGTTGATTGATACTCACGTCGCCCAGCAGCAATCCTGTTCGCGCACTGCCGCTATGCGTTTTCTCTTCAGGCGCAGGCGTCGCGCCAAACGCGCCCGTCCCACGACGCCAGCTGACATTGGCGTCGACCGTGGTGTCGCCGAAATAACTGCGCTGATTGACGCCCAGCTCCCAGCCCGCGGTGCGACGGCGCTGCTGTTCAATCTCAACGCCATTGACGGCGTTTGTGGCGTGTTTACGGTAGGTCCGCAGGTTGAGCGTGGTTTTATGTGACTGATTGCGGAAGAGTAATCGTGAAACGGTCGCGACGACGTTGTCGCTTTTTCCGTTATAGCTCAGCACTTCATTCGCATTGGGAATATTTTGATGGTAGGTATAGTCGCTATAGTTCGCTGAAAACGCCCAGTAGCCCACCGGGAAGAAGTAATTCAGCGTATGCGAGCGATTGCCGTACGGCCCCTGAGCAAACATGTCCCTACCCATATTGGCGTAAAACAAATCGTTTTGTGCGAAAGGCGCATCGATAGCGAGAGTGGCATTGCCCAGATAACGGCCGGTACTTTCAGAACCGCTGTCATCAAGCCCTAGACTCAGACGAACCGGACGCTTCCCTTGCCAATTGACCAACAAATCACTGGCGCCCTCCTTCTCTCCTGGCACAATCTGAATATCTGCACTGGCACTGGGGACGCGCTTGAAGTTTTCCAGTCCTTGCTCGACATCCCGCAAATTGAGAATATCGCCTCGCGATGCCGGGATGGCATTCCATAACCGCCCACGCCACGATGTCGGTTGACCGAAACGAATATCGCCGATATGGCCCGGCTGAAGAGTGAGTGTCAGAGTACCTTGGGTTAAGTCCTGCTCCTGCGCCATCACTCGGGTTGTGACGTAGCCTTTGGCGAGAATGGCATTCTGCACTTTGTTGATGGCAAGCATGATCCCCTGACTGCCAAGACAGCGGCTTTTGGCGTCATTGGCAGACGCCAGCGCCCACTGGAACTGTTCGGAAGATTCACCCTGTAACGCTATGTGATTAATGGCAAAACAGGGAGTTTCCTGTGCCGGGTAGCCCGGTAACACGGCGTCTGGCATGCTAAGATGGACATCCGCTTGCGGGGTGTTCTGCTCTCGCAGCGCACGCTCTCGCTCTTGCTGGCGGAGCTGCTCGCGAGCATCAATAGCGGCGGTCCCTTGTCCGGAGGCATCAGGGATGTCTGCCGCCATCACGGTGGAGACGCAGGTCAGCACAATGGCCGCAACAGCGACGGAGATTTGCTTTGAAAAAGAAAAACACATCAGAAAAATCCCTTTAATGAAAAGATTTCGTCCATTAATAGTAAGATTGTGTAAATTTCGACGTATTATTCATTCGGAGGTATTAAAAGCAAGCATATTATGTGCGTTCTATCAGCAAATTCTCATCACATGCCTCTATCTCCCTGAAAATTAAAAGGTCACTCTTATTCGCCAATATCCCGTCGTCAACGACCGGGTTTCCCACTCGCTTTCCACCAAACTAATGTGAAGAAAATCACAAAAGCAGCATGTGTTTTCTCGGGCAAGACCGCCGTTTCAAGCTGGTATCGGTTCCATAATCAAAATAGATGGAAAACAAATAATTACCGAGCGTCATTAGAAAGCCCCAAGGAAAATAGAGTGACAAGCCTCACAAAATTCAAGGTGCTAATCGCCTGTCAAGCCTTGCCCCTCGAGGGAAATGTTGCATAAGTGTGACATGCTCCAAAAAAATTAATCCCCCCGTCTCTACTATCGATCCCACAGTCACTGAGGAGTCTTCATCCGAGGTCAACCATGAGAATAGGATTGGTACTAAGCGGCGGCGATGTCAGCGGAATGAATAATTTTCTATTCCAGATCAACCGGATGACCGACTCTGACATGGTTATTTTCGACGGCGGGATTAATGGGCTGATCGAAAATCGCTGCAAAGACATCGCGCGTCGCGATCTCATTGATCTGTCCCTCTCGTCAGTACCGCTGGTGGCGTCAGGACGGAAAGAGGATAAGTGCCGAAAATCCGACTACGAGAAAATCGTAAAGAACCTTCGCCATAAAAAACTGGATTGTCTGATTATGGGCGGCGGCGATGGTTCTTTTCAGTTTTTGAAGACATTGAGCAGCTACGGCATCTGCTGCTACGGCGTCGGAATGACAATAGATAACGACATCGACGGTGACAGTTACACCATCGGATTTTCCACCGCCTGTGAACAAGTCATTAGTGAAGTCGCCAAATTAAGAAATACCGGGCGCGGCCTGCCGGGACGCATATTTATCATCGAACTGCTCGGCGGTTACTGCGGTGAGCTGACATTGCAGGCGGCGTTAAAAAGTAATGCGGATATTGCGCTTATTCCAGAATCCCTTTGGGATATTGAGATTCTGGCGGAAACGATAAAACAAAAAATCAAAATACAGAACAGCGTCATTATTTTATGTTCTGAAGGATATACCAAAGAGTACACCCCCGGATTTCAGGGGGCGATTGATACCATGATTGGAAAAATAGAGCACAAGATAGGAATTCGAATCCGAAAAACGATTCTGGGATACGGTTTAAGGAATGGCACGCCGACGGGAGAGGAAATCATTCAGGGCGCTATTCTCGCAGAAGAGGTCGTCAGATGTATTCACAGCGGCCTGACCAATAAAATTGTTGTCATCAACAATAACAATAAAGCCATACCGATAGACCTTGAAAATATTAAAAAACGATTGGTGGACGAAGATAGTTATCTCTACAAGCTTGCTAAAATAAATCACCTTATCTGAGGTAATATTATGCTGAATGTACTCTGCGTATGTGGCTGCGGTCTCGGTTCCAGTTTCGCTATTGAAATGAGCGCCAAGTCCGTATTACAAAAACTCGCCATTGATGCGAATATCGATCACACCACGGTATCGGAAGCATCATCCTACAAATACGACATTATTCTTACCCAAAAAATGTTTGCGGACATTTTAACTTCAGACGCCAGCGAAGAGGATAAGAAGAAAGTCATCATATTAAACAAACTCACCGACAAAAAAGAAATTGAAGAAAAAATCCTCGCATATCTGAAATCTATCTAATAATGAGGTGACCTGTGGACGCTATTATTCATTTTATTGTGACTGATTTTCTAGGCCAGGCTTCGATATTAATTGCGTTAATCGCGATGATCGGTCTTATTCTGCAAAAAAAATCCGTCGGTAAAACCGTAGAGGGTACATTTAAAACCTTGCTGGGGTTTCTGATCATGATGGCGGGTATCAATATTATTGTGGCCGCTCTGACATTCCTCAACGATATTTTTACCCACGGATTCGGCATGCAGGGCTATATCACGGATGTGGCGGCCATTGCTGGCGTCGCTAACCGTGAGCTGGGTTCCGAAGTCGCGCTAACGCTGCTGGTGATTTTCGCCGTCAACATCCTCATTGCGCGGATCACGCCGTTCAAATACATCTTCCTCACCGGGCAGGCGTTGCTCTGGATGGCGACGATCGGCACCGTCATCGGTTACAAGGCGGGGCTGACGGGCGCAACGTTGATTCTGACCGGCGGGATTTTCGGCGGCATCATGGCCGTGCTGATGCCCGCTATCGCCCAGCCCATCGTCCGCAAGATTACGGACTCGGACGACGTCGCACTTGGCCACTTCTGCACCATCGGCTATCTCGTTCAGGCCGCGGTGGCGCGAGCCATCGGTAAAAACTCGCGCTCCACCGAAGATCTGGAGCTGCCCGATAACTTCAAGTTCCTGCAAGACACCTATCTGTCGATGGCCGTCATCATGGTGCCGATGTACCTCATTCCGGCCGTCTTTGCCGGGTCGACCTACATCGCGCAGTTCGCGGGCGAGACCAACTACATCATGTACGCGTTTATGCAGTCCATGCAGTTCGTGGCCGGGGTTTTCGTCCTCTACAGCGGCGTACGCCTGCTGCTGAATGAGCTGGTGCCCGCCTTCCGCGGCATCGCCATGCGGTTGGTGCCTAACGCCAAACCCGCGCTCGACTGCCCGGTGCTGTTCCCCTATGCCCCCAATGCCGTCATCGTCGGCTTCCTGGCCACCACCGTCGGGTCAATTATCGGGATGCTGGTCTTCCCGCTGTTCGGACTCGCCATGATCCTGCCGGGTCTGCTGACCAACTTCTTCGCAGGCGGTGCCGCCGGGGTCTTCGGCAACGCCATGGGCGGCAGGAAAGGCGCGATTATTGGCGGCGTGGTTCACGGCCTGTTCATTACCTTTCTACCGGCGATATTGGTGCCGCTGCTTGAAACCTTCGGCTTCAAAGGCGTGACGTTCAGCGATTCAGACGTCATCAGCACCGGTCTGGTGCTCGGCCATGCCTTCCAGCATGACTGGCCGTTCGTCATCGGCTTCATCGCCTTCGTCATTATTATCGTCTGGCTGGCGAACCGAAAACTGGGCAAATAAGCGGTCGACTACGCGGGTTATCCCATCACGATGTGAGGAGGAATTATGTTCGCGAAATTAAAACATCTCTTTCATTCAGAAAAGACGCCGGAGAGACCGGTAAATGAAAACAGCGAAGAAGCGGAAAGTTTGCAGGCGGAAATCACCCAGCTGGAGTCCGGACTACAGAACAACCCCGCAGATACCGGAATACAGAAACAGCTGATGGTGAAATATACCCAGGCGGTAAAAATCTTCTCAGCCTATAAGCCATATCGACATCGGGTTGACGATATTTTTATGAGAATGGATGAGTTAAGAAATACGATCCGCAAAAATATATGAGGCAACATGACGATTAAATCATTTCTTGCTCAAAATCCGTATATTCAGGTCGGCGTCAACGTTGACGCCTGGCAAGACATTATTGATAAAGCGGCAAAGCCATTAATTAAAGATGGCTTTGTCACCGCTGAATATCCTAAAGCGGTTATCGATAATACGCTGGAATATGGTGCCTATTATGTTTTTGATGAAGGCATCGCCATTCCACATGCCAGACCAGAATGTGGCGTTATTAAAGACTGTTTTAGTATGGTGACGCTCGCGACGCCCATATCAATTAACGGCAGCGAACCGGTCGATATTATCGTGATGTTTGGCGGTGTTAATGGGGACTCGCATATTACGGAAGGCATCGCCTCTATTGTCGGCCTTTTGGATCATGAGGACACGTTAAGCCGCATCAGACACGCCACCACCGTCGATGAAATACTTGGATTACTATGAAAACACTGATTTTGGTTAATGGCATACCGGCATCAGGAAAAAGTTATATCGCCAACCAGATTGCCGCTTTTTTCAATTTACCGGTTTTAAGCATCGATGAAATTAAAGAACCCTTTATGGTGCAGTTCGCCGACAGGATTGACAGGCCATTGAATCGCCAACTGGGCTATTCCGCTTATGCGGCGATGTTCAATATCGTAAAAGGTTCGCCATCGAAGACGGTATTTATTTTAGATGCCTGGTTTGGATTTCGGGATAAATCCGTTTTAGCCGAATACCTCTCTTTGTGCGGCTGCGAATCCGTCATGGAAATATGGAATCAGATTTCCCCCGCACGAGTGGCGGCCCGTTATTCGGAGCGCTGTCACTGCCGCGTAAAAGGACACCCCGGCGAAGAATATATCCCCGAATTAATCGCATTAGCCGAAAAGGCGCAGCCCATGGCGTTCGGCCCGGTCTTCACCGTGGATCAGGATAAAGACATCGAGACGGAACGTCTTATTTCCTGGGTCGGTGAGCGCCTTAAACATCCTGAACCCTACTCCTTATCTCCTACGAGGAATTAATCCATGAACAAAATGACAACAGCAGAACGTCGTGGTTACCAAATGATTTGCGATAACACTGGCGCCATGATGGTGGTGGCCTGCGATCAACGCGGCGGAATGAGAACGCTATTAGCCGACACGCCGGAGGAACAGGCGAACATCAGCAATGAGACGCTGGGGAAAACCAAATACGACATTACGCAATATCTGGCCTCGGAGGCGGGCTGCGTGCTGGTCGATCCGCTCTGCGCCGTTCCCGGCATCATTGATGAAGGCGTCGTGCCACGCAATACGGGCCTGCTGATCGGCCTCGATGCCTCCGGCTGGGAGACCTCGCCGGAAGGCTACCGCATTTCAACCATGGTGGACGGCATCACTGCCCGCAAAGTCCGCGAGCTGGGTGCGACCGGCGGAAAAATCATGATCTATCTGCGCATGGACACGCCGGAGGCCAATACGGCCAATCTGGCGACACTCCGCCGCGTCATCGCCGATTTCGCCCATGAAGACCTGTTTCTGGTCGTCGAGTTCCTCACCTACCCGCTGGAAAACGAAAGCAAGGAAGCGTATCAGCGCAAAATTCCTGAGCTGATTCAGGAAGGCTGTCGCGTCTGTATTGAGTGTGGTTCCAAGGTGCTGAAAATCCCCTATCCGGGGACAGAAGAAGCGTGCGCCGCCGTCACAGAGATCTGCGGAGACGTTCCGTGGGCCGTCTTGTCCGCGGGCGTCGACCACGAAACATTCCTTCAACAGGTCGACGTTGCGCTGCGCAACGGCGCGTCCGGCGTGATCGCGGGCCGTTCACTCTGGAAAGACTGTATCTCTCTCGACCGCAGCGTCACTCGCGAAAAATTGACGGCCATCGCCGTTCCCCGTTTGCGGGACATCCAGCGGCTGCTGGTGAAATATCGGCCACAACGCATTAGCGCCTGATTGCAGGTTTTTACCGCTGGCCGACGTCGATGACGGCGTTCGGCCGCTTTTGGGAGAAGAAATCATGAAAGACAGCGTGTCATTGATTATTTTCGACTGTGACGGCGTCCTCGTCGACTCGGAGATTATCGGTATCGAACTGACGGTCTCGTTACTGAATGATCAGGGGGTGAATATTGGGCTTGATGAGTTCACGCATCGCTACAGCGGGCTGGCCTGGGATGAACTGATCGATCAGATCCGAACAGATAAAGGCGTCACGATCGCGCCCCATCTTCGTCAGGCGTTCCACCCATTACTGATGAACGCCTTCGCCGACAGGCTGGTCAGTATTGCCGGCGTGCGAGAGACTTTGTCCCAGCTAGCCCTTCCCCGCTGTATCTGCTCCAATTCAAGCACGGAACAGCTGGACTTTATGCTGACGAAGGTAGGTCTGAAGCCGCTTTTCACGCCGTACATTTTCTCCGCGGTCGATCTGGGCCCGGGACGCGGGAAACCCCGTCCGGATATTTTTCTGCATGCGGCTCAGGTGATGAACGCTGCGCCAGAAAATACGCTCGTTATCGAGGACTCCGTTCATGGCGTAACGGCGGCGAAACGCGCGGGGATGTTTGTGGTGGGCTTTACCGGCGGCGCGCATACCACACCGGATCATCGAACGCGGCTGTTCGACGCTGGCGCCAATGTGGTGATCGACCGCTTGCCGCAACTTATTGCCGAAATACGCCATTTCGAGCAAAGCCAGACGGAGAACGACAGATACCATCGATGACAGAACCGAGCTTTTTAGAACACGACAGCCCCCCTGCATTGCTCGAAAAAGAGCATGGGTGATGGGTTAACAGATAGCGCCAGACGTAGCGATGAAGCGTTTGATAGCAATCAAAGCATACCCTCCAGGCGCATCACGTCGATGACCCACCATGGATATCCCCCCCGATTTTTCCAGTCTCTCCGCACACTATGCGAGAAGTTCTAAACCAAAACGCTAATTTATGACGCGCTTCAAACTTAAGGGAAGTTTGCCGATTTTTGATAGTGACATTCACTGAAGCGCCGCAACATGCCTATAGCCCACGAGCGACAGCCGCGCCAAAACGCGGACAGATTCACGCGATTAATCTGTCCGCCGTGCGGACCGGCAATAGGCCGCTCGCAGGGAAAGCTATCCCGCGTTTCGATGACTATCAACACGCGGATGGGGTCTGAACTTATCCTGGAGGATTCACGTATGGAACAGTCAATATTCGAGCCTGATGCTCCGGTATGCCCGGCGCCTAAATTCGATATGCAATACGGTGTTTTTGCCTCATTGGATGAGGCGGTGGATGCGGCGGCGCAGGCGCAGAAACAGCTGGATAACGTGGTGTTGCGGCAAAGAGTGATCGCGGCGATCCGCGACGCTGGCGAGCGCTACGCGCAGGTGCTGGCGGAAATGGCCGTGGCCGAAACGGGGATGGGACGCGTCACGGACAAATATGCCAAAAACGTTTCCCAGGCGCGCAGCACGCCGGGGACAGAAAGTCTGGCGGCTCAGGTGATCACCGGCGACAACGGGATGACGCTGATCGAAAACGCGCCCTGGGGCGTGGTGGCCTCGGTCACCCCCTCAACCAATCCGGCCGCGACCGTGATCAATAACGCCATCAGCATGATCGCCGCAGGCAATAGCATCGTGTTTGCGCCCCATCCCTCGGCGAAGAACGTCTCTTTGCACACCATCAGCCTGCTGAACAGAGCGATAGTCACCGCAGGCGGGCCAGAGAATCTGCTGGTTACCGTCGAAGACCCGAATATCGAAACCGCTCAGCGCCTGTTTTGCCATCCGGGCATCAGCCTGCTGGTGGTGACCGGCGGCGAAGCGGTGGTGGAGGCCGCCCGCAAGCATACGGACAAACGCCTGATCGCGGCGGGCGCAGGCAACCCGCCCGTCGTGGTGGATGAAACCGCAGACATTGTCCGTGCCGCCCGCGATATCGTGCGCGGCGCCTCCTTCGACAACAATATTATCTGCGTCGATGAGAAAGTGGCGATTGTGGTCGAGAGCGTGGCCGATGCGTTGCTGGCCGACATGCAGCGGCATCATGCGGTGTTGCTGACTAACGAGCAGGTTGAACGGTTGCTGCCTCTGCTGTTGACCGATATCGACGACAACGGCAAAGGCCGCCCCAGCCGCGACTGGGTGGGACGCGATGCCGCGAAGATCGCCGCGGCAATCGGTCTGGACGTTGGCGATAGCACACGGCTGCTGCTGGCGGAAACCCCGGCGGATCACCCCTTCGCCGTGACGGAGATGATGATGCCGGTGCTGCCCATCGTGCGTGTGGCTAACGTGAACGACGCCATCGAACTGGCGGTGCGGCTGGAGGGAGGATGTCGCCACACGGCGGCGATGCACTCGACCGACATCACCCACCTGCACAAGATGGCCAATCGCATCAACACCAGCATTTTCGTGAAGAACGGCCCCTGTATCGCCGGGCTGGGATTCGGCGGCGAGGGCTGTACGTCCATGACCATTTCCACGCCGACCGGCGAAGGGGTGACGTCGGCTCATACTTTTGTACGGATACGTCGTTGTGTGATGGTGGATATGTTCCGCATCGTCTAGTTTTCGTATGCTGAACGTCCCTGCCGCTGGCATCTACCGGCAGGGACGCTTGCCCATCGGATCATTGCGCCCTGCGCGGCGCAGAGGTTTTACCGGAGGATACGACAGATGAAAACAGGTCATCACCTTCATCCGCATCAGCTCGACAGCCAGCCGACACCTCCTGAAGCCGTTCAGGCGTTACTGAATCAAACTCACCCGATGCACCAGCGTTACACGCAGGACGTTTACGCCCAGTCCCGCACTATCACCGCCTGGCAGCAGCTCTACGATCAGGTCTCCCCCGGTCATTTTCGCGGCGAGCTACAGGAACTGCTGTTGGACGGCATGCAGCTCTGTCACGAATACACCAACCTTGCTTTACGGCAATCCTGCATGACCTGGGCGGGCTCGGTGTGGTTCGGTATTCCCTCCACGCAGGAGAACATGGGATTTATCAACGCGCAGCCGCTGGACAAGTACGGCATTGCCGTCAGCCCCGGCGGGAAAGAGTTCGAGCTGTCGACGCCGGACGACTTTTCCATTCTCGGCGTCGTGATCTCGCATGAGGTGCTCCAGCAATACATCGGCGCACTCAGCGATCCGCAGTGGCTGACCGAACGGCTGACACAGGGCTCCACGCTGCAGATGGATCTCAGCAACAAGAAACAGCTCTGCGAGTACATCCGCCACGCGCTGTGGTACAGCGGCCATTTTCCGCAGGTGATGAAACAGCGCAACACGCAGAAGC
>NZ_CAMKXG010000025.1 GCF_946477055.1 Lonsdalea britannica | reverse complement strand
GTGTGTTTTGTGGTTTTTTATTTCACACATGACCCGCTCTGATAGCGTCCATCACTGCTTATTTCCCGATTATTCAGAATAAATTTTTACACAGAGAGTGGCGGGAAGGCGTTGCGGCTTGTCCTTGACGCTATGGGCGGTCGGACTTTGGTGGAAAAACGAAGGTGGCTCACTGCTACGAAGGAGAGAGTCTTGCCCGTCGACGACAGGCAAGACCGAGGGATCAATGCTGGCAGAAACGATGAATCAGCTGTGCGATCAGCGTGCGGGTCGGCTTGATGAACGACGTGTCGATATATTCATCCGGCTGATGCGCCTGATTGATGGAGCCGGGGCCGAGCACCAGCGTCGGGCAGAGCTGCTGGATAAACGGCGCTTCGGTACAGTAATTCACGACTTCTGTCGGTTGTCCCAACAACTTTTCCACCACCTGCGCCAAAGGACTGTCGGCGAGGCACTCATAGCCGGGAATAGGCGGATGCAGCTCGTTGATGGTCAGACGCCCCGGCCAGCGGGAACTGACCGGCTCGAGCGCCTCGGTCAGCAGTCCATTAAAATCGTTCAACGCCATGCCGGGCAGCGGGCGGATGTCCATATGCAGTTCACAGCAGCCGCAGATACGGTTGGCCGCATCGCCGCCGTGTATATGCCCGAAGTTCATCGTCGGGTAGGGGATATGGAATGCGGCGTTGTGATAGCGCTCTTGCAGGGTATTACGCAATGTCATCAGGTGCGTGATGGACTCGTGCATCAGCTCAATGGCATTGACCCCTCGCGCCGGATCGCTGGAGTGGCCTGACTGCCCTTGAATGCGAATTGCTTTCGACATATGGCCTTTGTGCGCGCGAACCGGCTGCAACGAGGTGGGCTCGCCGATGATGGCGCAATCCGGTCTGATGCGCGTGGACTCGGAGAAGTATTTGGCACCCGCCATCGTGGTCTCTTCGTCCGCCGTCGCCAGAACATAAAGCGGTTTGGAGAGCGTCGCGGGATCGATATCGCGCAGCGTATCCAGAATGAAAGCGAAGAACCCTTTCATGTCGGCGGTGCCCAGGCCATAAAGCCGATTATCGTGTTCGGTCAGAGTGAAGGGATCGCGCGTCCAGCGCCCGTCGTCAAACGGTACGGTATCGGTGTGGCCCGCCAGCAGCAGCCCGCCGCTGCCTTCTCCCCGGCGCGCCAGCATGTTGAATTTATGACGTGTGCCGGGAACGGGCTGGACTTCGACATGAAAGCCCAGATCGGTAAACCAGCCTGCCAACAGGTTGATTAAGGTTTCATTACTTTGGTCCAGCTCGCTATCGGTGGCGCTAATGGATGGCGTAGCGATTAATGCCCGGTACAGCTCAATAAAAGGGGGTAAATTCATCTTCACTGTTGACAGCCTCTGGTTTGAATAGTATCAATATTCATGCATTTTTTGTGAATAAAAATACAGTATTGCCAGGTGAAAGAAAATCACAAACTGCGGCGCGGACCGCGCTTATGCTTTTTTCTGGCATCGTGGGGGGAGCGGCTTATCCGCATCAGTTCCCGGCTCTCGTCTCACCGATCGCGATATAACAAAGGTATACGGATCTCATGTTGAATACGTTGATAGTTGGTGCAAGTGGTTATACCGGCGCGGAGCTGGCACTGTACCTGAACCGTCACCCTCAGATGAACATAACCGCTTTGGCGGTTTCAGCGCAAAGTGTAGATGCGGGAAAATTACTCTCCGATCTGCATCCCCAGCTTAAAGGCATAATCGATTTGCCTGTCCAGCCGCTCACTGATGTTGCCGACGCGGCCAAAGGCGTCGACGTGGTGTTTCTCGCCACCGACCATAAGGTGAGTCACGATCTGGCGCCGCAATTTTTGGCGGCGGGCTGCACCGTATTTGACCTGTCCGGGGCCTTCCGCGTGCAGGACGCCGATTTTTACAGCCGCTATTACGGCTTCGACCATCAGCATGCCGACTGGCTGGCTCAGGCCGTGTACGGTCTGGCCGAGTGGCAGGCTGAAGAGATCAAACAGGCGCAGCTGATCGCCGTGCCGGGCTGCTATCCCACGGCGTCTCAGCTGGCGCTGAAGCCGCTGGTGGAAAGCTGTCTGCTGAATACCGACCAGTGGCCCGTCATCGACGCCACCAGCGGCGTCAGCGGTGCCGGACGCAAGGCCACCATGACCAACAGCTTCTGCGAGGTCAGCCTGCAGCCTTACGGCCTGTTTACCCATCGGCATCAGCCTGAAATTGCCGCTCATCTGGGGATTCCGGTCATTTTTACCCCGCATCTGGGTAATTTCCCGCGTGGTATTTTGGCGACGATTACCTGCCGTCTGCGTCCCGGCGTGACCGCACAGGATGTGGCTGAAGCCTACTACACTGCTTATCACGACAAGCCGTTGGTTCGGCTCTACACGAAAGGCATTCCTGCGCTCAAATCCGTGGTCGGTCTGCCGTTTTGCGATATCGGTTTCTCAGTGCAGGATGAACATTTGATTGTGGTGTCCACCGAAGACAACCTGCTGAAAGGCGCGGCGGCACAGGCGGTGCAGTGCATGAATATTCGTTTTGGTTTCCCTGAAACCCAGTCCTTACTCTGATCATTTCTGAGGCGCAAAGATCCATGAATCCGTTAATTATCAAGCTAGGTGGCGTACTGTTGGATAGTGAAGAGGCGCTGGAGCGGTTGTTCGACGCGCTGGTCGAATATCGTCAGCAGTATCAGCGCCCTCTGGTCATCGTGCACGGCGGCGGTTGCCTGGTCGACGACCTGATGAAAAAGCTGTCGCTGCCCGTCGTGAAAAAGCAGGGTTTGCGCGTTACCCCCGCCGATCAGATCGACATCATCACCGGCGCGCTGGCGGGCTCCGCCAATAAAACGCTGCTGTCATGGGCAGTGAAAAATAACATTCAGGCTGTTGGCCTGTGTTTGGCCGACGGCGGCAGCACGGTGGTGACGTTACTGGATGAAGAGCTGGGCCATGTAGGTAAAGCGGAAGCGGGTTCTCCCGCTCTGCTGACGACGCTGCTGGGTGCCGGGTATCTGCCGGTCATTAGCTCCATCGGTATTACCGCCGAGGGTGAACTGATGAACGTTAATGCCGATCAGGCGGCGACGGCGCTGGCTCAGACGCTGGGCGCGGATTTGATTTTGCTCTCCGACGTCAGCGGCATTCTGGACGGTAAAGGTCAGCGTATCGAAGAGATGACGGCGGAGAAAGCCGAGGCGCTGATCGCCCAAGGCATCATCACCGACGGTATGGTGGTTAAGGTCAACGCCGCGCTGGACGCTGCGCGCGCGCTGGGGCGTCCCGTCGATATCGCCAGTTGGCGTCATGCCGAGCAACTGCCGGCGTTATTTAACGGCGTCTCCATCGGCACACGTATTTCGGCGTAATACCGCGTTATGAATATCTGATTCGCCCGTCGTGGGCGAGTCAGCGTAAGACAGAATTTCTGGCGGGCGATGGAGTGCCATCCGCTTGCAATCATTTGAATACCGGGAGTTAAAGTTATGGCTTTGTGGGGCGGACGGTTTAGTCAGGCAGCAGATCAACGTTTCAAACAGTTCAACGATTCACTGCGGTTTGATTACCGTTTGGCGGAACAGGACATCACAGGCTCCATCGGGTGGTCCAAAGCGCTGGTGACGGTCAATGTACTGAGCGAACAGGAACAGCAGCAGTTGGAACAGGCACTGACGGTCCTGTTAAAGGAAGTTCAGGCCGATCCACAGGCTATTTTGCAAAGCGATGCCGAAGATATTCACAGTTGGGTAGAGCAACGCCTGATTGAAAAGGTGGGCGATCTGGGCAAAAAGCTGCACACCGGCCGTAGCCGTAACGATCAGGTCGCGACTGACCTGAAGCTGTGGTGCAAAGCGCAAATCGGCGAGCTGATTCAAACCCTTCGTCATCTGCGCGAAGCGCTGGTGGCGACGGCGGAAGCGAATCAGGATGCGGTCATGCCGGGTTATACCCATCTTCAACGCGCTCAGCCGGTGACGTTCGCGCACTGGTGTCTGGCCTACCACGAAATGCTGGCGCGTGACGAAAGCCGTTTAGCTGATACGCTGACTCGTCTGGACGTTAGCCCGCTGGGCTGCGGCGCACTGGCGGGAACGGCCTATCCCATCGATCGTGAACAGTTGGCTGGCTGGTTGGGTTTCGCCTCAGCGACGCGCAACAGTCTGGATACGGTGTCTGACCGTGACCATGTGCTGGAGCTGCTGTCCAACGCGTCTATCGGTATGGTTCATCTGTCGCGTTTCGCCGAAGACCTGATTTTCTTCAACAGCGGGGAAGCCGCCTTCGTCGAACTGTCTGATCGTGTGACGTCGGGCTCTTCCCTGATGCCGCAGAAGAAAAACCCGGACGCGCTGGAGCTGATCCGTGGTAAATGCGGACGCGTGCAGGGCGCGCTGGCGGGCATGATGGTCACGCTGAAAGGGCTGCCGCTGGCTTACAACAAAGACATGCAGGAAGACAAAGAAGGTCTGTTCGATGCGCTGGATACCTGGCACGACAGCCTGATGATGGCCGCACTGGTGCTGGAAGGCATTCAGGTTAAGCGTCCTCGTTGTCAGGAAGCGGCAGAACAGGGCTATGCCAACGCCACCGAACTGGCGGATTATCTGGTGGCGAAAGGCGTTCCGTTCCGTGAAGCGCACCATATCGTGGGCGAAGCGGTGGTAGAAGCTATTCGTCAGGGAACGGCGTTGGAAGCCTTGTCACTGGATGAACTGAAAAAATTCAGCGACGTGATTGAGGACGACGTGTATCCGGTGTTGTCGCTGCAGTCTTGTCTGGACAAGCGTGCGGCGCAAGGCGGCGTGTCTCCGCAGCAGGTGGCTGCGGCTATCGCGGCAGCGAAGCAGAGCTTATCCTGACGAACGAAGGAGGCGGATTCTCCGCCTCCGTTTCATTTCACCCTTGAATCCGCATCGCATTTCCTCATTTTTTCCTTTCAAATCTTGGTAATGACCTGAATCCTTTCTGGACATCCATACAGCATGCTTTTACCTTGACGGGCAGCGGCAAGAGAACCCGGAGGCGGTGTGGCAATCACCCTTTTTTATGGCATTGGCGGAGGCGTAGTCGGTCTGATGATCGGCTGGCTGGTGGCGAGTTTGTTACAGCAGCAGCGTCATGCGCGCTATGAAACCGAACGACAGTTGCAGGAGCAATCCCTCCAGCAGGCGCATCAGGCCCTGAGCGAGAGCCGGGAAGCGCGCCAGCTGGACCAAACGCGACTGAACGATCAAGAACGCGAACTTCGTCTTTTGCACGGTCAACTGGCGGCAGGTCAGGAAAAACTGCTGCAAATGACGGCGTTGCGGGCCGAGTGCGAACAGCTGAACCAGGAACTGCGCGCGCTGCGGGAGGCTAATGGCGCTCAGGAAGCGGAACTGCGCGAGGTGACGATCCGCCTTGAGGAGACGCGGCTGGCGGCGGAAGAGAAACAGCGTCTGCTGATTAACAGTGAGCAGCGCCTGTCGGCGCAGTTCGAAAATCTGGCCAACCGCATTTTCGAGCAAAGCGGCCGGAAGGTCGACCAGCAAAATCAGTTGAGTCTGGATCGTCTGCTGACGCCGCTTCGGGAACAGCTCGACGGTTTTCGCCGTCAGGTACAGGAGAGTTTCGGCGAAGAAGCCCGCGAGCGTCACACGCTGGCGCACGAGATCCGCAATCTTCAGCAGCTTAACGCCCGCATGACGCAGGAGGCCGTTAACCTGACTCAGGCGCTGAAAGGCGACAACAAAACGCAGGGAAACTGGGGCGAAGTCGTCCTGAGTCGGGTGCTGGAAAGCTCCGGGCTTCGGGAAGGGCACGAGTATCAGACGCAGGTCAGCATACAGACCGGCAGCAACGGCAGGATGCAGCCGGATGTCATCGTCCGGTTACCGCATGGAAAAGACGTGGTGATCGACGCGAAAATGTCGCTGGTGGCGTATGAACGCTATTTCAATAGCGAAGACGACCTCGACAGGAGTGCTGCACTCACTGAACATCTGGTTTCTATCCGTAGCCACATACGATTGCTTGGCAGCAAAGATTATCAGCAGCTTCCGGGATTGCGTTCGCTCGATTATGTGCTGATGTTTATTCCCGTGGAACCTGCATTCCTGCTGGCCATCGACCGACAGCCTGAACTGATCACCGAGGCGCTCAAAAACAACATTATGCTGGTCAGTCCGACCACGCTGCTGGTGGCGCTTCGCACTATCAACAACCTGTGGCGCTATGAGCAGCAGAGCCGCAATGCCCAGCAAATCGCAGAGCGGGCGTCCCGTTTATACGACAAACTGCGGTTGTTCGTCGACGATATGACCACGTTAGGACAGAATCTGGACCGGGCTCAGAGCAGCTATCATCAGGCGATGAAAAAAGTCGCGTCCGGTCGTGGAAATTTGATCGGCCAGGCCGAGGGATTTCGTTCTCTCGGCGTGGAAATCAAGCGGCCTATTAAAACCTCGCTGATAGCGGATAGTGATGTGGTGGGCGTGGCGTCGCATACCGACGACGATGCGCCGAATGACACGTTTCATGACGAAAAATCCGGTTAGCGCGCCTATGCGGGCGGTGTAAACTTCTGACGGGGTGGGGGCTGATATACCCGCGCATCGGCCCTTGGCGGCAAAGAAGGGCAGTGGCTTTTAACCGGGGTCTGTTACACTCTTCGTAAGTGGGGAGACCCAGATTTTGACAATAGCAGGCGGATAACATGGCAGACGATTCGGAGAAAACAACGCACTTTGGTTATCGCACCGTGGCGAAAGACGACAAAGAGACCATGGTTGCTGACGTTTTTCATTCTGTAGCGGCAAAGTACGACTTGATGAATGACCTGATGTCTTTCGGCATCCATCGTATCTGGAAACGCTTTACCATCGAATGCAGCGGTGTTCATCGCGGCCAACGCGTACTGGATTTGGCTGGCGGCACCGGCGACCTGACGGCGAAATTCTCGCGTCTGGTCGGCGAAGAAGGGGAAGTGGTGCTGGCGGATATTAACGCCTCGATGCTGCAGGTGGGCCGCGAGAAGTTACGCAACAAGGGTGTCATCGGCAACGTCAGCTACGTGCAGGCGAACGCGGAAGCCCTGCCGTTCCCCGATAACACGTTTGATTGCATCACCATCTCTTTCGGCCTTCGCAACGTGACCGAAAAAGAGCAGGCGCTGCGCTCTATGTTTCGCGTACTGAAACCGGGCGGTCGTCTCTTGGTGCTAGAGTTTTCCAAACCGACGACGAAAGCGTTGAGCAAAGTCTACGATCTCTACTCTTTCCACGTGCTGCCGCGCATCGGCGAAATGGTGGCGCGCGATGCGGGCAGTTATCGCTATCTGGCGGAGTCCATCCGCATGCATCCGGATCAAGAGACGCTGAAGTCCATGATGGGCGACGCGGGCTTCGACAACGTCAATTATTACAATCTGACCGGCGGGGTGGTTGCCCTGCATCGCGGGTTTAAATTCTGAGTCTGAATATGCCAATGCGGATAATGCCTGTGCTGACGGCGGCGCTGGAAACAGCGCTTAATCAGTTACTGTTTCGTGATCGGAGCATGAAGGCGGCCCGTCAGCGCCTGCACGGAAAAACGCTGCGTATCGAAATCGCCGAGCTGCGCGCGCCGCTGGTGCTGATTTTCAGCGAAGAGCGGCTGGACGTCGTCAGCCAGTGGGCGTCGACGCCGGATTGCCAATTGGTGACCCAACTCTCCGCGCTGATCCAATTGCGCGATCGTCAGCAGTTGTCTGCGCTGATGCGCAGCGGCGAACTGACATTGGAAGGTGATATTCAGGTGGCGCAGCAATTCATCGCGCTGCTCGATCTGGCAGAAATCGATCCGGCGGAATGGTTGGCGCCTTACGTGGGCGATATCGCAGCGGAAGGGCTGAGTCAGACTGCCCGTAAAACGGTCGGCGCCGTCAGCGGACTTCTCTGCCGCCAACGGCATTATCTGTCGGAAACGCTGACCGAAGAGTGGCGACTGCTTCCGGGAAAACTGGAGGCGATGTGGTTCGGAGATGAAGTCGAGGCGTTGGACCACTCGGTGGACGCATTGTCTGAAAGACTGTCAAAACTGGAGGAAACGCGATGACGCCGGGGGAATTAATTCGCCTTTATCGTATTGTCTGGGTACTGCTGAGCTACGGACTTGACGAACTGATCCCTCGCGTGCCGCTGACGCTTCCTGTCCGTGTCGTACGTCGACTGTTGTTCTGGTTGCCTAACCGTCATCAAGATCAATCGCTGGGCGAACGTCTGCGTCTGGCTCTGCAAGATTTGGGACCGGTCTGGATCAAATTCGGTCAGATGATGTCTACCCGGCGCGACCTGTTTTCTCCTGCTATCGCCGATCAGCTGGCGAAGCTGCAGGATCAGGTTGAGCCTTTCGACGGCGAACTGGCGCGGCAGCAAATCGAAAAATCGATGGGCGGCAAGCTGGAAAACTGGTTCGACGATTTTGACGTCAAACCGCTGGCTTCGGCTTCCATCGCTCAGGTACACACGGCGAAGCTGAAATCGACGGGTAAAGATATCGTCATCAAGGTCATTCGCCCGGACATCCTTCCGGTCATTCAGGCCGACATCAAGCTGATGAAACGGCTGGCCAGTTGGCTGCCCCTACTAATGCCGGACGGTCGTCGCCTGCGGCCTCGCGAAGTGGTGCGGGAATATGAAAAAACGCTGCTGGATGAGCTGAATCTCCTTCGGGAAGCGGCTAACGGCATACAGCTACGACGCAACTTCGAAAACAGCGGACTGCTGTACGTGCCGGAAGTCTACTCGGACTATTGCACTGAGCGGGTACTGGTGATGGAGCGGATTTACGGTATTCCGGTGTCGGATATGGAAGCGTTGAAAACGCACGGCGTGAATCTGCCTCTGCTCGCTGAACGTGGTGTTCAGGTCTTTTTCACCCAGGTTTTCCGCGACAGTTTCTTCCATGCTGACATGCATCCCGGCAACATTTTCATCAGCTACGAACACCCCGAAGATCCCCTCTATATCGGCATCGACTGCGGTATTGTCGGTTCGTTAAATAAGGAAGATAAGCGTTATCTGGCGGAAAACTTTATCGCCTTCTTTAACCGAGACTACCGTCGTGTGGCCGAACTGCATGTCGATTCCGGCTGGGTGCCAGCGGACACTAATGTCGAAGAGTTCGAGTTCGCGATCCGTACCGTCTGCGAGCCCATATTCGAAAAGCCGTTAGCAGAAATTTCTTTCGGTCATGTATTATTGAACCTCTTCAACACGGCGCGCCGCTTCAATATGGAAGTTCAGCCGCAGCTGGTCTTGCTGCAGAAGACGCTGCTGTACGTCGAAGGCATTGGGCGTCAGCTGTATCCGCAGTTGGATTTATGGAAAACGGCCAAGCCGTTTCTCGAAACCTGGTTGAAAGATCAGGTGGGCATACCCGCCATGGTGCGGGCATTTAAACAAAAGGCCCCGTTTTGGGCAGAAAAATTGCCTGAAATTCCTGAACTGCTCTATGACGGACTTCGTCAGCACAAGAAGCTACGTGAGAGTATGGAGCACTTAGCCAATGAGCTCCGTGTTCAGCGGGTGCGGCACGGTCAGTCTCGCTATCTTCTCGGCGTCGGCGCGGCGCTGTTGGTGAGCGGTACGGTGTTGCTGGCCAGCCATATCGAGGCGAACATTGTGCCTTCTGGCATGATCGCCGCCGGGATTGTTGCCTGGATCGTGGGTTGGCGTTGTACGCGTTGAATAAGATCGTAATCAGTAGCATGATTGCCGTTATAAAACACGGCAGTTTGATAATCCCCTTGCATAAGAGGTAGTGACATGGGCGGTATTAGTCTCTGGAATTTGTTGATCATCGCGGTCATCGTGGTGCTGCTGTTCGGGACCAACAAATTAAGAACGTTGGGTTCGGATCTCGGTGCTTCCATCAAAGGCTTTAAAAAAGCGATGAGCGACGATCAAACGTCTGCCTCGGATGAAAAGGCGCAGCAGCAGGACGCGGATTTCAACACGAAAAGCGTTGCTGAACAGCAGCCAGAAACGAAGCAGGAAGAAAAGAGTCAGTCAAAAGAGCGGGTGTAATCGGTGTTTGATATCGGCTTTAGCGAACTGCTGTTGGTGATGGTTATCGGACTGGTGGTATTAGGTCCTGAGCGTCTCCCGGTGGCGGTAAAAACGGTCGTGGGCTGGATTCGCGCCTTACGCTCTCTGGCGTCAACGGTGCAAAACGAACTGGTTCAGGAAATGAAACTGCAAGAGTTGCAGGAAAGCCTGAAGAAAGTAGAACAGGCCAGCAATCTGCAGAATCTCTCGCCTGAGCTAAAAGCGTCAATGGACGAGCTGAAGGACGCGGCGGACTCCATGAAGCGGACCTACACGTTGGATAAGCTGGATGAAGAAACGAAAGGCGATGCGCCTAGCCAGCCGTTGAACGACCCTGAGGCTGCCCATGATGGCGTGATCGAGCACGAAACGGCGCCGGTGTCTCCAGTGACGGAAAAAACCGTCGTGGCCCAGAGCCAGACTGCTGACAACACCGCGCCCGCGCCGGAGTCCAGCAAGGTGAAAACCTCATCGCCTGCCGCTACGCCTTCGTCCCCCTCTCAACCATGGGATGATCATTAATCTATGGCCGTTGATGAAACCCAGCCGCTTATCAGCCATTTGATCGAGCTTCGTAAGCGGTTGCTGAATAGTATTCTTTGTGTACTGGCAGTCTTTGTGGTGTTGGTGTATTTCGCGAACGATATCTATCAGATCGTCTCTGCACCGTTGATAAAACAGCTGCCCGCTGGCGCCAGCATGATTGCGACCGACGTCGCCTCGCCGTTCTTTACCCCCATCAAACTGACCCTGATTGTCTCGGTGTTTGCCTCCGCGCCGCTGGTGCTGTATCAGGTCTGGGCTTTTGTCGCGCCTGCGCTGTACAAGCATGAACGTCGCTTGATGATGCCGCTGTTGTTCTCCAGCAGCCTGCTGTTCTATCTCGGCATGGCCTTCGCTTACTTCATTGTCTTTCCGCTGGCGTTCAGTTTCTTCGCCCAGACGGCGCCTGCTGGCGTGATGATTGCGACCGACATCAACAATTATCTGGATTTCGTCATGGCGCTGTTTATGGCGTTTGGCGTGTCGTTTGAAGTGCCGGTGGCGATTGTGCTGCTGTGCTGGAGTGGCGTGGTGACGCCGCAGGAATTGAAGCAAAAACGTCCTTATGTGCTGGTTGGCGCATTTGTCGTGGGCATGTTGCTGACGCCACCGGACGTATTTTCCCAAACGCTGCTGGCGATACCGATGTATCTGTTGTTTGAGATAGGGGTCTTTTTTGCCCGCTTCTACGTCGGTAAAGGTCGTCGGAATGACGAGGAAAATCCGGAAGACCCTGCCTCATAACGGCAGCGTTCGTTGAAAATGCTGGCGATGCCGCAGCGCGGTTAAAACGTCATATTGGACACCTCTCGTCGAGAGGTGTTGTTTTTTGAGGGTCTCGTGACTTACGGGACAACGGATATTCATCGCAGGACTGACGTCGATGTTTGATATTGGAGTTAACCTCACCAGCTCACAGTTCGATAAAGACCGCGAACAGGTCGTGCAGCGTGCCCGCGAGGCGGGCGTCACTGGCCTGCTGATCACCGGCACCAGCGCCGAGGAAAGCGCACAGGCGCTGGCATTGAGTGAAGCCTTTCCCGATGACTGCTGGTCGACGGCAGGCGTTCATCCTCATGACGCCAGCACCTGGACAGACGCGGTGGCGGAACACATTCACCGGTTGGGACAGCGTGATAAGGTTGTCGCTATTGGCGAATGTGGGTTGGACTTTAACCGTAATTTTTCTTCTCCCGAACAGCAGGAACAGGCGTTCAGCGCACAGCTGGCGCTTGCGGCCGAGCTGTCTCTGCCGGTGTTTTTGCACTGTCGCGATGCGCACGAACGCTTTATGGCGCTGTTGAAGCCGTGGCTGGATAAGCTGCCCGCCGCCGTTGTTCACTGTTTTACGGGAGATCGTCAGGCGTTGGACGACTGCCTGCATGCCGGATTGATGGTGGGCATCACCGGCTGGGTTTGCGATGAACGCCGGGGTTTGGCGTTGCGCGAACTGCTGCCGCACATTCCAGATGAGCGGCTGCTATTGGAAACGGATGCGCCTTATTTGCTACCGCGGGATTTAGATCCTAAACCGACTTCCCGACGTAATGAGCCCTGTCATCTTCCCCATATTGTCCGGCAGGTCGCGACCTGGCGCGGACAAGACGCCGTTGGGCTGGGTGAAATGACGGATGACAATGCCCGCCGGATTTTCCGGCTGGGTTCGACTGGAGAATAATTCTATGAGCACTGCTTTTCCCGGCGCATTCCCTGGACGACGTCTGCGCCGACTGCGTCGTCATGACTTCAGCCGCCGTCTGGTGGCCGAAAATCAGGTGACGGTCAACGACCTCATCTACCCTGTGTTTGTCATGGAAGGAAAGGGACTGCGTCAGGAAGTGCCTTCCATGCCGGGCGTTTTCCGTCTGTCGATCGACGAACTGGTGAAGGAAGCGGAGATTGTCGCGAAACTGGGTATTCCGGTGCTGTCGCTGTTTCCCGTGATCGAGGCGGATAAAAAGTCGCTTCACGCAGAAGAGTCCTACAACCCGGACGGATTGGTACAGCGTGCGGTCCGTGCGTTGAAGGCGTCGGTGCCTGAACTTGGGCTGCTGACGGACGTAGCACTTGATCCCTACACTACCCACGGTCAGGATGGGATCATCGACGACGACGGCTATGTCGTGAACGACATCACGAAAACCATCCTGGTCCGCCAGGCGCTATCTCATGCAGACGCGGGCGCGGAAATTGTGGCCCCTAGCGATATGATGGACGGCCGCATTGGCGCTATTCGCAGCCAGCTGGAAACGCAGGGACTGGTCAACACCCAGATCATGGCGTACTCGGCCAAGTATGCCTCCTGTTTTTACGGCCCGTTCCGCGATGCGTTGGGTTCCTCCGGCAACCTGAAAGGCGGCAACAAGAAAACCTATCAGATGGACCCGGCGAACGGCGCGGAAGCGCTGCAGGAGATTGCTCAGGATCTGCAGGAAGGCGCCGATATGGTGATGGTGAAACCGGGTATGCCGTATCTTGATGTGGTCCGTCAGGTAAAAGATACCTTCGGGGTACCGACGTTCGCCTATCAGGTGTCTGGTGAATATGCGATGCAGATGGCGGCGATTCAGAACGGCTGGCTACAGGAGCAGCCGGTGGTGATGGAATCTCTGATGTGTTTCAAACGCGCCGGAGCGGATGGTGTGTTGACCTACTTCGCGAAACGCGTGGCGCAGTGGCTGCGTGAGGAATCTCTGCAGCGCTAACGGCAATCGCCGTCAGCACTTCTTGAACTGGCGGTTATCAATACTCTGCTTAACCTGTTTATTCAGCAGGTTAAGCAGCAGCATAGAACGCGCCTCGCCATCGGGCTCCGCATAGATGGCTTCCAGCCCGTTGAATGTCCCTTCCGTAATCGTCACGGTGTCGCCCGGCTGCGGCGTCTCCGGGTCCGTCATGACTAACGTTGGATTCAGCGCGAGTTCATCAATGACACCCTGCGGTACCGTCGCGGGCAGCGCGCCAAAGCGCACGAAATGGCTGACGCCCCGCGTCGCGCTAATCGTGGTGGTGTGAATATTTTCGGGATCGAATGCGACAAACAGATAGTTTGGAAACAGCGGCTCGCTGACCTCGGTACGTTTTCCGCGCACAATCTTTTCAACGGCAATCATCGGGCTCAGGCAGTTGACCGTCTGACGCTCCAGATGCTCTTTTGCCCGCAGCAGTTGCCCGCGCTTACAGTAAAGTAGATACCAGGATTCCATAATTTCACTAATCTATTGCAATTTTCGGCAAGAATAACAAAAGCGGCTCGGGATAAATAGCGCCCGCAGGAAGCGACAGTTTGTAGAAGAAACTTTATAATAACGGCACCACCGAACGTCCTGATGATCATCATGAAATACCGTGATTTACGTGAATTCCTTTCCCTTCTCGAAGATAAGGGTGAGTTGAAACGCATTACCCAGCCCATCGATCCTCATCTTGAAATGACCGAGATCGCCGATCGCACCTTGCGAGCCGAAGGTCCGGCGCTGCTGTTCGAAAACCCGATTGGCTACGACATGCCGGTCCTGTGCAACCTGTTCGGTACGCCGAAACGCGTCGCATTAGGGATGGGGCAGGACGATGTCAGCGCGCTGCGGGATGTCGGCCGACTGCTGGCATTTTTAAAAGAGCCTGAACCGCCGCGCGGATTCCGCGATTTGATGGACAAACTTCCCCGCTTCCGTCAGGTGCTGAACATGCCGACGAAGCGCGTGTCGTCCGCCGCCTGTCAGGAGCATGTGTGGCAGGGGGACGATGTGGACCTGACGCGAATTCCCGTGATGCACTGCTGGCCTGGCGATGCGGCTCCGCTGATCACCTGGGGACTGACGGTCACCCGTGGCCCGTTCAAGGAACGCCAGAACCTAGGCATCTATCGCCAGCAGGTGCTGGGTAAGAACAAACTGATCATGCGCTGGTTGTCTCACCGGGGCGGCGCTCTCGACTTCCAGGAGTGGTGTCAGGAACACCCCGGGGAACGTTTTCCCGTCGCGGTGGCGCTAGGTGCCGACCCGGCGACAATCCTCGGCGCGGTGACGCCGGTACCGGATTCGTTATCCGAATATGCCTTTGCCGGACTGTTGCGCGGCCATAAAACCGAGGTGGTGAAATGTTTATCCTGCGATCTGGAAGTGCCAGCTAGCGCGGAAATCGTGCTGGAAGGGTACATCGAGCCGGGAGAGTTGGCAGAGGAAGGCCCCTACGGCGATCACACCGGCTACTATAATGAGGTCGATAAGTTCCCGGTCTTCACGGTGACGCACGTCACCCAGCGCCAGAACGCCATCTACCACTCGACCTACACCGGCCGTCCACCGGATGAGCCGGCGGTACTAGGCGTCGCGTTGAACGAAGTTTTCGTGCCGTTGCTGCAGAAACAGTTTCCGGAGATCGTCGACTTTTATCTTCCACCGGAGGGCTGTTCTTACCGTCTGGCGGTCGTTACTATGAAGAAGCAGTACGCCGGGCATGCTAAGCGGGTGATGATGGGCGTGTGGTCGTTTCTGCGGCAGTTTATGTACACCAAATTTGTTATCGTCTGCGACGATGATATCAATGCCCGGGACTGGAAAGATGTCATTTGGGCGATCACGACGCGGATGGACCCGGCGCGAGATACGCTGTTAGTGGAAAATACGCCCATCGATTATCTCGACTTTGCTTCACCGATTTCCGGACTTGGCTCCAAAATGGGGCTGGATGCAACCAATAAATGGCCGGGTGAGACCCAACGCGAGTGGGGCGAACCGATAACCAAAGATCCGCAGGTCGTGGCTCGCATCGATGCCATCTGGGATGAGTTAGCCATTTTCGATGACAGCGGCAAGCGGCGCTAATCGACCGTTACCGTCATTCCCCATTTCGTTTAGATGACCCTACAGAGGGAACGCATGACAACATTGAGCTGTAAAGTAACATCAGTAGAAACGATTACCGATACGGTTTATCGGGTTCGTTTATTACCTTCAGCCCCGTTTTCCTTCCGTGCCGGCCAGTATCTGATGGTAGTGATGGACGAGCGGGACAAGCGTCCGTTTTCTATCGCTTCGACGCCGATGGATACCGATTTTATCGAGCTGCACATTGGCGCGTCGGACATGAATCTTTACGCGATGGCCGTAATGGATCGCATTCTAAAAGAAGACACTCTGGAAGTGGATGTTCCGCATGGAGAGGCCTGGCTGCGAGACGATAGCGATCGTCCGTTGATTTTGGTCGCGGGCGGCACCGGTTTCTCTTATGTCCGTTCTATCCTGCTGACCGTGCTGGCCCATCAGCCGCAGCGCCCGGTCTCTATCTATTGGGGCGGCCGGGAACCTCAACACCTCTATGATTTGGGGGCGCTGGAGTCGTTGGCGGAACAACATCCGAATCTGCAGGTTGTGCCGGTGGTTGAGCAGGCGGAAGACGGCTGGCGTGGACGCACCGGTACGGTGCTGAGCGCGGTGCTGCAAGACTTCGGCTCGTTGGCAGATCATGATATCTACATCGCGGGTCGGTTCGAAATGGCGAAAGTCGCGCGGGAACGCTTCTGTAATGAGCGTGGCGCACAGCAAGAACATCTGTTCGGCGACGCATTCTCCTTCATTTAAGACCTTCCTTTCGCCATGACCGGCTCCTTATATCACGGGGCCGGTTGCCGCTTTATTTCCCGCGTCCATGTGCGTGAATCATTGCTGATTGTCTGTCTTCCCTGTCGCAGTTGGGCGACGTCTTTGGTTTTGCCTGCGGGAGTGCGAAACAACACGCTGTGGTTCTTCTACGTCAGGGGGCGACACTGCCGGATCCCCAGCGCTGTGTTAACATAAAAAATACGCTGTGGTAGATGGAGATACTGATGGAATCGCTGGCCTCTTTGTATCATCAACATGTCGTGACGCTGCAACAACGCACGCAAGCCGCGCTTGAACGCGACCATCTGGATGCGTTGCTAATCCACTCCGGAGAGCTGATAACGCTATTTCTGGATGACCACGATTATCCGTTCAAAGTGAATCCGCATTTCAAAGCCTGGCTGCCGGTGACGCAAGTGCCGAATTGTTGGCTGTGGGTCGATGGAGTGAATAAGCCGCGCCTGTGGTTTTATTCTCCCGTGGATTTTTGGCACAGCGTCTCTTCGCTGCCGGATAGCTTCTGGACCAAAGAGTTCGATATCCAGGTGCTTCGAGAGGCCGACGACATCGGGCATGCGCTGCCTGTAGCGCGTCAGAACGTGGGCTACATCGGCAGCGCCATGCAACGCGCGACTGAGCTTGGCATTATCCCGGAACACATCAATCCTCAGGGCGTGTTGAACTACCTCCACTATTACCGCGCCTACAAAACGGATTACGAGCTGGCTTGTATGCGTGAAGCGCAGAAAACCGCCGTATCGGGCCATCGCGCGGCGCTGGAAGCATTTCAATCCGGCATGAGCGAGTTCGATATCAACCTCGCTTATCTGACGGCGACCGGCCATCGAGACAGCGACGTACCTTATGACAACATTATGGCGCTGAACGAGCATGCTGCGGTGTTGCACTACACCCAACTGAAGCATCACGTTCCAGGCGAAGTCCGCAGTTTCTTGATCGACGCAGGCGCGCAATACAACGGATATGCGGCGGACATCACCCGCAGTTATGCCGCTCAGCACGACGGCGATTTCGCCGCGTTGGTCAAAGATCTCAACCATGAGCAGCGAGCGCTGATCGATACAATGAAATCAGGCGTCCGCTATACCGAATATCATGAGCAGATGCATTGTCGGCTGGCAGGATTGCTGAAGCGCCATAAGCTGGTGGGCGGCCTTAGCGAAGAGGCGATGGTTGAACAAGGGATGACGCGGCCATTTTTACCGCATGGCCTTGGCCATCTATTGGGACTGCAGGTTCATGATGTCGGCGGGTTTATGCAAGACGACACGGGCACCACGCTGGCTGCGCCCGAGTGCTATCCTTATCTGCGCTGCACGCGAATTCTGGAGCCCCGGATGGTGGTGACTATCGAACCCGGGCTCTACTTCATCGACTCCCTGCTGGAGCCTTGGCGCGCAGGCGCGCTTCGTCAGCACTTCAACTGGCAGAAGATCGATGCGCTGCGCCCTGCGGGCGGTATTCGTATCGAAGATAACGTCGTGATCCACGACAAGCGTATCGAAAACCTGACTCGCGCGCTTAATCTCGACTGATGTCTTCTTATCCGGTTCCGGCTGAGCAAGTCAGCGTCAGCGAAGAAATTAAAAAAAGTCGTTTTATCAGCGTGATAAGCCCTGCCTGCGGCGTAGAGGCGGCAAAAGCCTTCATCAATACTTTGCGGGAGCAACATCCTGCGGCGGTTCATCACTGCTGGGCTTATGTCGCGGGCGCGCCCGATGATTCTCAGCAGTTGGGCTTCTCTGATGATGGCGAACCGGCGGGCACGGCGGGTAAACCGATACTGGCGCAGCTGATGGGCAGCGGTATCGGTGAAGTGGCGGCCGTCGTCGTCCGTTATTACGGCGGCGTCAAGCTTGGCACTGGTGGGTTGGTACGAGCCTATGGCGGCGGTGTGCAGCAGGCGCTGAAGCAAATGACACTCACGCAGCGCGTGCTACTGCAGGAATATCAGCTGCAGTGTGATTACCCGCTGCTGGCTCCCGTCGAAGTCATTGTGCGCCAGTTAGAAGGGCAGATTGTCTCGACGGAGTATGGCGCTGACGTCAGGCTCCAGCTGGCGTTGCCTTTAAACGCTGCTGATGAGGCGGATCGTCGATTGCGAGATATTAGTCGCGGTGCGTTGCAATTACTGCCAATTTCACAATAATCCCAGCGCGAACTCATTGAACTTTTTGTTAAGGAAGGCCCCGTAATGCACTTGCGCGCCATAACCCGCATCGTTGGCCTGCTGGTCATCCTCTTTTCTGGCACTATGTTTATTCCCGGCCTGGTGGCGCTCATTTATCGAGACGGCGCGGGTAAAGCCTTTACGCAGACGTTCATCGCCGCGTTGATTATCGGGCTGGTGCTCTGGTTCCCTAACCGCAAGCATCGCCATGAGCTTAAGGCGCGAGAAGGCTTTTTGATTGTGGTGCTATTTTGGACGGTGCTGGGAAGCGTCGGGGCGCTGCCTTTCCTGTTTACCGACCGGCCGAACTTAACGATTACGGATGCCTTCTTCGAATCTTTTTCCGGTCTGACGACGACCGGTGCGACGACGTTGGTCGGTTTGGATTCGATGCCTAAAGCTATCCTGTTTTACCGTCAGATGCTGCAGTGGATGGGCGGCATGGGGATCATCGTATTGGCGGTGGCGATTTTGCCGATTTTGGGCGTCGGGGGCATGCAGCTATATCGCGCAGAAATGCCCGGTCCGCTCAAAGACAACAAAATGCGTCCTCGTATCGCGGAAACGGCCAAGACGCTGTGGCTGATTTATCTGTTGCTGACGGTGCTATGCGCGTTGTCTCTCTGGCTAGCAGGGATGCCGATATTTGACGCCATCGGCCATAGTTTTTCGACGATCGCGATAGGTGGCTTCTCCACTCATGACGCGAGCATCGGCTACTTCAATAGTCCAACCATCAATACCATCATCGCCATTTTCCTATTAATTTCGGGCTGTAACTTCGGCCTTCATTTCGCGGTATTGAGCGGGCGCAGCCTGAAAGTGTACTGGCGCGATCCAGAATTCCGCATGTTCATCTTTGTCCAGATGTCTCTGGTCGCCGTCTGTACCGTCGTGCTGTGGTTCCATAATGTGTACAGCTCGGGGATGGATACGCTGAATCAGGCGTTTTTCCAGGTGGTCTCGATGGCGACGACCGCAGGGTTTACGACGGACAGCATTTCGCACTGGCCATTGTTCCTACCGGTACTGCTGCTGTGCTCGGCCTTTATTGGCGGTTGCGCAGGTTCGACGGGCGGCGGACTTAAAGTTATCCGTATTTTACTGCTGTTCTTACAAGGTTCGCGTGAGCTGAAGAGGCTGGTCCACCCGAATGCGGTCTACACCATCAAACTGGGGCAACGCGCATTGCCGGAAAGAATACTTGAGGCCGTATGGGGATTCTTTTCCGCTTACGCGCTGGTATTCATCGTCAGCATGCTGGCCGTGATTGCGACCGGCGTTGATGATTTTTCGGCGTTTGCCGCCGTTGCAGCTACGCTAAACAATCTTGGTCCCGGTTTGGGCGTGGTGGCGGATAACTTCACCTCAATGAATGATGCTGCAAAATGGATACTCATTTTGACGATGCTGTTTGGTCGTCTCGAGGTATTCACGCTGTTGGTGCTGTTTACGCCGACCTTCTGGCGGGAATAACAAAAATAGGACTCCTTAGAATGAAAGCATTGATCCTGTTTTCGACGACTGATGGGCAAACAGAGGCGATCGCCAATGTCATTGCTGATGAACTGAAAGAGACGCAGGTCTGTGATGTCGTCAATATTGATGATGCCGACAAGGTCGAACTGGCTCAGTACGAGAAAATCCTTTTAGGGGCATCTGTCCGTTACGGGCATTTTGCTCCCGCGCTGGATCAGTTCATCCAGCGCAATCTGGTTTTATTGCAAAACAAGCCGAGCGCTTTCTTCTCGGTGAACCTGACGGCGCGCAAACCGGAAAAAAGCACGGTGCAAACCAATGCGTATACGCGTAAGTTCTTACTGCGTTGCCCCTGGAAGCCTGATTTGGGGGCGGTATTCGCGGGAGCGTTGCGTTATCCCCGATATCGATGGTTCGATCGCGTCATGATTCAGCTGATTATGCGGATGACGGGCGGTGAAACGGATGCGTCGCGCGAGATTGAATATACCGATTGGCATCAGGTCCGCGATTTCGCTCAGCAATTCGGGCAATTAACGCTGAAAAAAAAGGCATAATGGAGGTTATTGCAACGCATTGATGGAAAAAGACTCGCTTGAATATCTTTTTGCATTTAGCGCTTGTCAGCCCGAAATAACTCCCTATAATGCGCTCCCACTGACACGGCAAAGCGGACAACGCGATGCGGTGACAGTCGAAGAAAAACGAAGAAAGTCGTTGACTT
>NZ_CAMKXG010000024.1 GCF_946477055.1 Lonsdalea britannica | reverse complement strand
TTGAACCAGCCCGCTTTACCGGTAGGATTTGTCGTCATCGCACACCTCAACTTCACGTATAAAAAATAAAAAAATCTGTACAAATCACCAACTAAAATTAATAACCTTAAAATATATTTTGTGTTTAACGAACGCTATCGGTATCCTAATTCCGGCCTTTTGCCGCACTGCATATTAAGGCGTGGTGGCGGACCTCCGCCTCTGACTGGTGAGGCCAAATCCCACCCTGAGTCAGCTTTATCTTGCCCGGCAACAGCAAAGTTTCACAGCGTCGATGTCACCGTCACTCCGCATTTGTTAGTGCAAGCGTCATGTGACTTCGACACTTTATATTGTCATGTCTGGTAAATTCTACCAAGCCATGATGTTAATCATAAATGTCATTCGCGTTACGCGCTATGCTGCGCGCCGCATGATATTTCTTTAACCATGTATAACAAGTAGGTACCTCCATGTCGAGTAAGTTAGTCCTGGTTCTAAACTGTGGTAGTTCATCCCTCAAGTTTGCCATCATTGATGCCGTCAACGGGGACGAATACCTGTCTGGCCTGGCAGAATGTTTCCACCTTCCCGAAGCACGTATCAAATGGAAATTGGACGGAGGCAAACAGGAAGCCGATCTGGGTGCTGGCGCAGCTCACAGCGAAGCGCTGAACTTTATCGTCAACACGATCCTCAGCCAGAAACCAGAGCTTTCCGCTCAGCTGGTTGCTATCGGCCACCGTATCGTTCACGGCGGCGAGAAATTCACCCAGTCTGCGGTGATCGACAGCAACGTTCTGCAAGGCATTAAAGATGCCGTTCCGTTTGCGCCGCTGCACAACCCGGCTCACCTAATCGGTATCGCTGAAGCCCTGAAAGCCTTCCCGAACCTGGCTAACAAAAACGTGGCCGTTTTCGACACTGCGTTCCACCAGACCATGCCGGAAGAATCCTACCTGTATGCTCTGCCGTACAAACTGTACACCGAACACCATATCCGTCGTTACGGCGCGCACGGCACCAGCCACTTCTATGTGTCTCAGGAAGCCGCTAAAGCGCTGAACAAACCGCTGGATGAACTGAACGTAATCACCTGCCACCTGGGCAACGGCGGTTCCGTGTCTGCTATCCGCAACGGTAAATGTGTTGATACTTCCATGGGCCTGACGCCGCTGGAAGGTCTGGTGATGGGCACCCGTAGCGGCGACATCGATCCGGCCATCGTATTCCACCTGCACGACGCGCTGGGCATGAGCATCGACGACATCAACAAAATGCTGACCAAAGAGTCCGGCCTGCAGGGTCTGACTGAAGTCACCAGCGACTGTCGTTATGTTGAAGACAACTACGAAACGAAACCTGACGCTAAACGCGCCATGAACGTATTCTGCCACCGTCTGGCTAAATACATCGGTGCTTACAGCGCCCTGATGGAAGGTCGTCTGGATGCCGTGATCTTCACCGGCGGCATCGGTGAAAATGCGGCGATGGTGCGTGAGCTGACCCTGAAACAGCTGGGCCTGCTGGGCTTCGAAGTCGACCACGAACGCAACCTGGCGGCGCGCTTCGGCAACAGCGGCAACATCGGTAAAGAGGGCACCCGCCCGGCTCTGGTCATCCCGACCAACGAAGAGCTGGTTATCGCGCAGGACGCACTCCGCCTGACCGCGTAACCGAAAAAATCAGTATCCTAACTCCGTCAGCTCAGGCTGACGGAGTTGTTTTTGAGCAACGAGCAACCGCAAAGAGGTTAAGCCGTGTCCCGTACAATCATGTTGATTCCTACTGGCACCAGTGTGGGTCTGACCAGCGTCAGCCTGGGTGTCATTCGTTCCATGGAGCAGAAAGGCGTCCGCCTGAGCTTGTTCAAACCTATCGCCCAGCCGCGTTCTGAAGAACAGGTGCTGGATCAGACCACCGCGATCATCCGCGCCAATTCTGCAATCAATGCCGCAGAACCGCTGCAGATGAGCCACGTGGAATCGCTGCTGAGCTCTAACCAGCAGGACGTTCTGCTGGAAGAGATCATCGCCCGCTACCACGAAAACACCCAAGATGCCGACGTGGTACTGGTAGAAGGTCTGGTTCCTACCCGTAAGCATCAGTTCGCCAACGCGCTGAACTATGAAATTGCCAAAACGCTGAATGCGGAAATCGTGTTCGTCACCGCGCTAGGCAACGATTCTGCGGATCAGCTGAAAGAGCGCATCGAACTGGCTCGCTCCAGCTTCGGCGGCAGCAAAAATCAGAACATCACCGGCGTCATCATCAACAAGCTGAACGCACCGGTGGACGAACAAGGCCGTACTCGCCCGGATCTGTCGGAAATCTTCGATGACTCCAACAAGGCAAGCGTCGCCAATATCGATCCTAAGCAGCTGTTCGCCAACAGCCCGCTGCCGGTACTGGGCTGCATTCCGTGGAGCTTTGACCTGATCGCCACTCGCGCAGTGGATATGGCCAAACACCTGAACGCCCGCGTGATCAATGCTGGCGATATCGAAACGCGCCGCATTAAATCCGTGACCTTCTGCGCACGTAGCATTCCTAACATGCTGGAGCACTTCCGTCCGGGTTCCCTGCTGGTGACTTCAGCAGACCGTCCTGACGTTCTGGTTGCTGCTAGCCTGGCGGCAATGAACGGCGTGGAAATCGGCGCCCTGCTGCTGACCGGCGGCTACGAAATGGACCCGAGCATCAGCGCCCTGTGCGAACGCGCATTCCAGACTGGCCTGCCTGTCTTCATGGTAGAGACCAATACCTGGCAGACCTCGCTGACGCTGCAGAGCTTCAGCCTGGAAGTGCCTGCCGACGACCACCAGCGTGTGGAAAAAGTGCAGGAATATATCGCCCGCTACATCAACACCGAGTGGATCGAATCCCTGTCTGCCGCCTCTGAAGGCTCTCGCCGCCTGTCTCCGCCAGCCTTCCGTTATCAGTTGACCGAACTGGCGCGTAAAGCCGGTAAACGCATTGTTCTGCCGGAAGGCGACGAGCCGCGTACCATCAAAGCGGCGGCCATTTGTGCCGAACGCGGTATCGCTCACTGCGTCCTGCTGGGTAATCCGGAAGAGATCCAGCGCGTCGCCGCCGTTCAGGGCGTAGAGCTGGGTCAGGGCATCGAAATCGTTGATCCGGTCGCCGTTCGCGAACGCTATGTACCGCGTCTGGTCGAACTGCGTAAAAACAAAGGCATGACCGAAGTCGTCGCCCGCGAACAGCTGGAAGACAACGTCGTGCTGGGTACGCTGATGCTGGAGCAGAACGAAGTTGACGGTCTGGTTTCCGGTGCGGTTCACACCACAGCCAACACCATCCGTCCGCCGCTGCAGCTGATCAAAACGGCGCCGGGCAGCTCTCTGGTGTCTTCCGTGTTCTTCATGCTGCTGCCGGAACAGGTTCTGGTTTATGGCGACTGCGCCATCAACCCGGATCCGACCGCTGAACAGCTGGCAGAAATCGCCATCCAGTCCGCCGATTCCGCCGCTGCGTTTGGCGTCGATCCGCGTGTTGCGATGATCTCCTACTCCACCGGTAATTCCGGCGCAGGCAGCGACGTTGAAAAAGTCCGTGACGCGACCCGTATCGCTCAGGAAAAACGTCCTGATCTGATCATCGACGGTCCGTTGCAGTATGACGCCGCCATCATGGCTGACGTTGCGAAGTCCAAAGCGCCGAACTCACCGGTTGCCGGTCAGGCTACCGTGTTCATCTTCCCGGATCTGAACACCGGTAACACCACTTACAAAGCCGTACAGCGCTCCGCTGACCTGATTTCCATCGGGCCGATGCTGCAGGGTATGCGTAAGCCGGTGAACGACCTGTCTCGCGGCGCACTGGTTGACGATATCGTCTATACCGTCGCGCTGACCGCCATTCAGGCAACGCAGATCGCACAGTAAGCTAACGCGTTAACCACGCACAAAAACGCCAGTTCATTTCTGAACTGGCGTTTTTTATTGCCCCGATCCTGATATTGGCGCTCCGGCCTGCGAAGGTGTTTCAGTCGTGGCAATATGAAAGGGGCGAACTGCCCCCGTCATTCTTCCTGGAAGAAATATCCACTGAGCGTGCTTATGCCTCGTCGGTCACTTCCGGCGCGCCGTCGTCCGTCTTCGGCGTTTTATCGATCTGCGGTTTCGCCACGCGTGGTGCAGATGCCATACGTTCACCGGCCGTATTACGCCTGAGCCACAGCGACAGCGCCTTCAGCGAATCCGGCGTGAACTCGTCGCAACGCGCCGTAATCTCTTCCGGCGTCAACCAGCTGACTTCCGCCACTTCTTCTTCCTGAAGTGCGAACGGACCGTGGCTCACGCAGCTAAACAACGCGCCCCACACGCGGCAGTCGTCGCTTTCGTAGTAAAACAGCCCATGCTCAGCCAGCGGGACGCCAGCAATGCCCAGTTCTTCTTCGGCTTCACGACGGGCAGACTCCAGCATATTTTCGCCGCTCTGCACCACGCCGCCAGCCGTGGCATCCAGCCACCCCGGATAAAAATCCTTGGTGTCCGTACGACGCTGAGCCAGCACTTGCCCCATCCCGTTATGAACCACGATGTAGGTCGCGCGATGGCGCAAACGTTGAGCGCGCATCTGCTGACGGCTAGCCTGCCCGATGACTTCGTTATCTTCGCTAACGATATCCACCCACTCTGTACCCGTGGTCTGAATTTGTTCCGCCATCCTCTGAAACCCTTGCCTTGACGCGATTTCACGCGCACTTGTTAATAAATAATCGGACCCGGCTGCGTTTCACGCGATCTAGTGATACGCGCATTATTTTTCTTACCGCCAGGCATGAAACCACGGTCTGGTCTCTACAGCACGGGAGCATAAGGTGCTGACGACACCGCGACCTTCAAGAAGCGTAAAGCTAAATTAGTGTGTAATCGCCACCTGCGCAATAGGGGCACCCCCATCCAATGGCACAACCCGCAACAATCCCTCATCCAACAGACCGTAGCTGGCCGGGTAGCCGCCTTTGGGCAGGCTGACGGAACCGGGGTTGAAGCAGTAGATCTCGTCGCGTCGCTCCGCCACAGGAATATGCGTATGACCGTAAGCCAGCACGTCGCCGGGATTCAACGGCGGTCGCTGGTCTGGATGATACAGATGGCCGTGAGTCAGAAAGAGTCGATGTGTCGGCAACAGCACGTGTTGCCAGGGCGCAGTGATCGGGAAATTCAGCAGCATCTGGTCGACTTCGCTGTCGCAGTTGCCCCGTACGGCGATGATGCGGGACGCATACTCGTTAAGCCGTGCGGCCACCTGCGCCGGTTGATAGTTTTCCGGTAGCGGATTCCGCGGGCCGTGATTCAGAAAATCGCCCAGCAGAATCAACCAATGAGCATCAGATTGTTCGAAGGTGTCCAGCACTTTTTCCGTGGCGGCCAGTGAACCATGCAGGTCGGAGGCGAACATCAGTTTCATAGCGTACTCCCAAAGGATCGTAATCTGTCCTACGGTTGAGTTTACCAAAAACCCCCGCGATGCTGAGCGGCTAATAACGGCAAAGTTTGTCGGTTTACTCACTATTCAAGCGAACAGGATTAAAAGCGTGCGATAAGCCTCGCTAAATCGCTGACAACGGCAGCAAAAAGAGCATGCTCCCTTATACTTACTCTCAGATTCTCTTTTTGTAGGTTACGGCGATGACCTCATTTCGACAGACAGCGAGGCTTCAGAATGCGACTTTTAATCACCGGTGGAACCGGGCTCATCGGCCGGTACCTGATTCAGCGGCTACTCACACTCTCACACACGATTACGGTGCTGACTCGCAGCCCGGAAAAAGCGCGCCGCGCGTTAGGCGATCAGGTGAATTACTGGCCTAGTCTGGAAGGGAAAACGTCCTTGGATGAATTCGATGCCGTCATCAATCTGGCCGGTGCGCCGATTGCCGACAAGCGTTGGACATCCGAACAGAAAGAGCTGCTCTGCCAAAGCCGCTGGAAGCTGACCGAACAGTTGGCGACGCTGATCAAGAACAGTTCGACACCGCCTTCAGTGCTGATTTCCGGCTCAGCCGTCGGGTATTACGGCAATCAGGGACAGGCGCTGGTGACCGAGGATGAAACGCCGCACGATGAATTTACCCACCGCCTGTGCGCCCGCTGGGAAGCATTGGCTCAGGCAGCGGAAAGCGACAAAACGCGCGTTTGTCTGGTCCGTACGGGGATCGTGCTGTCCACCGAGGGCGGCGCGCTGGCGAAAATGCTGCCGATTTTTCGATTGGGATTGGGCGGACCAATGGGGTCAGGCAAGCAGTACATGGCCTGGATTCATATTGACGATATGGTGAACGGGATTCTTTACTTGCTGGACTCGCCCGGACTACGCGGTCCCTTCAACTTCTGTTCGCCCTACCCGGCGCGAAACGAGAAGTTCAGCGCGATATTGGCTAACGTGCTGCATCGGCCCGGCATCCTGCGCGCCCCCGCCTTCGCGTTGAAGCTGATGATGGGAGAAGCGGCGACGCTGATCCTCGACGGACAACGCGCCGTTCCCCAACGGCTGGAAGACGCCGGCTTCGGTTTTCGCTTCTTCGAACTGGATGAGGCGCTCGATAATCTGATCAACCATACCGGCTGAAGCGGCGATCTCCGAACGCGGCTACTTCAACGCACCTGACAGAAACTGCTTCAGGCGCGGACTCTGCGGGTTACCGAACAGCTGCTCCGGCGTCCCCTCTTCTTCCACTACGCCCTGATGCAGAAAAATGACGTGGTTTGAAACATGGCGAGCGAACTCCATTTCATGCGTCACCACCACCATCGTTTTTCCTTCTTCCGCCAGCTGCTGCATGATGCGCAGCACCTCGCCTACCAGTTCCGGATCCAGCGCCGAGGTGGGTTCATCAAACAGCAGCACGTCCGGCTCCATCGCCAACGCACGGGCAATCGACACTCGCTGTTGCTGTCCGCCGGAGAGGTCAGCAGGATAGCGATCCTGCGATGCGCCGGTGATCCCGACTTTATTCAGGTAAAACTCGGCCCGTTGCCGGGCTTCAGCCTTACTCAACCCCAACACCTGTATCGGCGCTTCCATGACATTTTCCCGCGCAGTCATGAAGCTCCACAGGTTGAAATGCTGGAACACCATGGTTAAGCGCGTCCGCAACAGCTGGAGCTGTTTCTTATCAAATATTTTTAGCTGCCCGTCTTTATCGCGCACCATCCGGATTTCCTGTCCGTTGACATGAATGGACCCCTCATAGGGTCGCTCCAGAAAATTGATGCAACGTAACAGCGTACTTTTACCCGACCCTGATGAACCAATAATCGAAATAACGTCACCCGCCCTGGCTTGTAATGAGATTCCTTTCAGTACTTCGTGCTCTCCATAACGCTTATGGAGCTCTGTCACCACCAGCTTGGTGTCCTGCATGTTCTTTTCCTGCATTTTAGTGTGTAGCACGGGTATTGAGATGACGTAACCAGCGACGCTCGGCTTTACGGAACAGGCCGATTAGCACGAACGATATCGCGAGATACATCACGGCCGCGATGCCGAAGGCATAAAACGGCTGATAGGTGGCGGCGTTGATGTCGCGAGCGATTTTCAAAATATCCGGCACCGTCACGGTGAACGCCAGCGCCGTCGAGTGCAGCATCAAAATCACTTCGTTACTGTAAGCTGGCAGCGCAATACGCAGCGCGCCCGGCAAAATGATGCAGCGATACTGCTTGAAACGGGAAAAGCCGTAGGCCCGCGCCGCTTCGATTTCCCCGCTGGGGATCGCGCGGATGGCACCGGCAAAAATCTCAGTGGTATAGGCGCAGGTATTCAGCGCCAGCGCCAGCACGGCACAGTTCATTCCACTGCGGAAGAAGGCGTTCAACATGTCCGTGCCGCGAACGATTTCCAGACTGTAAACCCCGGTATAGAACACCAGCAGCTGCACATACAGCGGCGTACCGCGAAAAATGTAGGTAAACGTCCAGACCGGTAGACGAAAACGCCGTCGTGGCGAGACGCGCGAAACCGCCAGCGGAACGGCCAGGACGCCGCCGATAACGACCGAGATAATCAGTAGCCATAGCGTCATCGCCAGCCCGGTCATACGATAGCCGTCGCTCCACAGCAGGGACTGCCAATATTGTTGCAGGATCTCACTCATAGCTGACTTTTTTCACTCCCTGCGAATAGCGTCGCTCTAACCACCACAGCACGCCATTGGAGACAGTGGTAAAAATGAGGTACATCGCTCCGGCGACCATCGCGAAATAGAACGGCTCATGCGTACCCTTCCCCGCCAGCTGCGTCGCCTTGATGACATCGTTGAGTCCCAGCAGGGAGACCAGCGCCGTGGCTTTCAAAATCACCTGCCAGTTATTGCCAATACCCGGTAGCGCAAAGCGCATCATCGAGGGAAACATAATGCGTCGGAAAACCTGTAGCGGCGTGAAGCCGAAAGCGACCGCCGCCTCAATCTGTCCGCGCGAAACGGCAAGATAAGCGCCGCGAAACGTCTCGGTAAAATACGCGCCGTAGATAAAGCCCAGCGTAATGATACCCGCCGCCATCGGATCGATATCGATTTGCGACACGCCCAGCATTTCCGTCAGATCGTTCAGCACAATCTGCAAGCCATAGAAAATCAGCAGCATCAGAACCAAATCGGGGATGCCGCGAATCAAGGTGGTATAGCCGGTGAAAACGCCGGACAGCAACCGGCTGGAAGACAGTTTGGCGCTGGCGCCGACCAGACCGATCGCCAGTGACAACAGCAACGAGCACACGGCCAGTTGCAACGTCAGGCGTGAACCCTCAATGATGAGTTCAGAATAGCCATGCAGCATCAGTGATATCCGTTCTAGAGAAAGCAGAACGACGGCCTGCATCACAGGCCGTCGTCATATCAGCAGCGATTAGTCGCCGTACACATTGAAATCGAAATATTTTTTCGCCAGTGTGTCGTAGGTACCATCTTTGCGCATGGAATCGAAAGCCTTGTCCAACGCGGCTTTCAGCTCAGTTTCATCCTTACGCAGCCCCATGCCGGTGCCCACGCCGAACAGCGCATTATCTTTCACAGCCGGTCCGGCAAACGCGTAGTCTTTACCCGCGTCCTGTTTCAGGAAACCTTCGCTCGCCGCGACTTCATCCTGGAAAGCGGCATCGATACGCCCCGCCACCAGATCGGCATAGATCAGATCCTGGTTTTGATAGGCCACGACATCCACACCCTTCGGCTGCCAGTGGACGTTGGCGTAAGATTCCTGGGTGGACGCCTGCAAGACGCCGACGCGTTTACCACGCAAAGCATCCAGCGTAGGCTGAATCGCAGACCCTTTAGGCGCGATCAGACGCGCATTGGCGGCATACAGTTTTTGGGTAAATGCGATTTCCTGCAGACGTTTTTGCGTAATAGAGAGTGAAGAGATGATGGCGTCAATTTTCTTCGCCTTCAGAGAAGGGATCAGCGAATCGAAGTCGCTCTCAACGAACGTACATTTGGCTTCCATGCGCTTACACATCTCTTTCGCCAGATCGATATCGAAACCAATCAGTTCGCCGCTGGCGTTTTTGGATTCAAACGGCGCGTAGGTCGGGTCCGTACCAATTTTGATCTCTTTCGGGACGGCCGCGAAGGCGGTGCCTGCCGCTAAAATTAACGCCAAAGGTAGAAATTTCAATCCGCTTTTCATCGAGTTACCCTTATCACGAGTGATGGAACAGCGACACGATCGATTAGATTCGAATACGGTTTAATCGCCAACGCTATCGTGCCTGTCATGTGTGTAGTACAGGCCTCACCGCTGCAGTTTTCATGCCACTTTATCGAGATGGGTCAACCTCGCGGCACAAGGCAACACCGGCAGTTTTCTACCCATAGAATCAATTGATTACCAGTGGCATACCGGCAGAGAGAACAGGGAAAGCCTTATGGGGATAATAATTCGCACCATGACAAAGCAGATAGCCGCACCGAAACAGAGCAATGCCACATAATAAGGCATGAGCCCGATGAGCGCCTGCTCGAGGACGATCCACGCATTGTGTTTTTTTCTGTTTTAAAATTAACCGGTTATGCACCACCCCAGCGGGTGAACAGATCTTCAGGCAGGGAGATATCGAATTGGTCGAGCACGCGATTGACGGTCTGATCGATGACTTCTTGCACAGTTTGCGGGCGGTGATAAAACGCAGGCACCGGCGGCATCATAATCGCCCCCAGTTCAGCGGCCGTCGTCATCAAGCGCAGATGGCCCACATGCAGCGGCGTTTCTCTTACGCACAGCACCAGAGGGCGTCGCTCTTTCAGCATCACGTCCGCCGCGCGGGTCAGCAGGCTATCGGTATAGCTGTGCGCAATGCCGGACAGCGTTTTAATCGAGCATGGCAAGATCACCATACCGGTGGTTTTGAAAGAACCGGAGGAGATACTGGCGGCGATGTCACGGCAATCATGCACGACATCCGCCAGAGATTGAACGTCGCGTACGCTGAGATCGGTTTCCAGGGCCAGCGTCTGTCGCGCGGCCGGGCTCATCACCAGATGGGTTTCTATCTCTGGTAACGGCTGCAGCACCTGTAGCAGACGTACACCGTAAACCACCCCGCTGGCGCCGGAAATACCAATAATCAGTCGCTTCATACCCTTCCTCAGACAGGACCATCCTGCAAAAACATCGTCAGCGCAGACTGTGCCGTATCCATCCATGATTGGCAAGATGCAAAAATAAAGGGAGCACCGATAGGCACTCCCTTACTGGAGAACACTTAGACCCTTCCGTCAGCCCTCGTTGTGCATCTCCAGATCTTCGACTTCGCTCTTGCCGCGTAGCACCTGAGCATCGTCATTACGCAGACCTTCAAGATAGTCCAGATAGCCCTGATCCACATCATGCGTGACATAAATGCCGTTGAAGACGGAGCATTCGAACTGGGTAATATCCGGATTGTCATCCCGCACAGCCTCAACCAGATCGGACAGGTCCTGGAAAATCAGGGCGTCCGCACCGATAAGCTGGCAAATTTCATCCACTTCGCGACCGTGGGCAATCAGTTCGTTCACGCTTGGCATATCGATGCCATAGACGTTAGGGAAGCGAATTTCCGGGGCGGCGGACGCGAGGTATACGCGCTTCGCGCCAGCGTCCCTTGCCATCTCGACGATCTGCTGAGACGTGGTTCCGCGTACGATGGAGTCATCCACTAACAGCACGTTTTTATCACGGAACTCCGCGCGGTTGGCGTTCAACTTACGGCGCACGGATTTAATTCGCGTCTGCTGACCCGGCATGATGAAGGTCCGGCCGACGTAGCGATTTTTCACAAACCCCTGACGATAAGGCTTGTCGATGATGCGGGCGATTTCCAGTGCGATATCGCAGGACGTTTCCGGGATAGGAATAACCACGTCGATATCCAAATCTTCCCAGCAGCGTGCAATTTTCTCGCCCAGCTTCTGCCCCATGCGCACACGGGCGCTGTAGACCGAAATTTTGTCGATGAACGAGTCGGGACGCGCGAAATAGACGTACTCGAACAGGCACGGATGGTGCTTTGGATTTTCCGCGCACTGACGAGTGAATAGCTGACCTTTGTCCGTGATGTAAATCGCTTCGCCCGGCGCGACATCCCGCAGGAACTCAAAGCCCAGCGTGTCCAGCGCCACGCTTTCGGACGCCACCATATATTCGTTGCGTCCGTCTTCCAACGTGCGCTTGCCGATGACCAGCGGACGAATACCGTTAGGATCGCGGAAGGCCACTAATCCGTGTCCGATAATCATACTGACGCAGGCATAAGCGCCGCGGATTTGCTGATGCATGGCGGCAACGGCGGCGAAAATGTTGTCAGGCTCCAGCGGATAGTGCTGAAAGCGGTCCAGTTCTTTGGCGAAAATATTGAGCAGAATTTCTGAATCAGACGTCGTATTGACGTGCCGACGGCCTTGTTCAAACAGCTTCTGACGCAGCTCGTGCGCGTTGGTCAGGTTGCCGTTGTGGGCCAGGGTAATTCCGAAAGGAGAGTTGACGTAAAAAGGCTGCGCTTCGGACGCGCTGGAACTGCCCGCCGTGGGATAACGCACATGGCCGAGCCCCATATTCCCCTGCAGGCGTTGCATGTGCCGTGCTTCAAAAACGTCTTTGACCAGACCGTTCGCCTTACGCAGGCGGAAACAGTGATGAGCATCTATCGTAACGATGCCTGCGGCATCCTGCCCACGGTGTTGTAACACCGTTAACGCGTCATAAATCGACTGGTTGACCGGCGTGACGCCGGCGATACCGACAATACCGCACATGTTGTCTTTTCCTCATCAGCGCTACCGCGACTAGAGGTGCCGCGGCAAGAAACTCGACGTGCTTTGCAGGTAGTCAAAGAACCACCTGATGATATAGCTGAACTGCGGGATCAACTGGGACTGCTTCCAGTCGGCGCTCTGGGAAAACCCGGTGAAGGTGTCCAGAAAGAACAAGATCGCAGAGACAATCAACACCCCGCGCAAGGCGCCAAAGCAAACGCCCAACACACGATCGGTGCCCGACAGCCCGGTTCGCTCAACCAGAGAACCAATCGCATAATTGACGATGGCTCCCACAATCAACGTCGCAATAAACAGAATGGCGATAGCGATGCCGTTGCGAACCAGTTCATCTTCAAAGCGGGTGAAATATCCCGCCAGATAGCCATAGTAGTGACTGGCAATGAAAAACGCACATCCCCAGGTAACCAGTGACAGCGCTTCACGGACAAATCCTCGAATCAAACTGACCAGAGCCGAGAACCCGATAATGCCAATAATGACGTAATCCACCCAAACCATGAACTATCCTACTCAATGAACAATAACCATCGACATGCGCGGCTCATCCTGTTCGCGGCGCATTCTAACAGAAAAAGAAAACGTTTGCGTACCGGAATTCCGCCCTATCTTCGTCAATCAATCAGCCAACGAAAAAAAACCACTGACGGGCCATGAAGATACCGCAGGCAAGGCGACGGCATCCGGTTTTATCCGCACACTGTCTGCCAAACCGGCATCCTCATGACGTCGTCCCGCACTAATGAGCTGCTTTGACCTGCCCGCTCAGCCCGCTGATCTGCTGCAGTTCGCCCAGCGAAGACTGTAGCTTCTGCTTCGAGGCGTCCGGTCCTACATAAATCCTCGTGATCTGCCCGGACACGGGTGAAGACGGCACCGTGTAAGCCCGGAATCCGGAGAGCCTCAGCTTGGCGACGATTTCATTGACCTTGTCCGCATTTTTCAATGCGCCCAGCTGCACAATGAACGCCTGCCCTGCCGGGGCCTGCGGCGCGGCAGCCGGTTTATTCTCTACCGGTCGCGGCGCGGGTTTAACCTCGGGCTTAGGCTTGGTTTCCGCTTTCACTTCTGGTTTCACTTCCGGCTTGAGTCTCGGCTCCGATTTCACCGGAGGCGGAACGACCGGGGCGGCAGATGGCGCGGAAGGTCGCGTCGCGGCAGGCGGAGTCGCGCTCTGAGGCGCTACGGTGTCAGGCGCGCTATTCGCCGCATGATCCGCGCTCTCCATCTCCTCGCCGCTGTCATCCGCATTAGGCATCGTCGCGCTGTCCGGCGACTGCGCCGTCAGGGACTGCGTGATAGGCGGCAGCGACTCCGCTTCCAGCGTATCTTCCGGCTTCGGCACCAGAGGAATAGCCGCGAACTCGTCCTGATAATGTTTTTTCTTACCGTCCAGCAGGCCCGGCAGCACGATCACGCCCAGCGCGACCAAAATGACGGTGCCGACCAGACGATTTTGAAATTTACTCGCCATCCGCCGCTCCTTCTTCAAGCGCGGACATCACATGCGCGACCGTATGAAAGGAGCCGCACACCACGACCACGTCGTTTTCATCCGCATCCTGCATCGCATCTCGCCAGGCGGAGACCACATCAGGATACGAACGACTGCCCTCAAGATGCTGAGCGAGCAGATCCGCACTGGCGCCGCGCGGACCTTCCAGCGGCGCGCAATACCACGTATCCACCTGCGGTTTGAGCTGCTCCAACGTGCTGGCGATATCTTTGTCGGACAGCATACCGACGACGGCCCGTACGGCACCGTGCGGAGGCAACGCCGCCAAACGTGCGGACAGGTACGCCGCCGCATGAGGGTTATGCGCCACATCCAGAATCAGCAACGGCTTATCACCGGCAATCTGGAAGCGCCCCGGCAAAGTGGCGTCTCGCAGGCCGGAACGCAGTGCGTTCTCATCGACGTTTAACGGCGATGCGTTTAATGCGGCAAGCGCCGTCGCGGCGTTCGGCAGTGGCACATTCGGCAAAGGCAGACGGCTCAGACGTCCCTGCGCGTTTTCCCAGAACCAACCGCCCTCTTCCATCCCATAACGCCAGTCGACATCGCGACGCAGCAGCTGCGCGCCTTTCTCATTCGCGACGTCGGCAATTGAGAGGGGCATGTCCGGTTCGCCGACGACGGCCAGTTTGCCGTGACGAAAGATCCCGGCTTTTTCACGGCCGATGCTCTCGCGATCATGGCCGAGCCAGTCGGTATGATCGATAGCGATGCTGGTCACAACGGCGACATCCGAGTCCACAATATTGGTCGCGTCCAGACGACCGCCTAAGCCGACCTCAAGGATCACGACGTCCAGTTGCGCCTGCTTGAAAAGCTGCAGCGCCGCCAGCGTGCCGTACTCGAAATAGGTCAAAGAGACGTTATCGCGCCCGGCTTCAACGACGGCAAACGCCTCGCTATGCATGGCTTCCGGCAATTCTTTGCCCTGAATGCGAACGCGTTCTGTGTAGCGCAATAGATGAGGCGAGCTGTAGACGCCCACCCGCAGCCCAGCGGCCAACAGAATGGATTCCAGCGTACGGCAAGTTGTGCCTTTGCCGTTGGTGCCTGCGACGGTGAAGACGGTATTGGCGGGCTGGCGAAGTTGAAGAGAGTCGGCCACCTGTTTGATGCGGTCCAGGCCAAGATCGATGGCCTGCGCGTGCAGGTGTTCCAGATAATAAAGCCACGTGGCCAAAGGCGACGTGGCTTTAGGTGTTTGAAGGTTATCCATGAGACCCGCTCGCTTACTTACGGTTCATTGATACAGGGAGCGACGGAGCACGTCGCAACCGTGCTCCCCGTACATCATCGGTTAGGCTTCATCCTGTTCAGACGAAGCGGTCGGCCGCGGCTCTTCCACTTCAGGCTGCGGTTCCGGGTGGTTCGTCAGCTTGGCGAGGATCGTCGCCAGCTTGTAACGCATCTCAGGACGACGAATGATCATATCGATCGCGCCCTTCTCCACCAGAAACTCGCTGCGCTGGAAGCCCGGCGGCAGTTTCTCACGTACCGTCTGTTCGATAACACGCGGACCGGCGAAGCCAATCAGCGCTTTAGGCTCGGCGATGTTCAGATCGCCCAGCATCGCCAGACTGGCGGAGACGCCACCCATGGTCGGGTCGGTCATCACGGAGATGTAAGGCAGGCCGCGCTCGCGCATTTTGGCCAGTGCCGCACTGGTTTTCGCCATCTGCATCAGCGACATCAGCGCTTCCTGCATACGGGCGCCGCCGCTGGCGGAGAAGCAGACCAGCGGGCAGTTGTCTTCCAGCGCTTGCTCTACCGCACGCACAAAGCGCGCGCCGACCACAGACGCCATCGAGCCTCCCATAAAGGAGAATTCGAAAGCCGCGCCCACGACAGGCATACCGTAGAGAGTGCCTTTCATGACGACCATGGCATCTTTCTCGCCGGACTGCTTCTGTGCCGCAGCCAAACGATCTTTATACTTTTTGGAGTCCCGGAACTTCAGGACATCCTTGGGTTCCAGTTCACTACCGAGCTCAACCGTATTTTCTGTATCCAGAAAAGCGTGCAAACGCGCACGCGCGGATAAACGCATATGGTGGTCACATTTCGGACACACTTCCAGATTACGTTCCAACTCGGCGCGGTAAAGTACCTGACCGCAACTATCACATTTAGTCCAGACGCCTTCGGGAATGTTGGCCCGACGGGTCGGTGTGATATGACTTTTATTTAGAATTCGTTCAATCCAGCTCATTGATAACCTTTCTGCTTGAACCTGGCCTCAGGCCAGTACGCTGCTCAGCGTTTATTATGTTCTGCTGACGCAGCCGACAAAGCGATGCCTTATCCGCCAAGGGCGTGATACGACATGGGCATTTATAGCGGTTCACGTGAACATAGCCGTAAGTGCCGCCCATTAAACCATAATGACCCGATACTGTGGATAAAAAACTGGTCACACCGAATGTTAAAATAATTTTTGCTTATTTCACATTCTGACGCGATACCGACCGTTTGTGACGCCAAAACTCAATCACGCCCGGCAGGATGGAAATAAAGATAATACCCACAATCAGGAGTTTAAGATTGTCCTGCACAATCGGCAAATCCCCAAACAGGTAGCCGGCGTAGGTGAACAACAACACCCACAGCAGTGCGCCTGCGACGTTGAAGAGGGCAAAATGTCGATAGCTCATGTGCCCCATCCCCGCCACAAACGGCGCGAATGTTCTCACAATCGGCACGAATCGCGCCAGAATAATTGTTTTCCCGCCGTGGCGGCCGTAAAACTCGTGGGTCTTGTCCAGGTAGCTGCGACGAAAGATCCGAGAGTGGGGATTACGGAACAATCGTTCGCCAAATAGCCGTCCGATAGTGTAATTGACGGCATCGCCCAGAATAGCCGCGATAACCATCAGAACCACCATCAGATGCACATCCAGCACGCTGCCCGGCAACGCCGCCAGCGCGCCCGCGACAAACAGCAGCGAGTCGCCGGGAAGGAACGGCGTCACCACCAGACCCGTTTCACAGAACAAAATCAGAAACAGGATCGCATAAATCCAAACGCCGTATTGCGCGACCAGCTCGGCCAGGTGCACATCGATATGCAGAATAAAATCAATAATAAAGTGTATAAATTCCATTATGTTACCCATCATCAGACCGTGCAGTTCGGCGAACGGCAGCGAATTAATCATCAAGTAAAAACAGCGGTCCCATCGGGACGGACGGCAGCCCGAACGACTCGGGATAGTCCACGTCCACCAGATACAGCCCCTCGGGCTTAGCCGTCGCGGCAGCCAGCTTACGATCTTTGGCCGCCAGCAGCTCCGCCATCCAGCTTTCAGGCCGATTTCCACACCCGATTTCCATCAGGCTGCCCACAATATTGCGCACCATATGGTGCACGAAGGCATTGGCTTTGATATCTACCACAATGTAAGCGCCGTGCCGCGTAACCTTTAAATGTTTTACATTTCGCCACGGCGTACGCGACTGGCACTGCACCGCCCGGAAAGAGGTGAAGTCATTCTCTCCAAGCAAACACTGCCCCGCCCGCTCCATGCGCTCGGCGTCGAGCGGATGATAAAAGTGCGTCATGCCGTGCGACAAAATGGCCGGGCGGTAGCGGTGATTGTAAATCAGATAGCGATAGCGCCGGGCGGTGGCGCTGAAACGGGCATGGAATTCCTCATCCACCGTCTTAACCCAACGCACAGCGATATCCGGCGGCAGATGAGTATTGACGCCCATGGTCCAGGCCGCGTCTTTCCGTACGGCGTTCGTGGTGAAATGCACCACCTGACCGGTGGCATGCACCCCGGCATCGGTCCGCCCCGCGCAGAACACGGTGATCGGCTCATCGGCGACCTGAGACAGCGCGGCTTCCAGACATTGCTGGACGCTGTCGACCTCTGCCTGACGCTGGTAGCCGTAATAACGGCTACCGTCATATTCAATTCCGAGGGCAATTTTCAGCGGCGCCACGTCTTCCGCAACCTGCAACGCTGTCATGATTACCCCAGATGCTCCTGAATCAGGAGTTCGGCGGTTTCAACGGCCATCAACGCGCCACCAAAGCGCACATTATCCGCCACTGACCAGAACTGCAGCAGCTCCGGCATGCCGTAATCGTTACGCAGGCAGCCCACGCTCAGCTGCACATTGCCGGAGGCATCATCGACCTGAGTCGGGTAGTCTTCGTCATCGCTGATTGAAACATCTTCCGACTGCAGCAGCTCCTCGCGGGCTTCCTCCGCAGAGAGCGGACGCATGCCTTCCATATGCACCACCTGCGCATGACCGTAAAAGACCGGCGACTGAACACAGTTGACCGCAATCGGCAGTCCGTCGTCCTGCAGGACTTTACGCACCTGATCGACCAGACGACGCTCCTGCATCACGCTGCCTTCGCTATCCGGCAGCAGCGGCAACAGGTTGAACGCCAGCTGTTTCGGGAACATCCCGGCTTCCGGCGGCATGCCGTTTAGCAGACGCGCGCTCTGTCCAGCCAGATCGTCGACCGCCGCTTTACCGCGAGCGGATACTGACAACAGGTTGGTGACGTGCAGGCGAGAAAGTCCGGCCTGTTCCGTTAATGGCTTCACCGCTCTCAGCAGTTGGCTGGTCAGACTATCGGCCACGGCCACGAGGTTGCGATTGCGGTAATCCGCCAGCACGTGGGAATTCACACCCGGTACAACCAGAGGGACATCCGGTTCTTGGGCAAACAAGCCGCTGCTGTCGATAACCAGACAGCCGGAGTTACCCGCTTCGTCCGCATAGCGGGCGCTCGCCTCGGTGCCCGCGACGAAAAACGCCAGCTGCGCCTGCGACCAGTCGAATTCCTCCGCGTTCGTCACCAGACAAGAGCGACCGTTGAAACGAAGGGTTTCCCCCGCGCTATGCTCACTCGCCAGCGGATAGATTTCTCCCACTGGAAATTCACGTTCCTGCAATAGCTCCAGCAACGCGGTGCCGACGGCGCCAGTTGCGCCCAGCAGCGCTATATTCCAGCCATTGGTCATTTGGTTCTTCTCCCCAAATTTTTCATAACACGGGCCAGGCGACAGCAATATCGCCCGGACAAAAAGGTTTATTCACGAATAGAGCGATCAGTTATCGCCCTGAAAAACGGCGCTGAAGCCCAGTTGGTTGAGCAGCTCGACGCTGTCGCGATCGGCGCAGATCACCTGAAGCGACGACCATTCGCGGCGCTCCTGATAGGTTTTACGCAGGCGATCGAACCCGCCGCTGATGTGGGCGACGCCGCGCAGCATCGCATCATCGCGACGCACGTCGTAAACCAGATGAACCAGACGTTTGAGCAGCGATTCATCCAGCGGTTGTGTCAGCGTAACGGAAGTCACTTCGGGCGTGGGCAGCAGCGAAGACAGCGCCACCTGCTGCGGCTGACCGATAAAGCGGCTCCAGGCTTCAAAAACCTGCGTCGTACCGCGCGCTTTGCCTTCCAGCGTGTACCCGGCAATGTGCGACGTGCCGATATCCACCCGGTCCAGCAGCGCTGTCGATAGCTCGGGTTCCGGCTCCCAAACGTCCAGGATCACGCTAAGCGATTTTCCACGCTCCAACGATTCAAGCAGTGCCGCGTTGTCGACGACCGGCCCACGGCAGGCGTTGATCAGTATTGTGCCTTCCGCCAGCGTATCCAGCAGATCCGCATCCACGCTGTGATAGGTTTGGTAAGGACCGTCTTTATACAGCGGCGTGTGAAACGTCAGCACGTCGGCCTGCGCCGCGACCTCTTCGAGTGAGAGGAAGTTCTCCTGATCACCGCGATCGGCGCGCGGCGGATCGCACAGCAACGTACGGACGCCCCATGCTTTAAGGCGCGCGTTGAGACGCGCCCCCACATTGCCCACGCCGATAATGCCCACGGTGCGATCGCGTAACTGGAAACCATCCCGCTCAGCCAGTCCCAGCAGAGCGGAAAAGACATACTCGACGACGGCAATCGCGTTGCAACCCGGCGCGGCGGAGAACGCAATGCCCGCCTGCTGTAAGAAAGTTTCGTCGACATGGTCAGTGCCCGCCGTCGCCGAACCGACGAACTTCACCGATTTCCCCGTCAGTAAGTCGGCATTGACCTTGGTGACCGAACGCACCATCAGCGCATCGGCATCATCCAATGCGGCGAGCGGCAGAGGTCGTCCCGGCACGGCAGTGACGTCGCCCAAGCGGCTGAATAGCTCGCGGGCATAGGGCATATTTTCATCAACAAGGATTTTCACGTTACGTTTCCTGAAAGGCGTGTGGCGTCGGACGCACAGCGGCGGCGAAAACAGGGGCGTTATTCTGCCACAAACCGACGAGGGGGAACACCGGCGAATCGCCCGGCTTGTTGCGCCGCGTTACAGAAATTTTACGTCAAACGCCCTGCCCGACTACCCGTTACGGATCGGGGTTGTTATCATAACGTTCAACTATTCTTTCTGTTATCCCACTTCGAACAGAAACCGCACGGTAAGGATCGTGTTATGCAGCCCGTGAACAGCCCCGGCACGTCTTTGCCAGGCGACCGCAACATTGATACCACGCCGCTGAAAACCGGCGGTACGGCGCGTGAAGACGCACCGTTGACGCCTGCGCAGCGCACATCGCTGGAGCGGCTTATCACGAAGATCATGTCGTTAAGTTCGCTGAAATCGGCCGAAATCTGGGCCGGTATGCGTCACGACATCGGTCTGAAAAGCGGTGCCGAGATTCTGTCCGGTCATTTTCCCGCGGCTGAGCAGGCGCTGCAAAGCCGGCTAACCTCTGTGCAGAATACGCTAGGCACGCGCCAACTGTTGCAGCAACTCACCGAACTGCTGCCGCAGGGCAACAACCGTCAGGCGGTGAGCGACTTCATCCGCCAACAGTTCGGCCACACCGTGCTAAGTTCACTGAGCGGCAGCCAGCTACAGCAGGTTGTCACACTGTTGCAAAACGGTCAGTTGCCGCAGCCGAGCGCCTCGTTGCCGCCCGGCACATTTCCCCCGTCGGCCCAGCCTTCTCCCACCGAGCCGCAACCCGGTGCTCTGCCGCAAACCAGCGCGCCGCTGGATCGTCGCCTGCTGCCCGCCGAGCAAAACAGCCTGAATCAGCTGATTACCCGACTGACGACGCTGACCGGCGAATCCCCCGCGAAGGTGTTGCTGGCGCTGATGGATGTTCAGGGGCTGAAGCCCAATGACGCGATCCCCGCGAAAAACTTCCCTCTGCTGAGCCAACTGCTGCAAACGCAGGTCGCCATGATGCAGAACCACACGTCACCGACGCTGGCGGCGCTGCAACCGGCGCTCAAACAGCCGATGGATGCACAGGAACAGCAGATGGTGCAGGATTATGCGCAGTCTCGTTTCAATGCCGGGATGCAGACGCCGTTGACGCCGGTGCAGATTGCCGATGTCGTCACGTTTCTCTACAGCAAACGGCTTCAGCAGCTACAGGAGAAAGAGACGGCGACGGCAGGTTCCGCGTCAGCGCCGATACCTATCTACGGCCCCTTTATCTCTGCCTTGCCCCCCGAAGTGCGGACACTCTTCAGCCGTCCGCGCGGCATACTGATTCTGTGCGCAGTGTGTGTGATCGTCTTGCTGTGGATACTGATGTAGGCCCGCGGTTAGCGGTTAGCGGTTAGCGGTTAGCGGTTAGCGGTTAGCGGTTAGCGGTT
>NZ_CAMKXG010000023.1 GCF_946477055.1 Lonsdalea britannica | reverse complement strand
ACTTCAGGCCCTGGTTGTTGGAGAACGTGGCCAGCACGATCTGTCCCAGCAACTGGCTCTGGCCGTTGGAGTAAGTTCCGCTAATGGTGCCGTCATCATTGATGGCGTATTCGACCAGGTTACCGGTGGTGTAACCATTCTGGCTTTTGCTCAGCTCGGAGCTACTCGCGTTCTGCTGTGTAGAGCCTGTGAAGTCGATAGTGAATGAGTTGGCGGCAGAACCGTTCAGAGAGTTGGTATTAATTGTGAAAGACTTCGCGTCTGTGGCTGCTGTTGCACCAGGAAGAGTCGTTCCAGACAACTGGCCGCTGGTGCTGAAGTTCAGTGAACCAAGATCTTGAGCGGTAGCGGTGCTGTCGCTGCTGTCCAACGCATGTACTTCCCAAGTGTTGTCAGCCGTTTTGGAGAAGTACAGGTTCATTACATGGGTGTTACCCAGGCTGTCGTAGGTCGTCATGGACTTGGTCCAGCTATAGGTGCTGGAATCCGTCGCATCGAACGTGGTGCCAGCCGCCAGCGCTGTGGTGCTGGAGTTCAGGTTGGCGACATAGGTCGACGTCGACGTCTGCTGAGCGGCGATTGAACCTGCGGAGATATTGATCGTGGTCGGTTCCGCACCCGCAGCGATGGTAGGCGGCGTACCGGTAGCGGCATAACCCGTCACGTAGTAACCGGTTTTGGTGGTCAGGTTACGATCCGCATCCAGCTGGAATTCGCCGTTACGGGTGTAGTAAACCGAGCCAGCGTCATCCGCCACGCGGTAGAAGCCATTACCGGAAATAGCGACGTCGGTGCCGACGTCGGTGTTTTCAATCGTACCGTCGTTAAAGTTCTGAGTCACGGCGGCGACTTTAACGCCCAGACCTACGGCAGAATCAGCAAAGATGTCTGCGAAAGAAACCGTTGCGCCTTTAAAGCCGGTGGTCTCTGAGTTGGCGATGTTGTTACCGATGACATCCAGGTTACTGGAGGCAGCATTCAATCCGCTGACCGCTTGTGAAAAACCCATTTGGAGGTGCTCCTAAAAATTAGTAGTTTGCTGTGTGTTGTTTTAGGCGGCTGGTCTGCTTGTCAGCCGCACGATTCACAATCAAATAATTTGTTTGACGTCGCTCAGCGACGCAGTGCCTGACAGGCCCAGGTTAAGCACGGCTTCCGAGGAGTCCGTGTTAACGCCGTAGACCAGCGCATATTTCAGCGGCGTCGCTGTCACGCTAGCGCCATCGGAACCGGTCGCCGTCACCGAGTAGGTGTAGGTGCCGGCGTCAACGGTGCCGCCGCTGTCGTTAGTGCCATCCCAGCTGTAGGTCTGCACGCCGGCGCTTTGAGCACCGAGATCCACGGTTTTCACCGTATTACCGCTGGCGTCTTTAATGGTGACATTCACGTCCGTAGCCGCATTGGCCAGTTCAACACCAAATGCGGTGGTGGAGCTGTCCGAGCCGACGACGATGCTGTTGCCCTGAATCAGGACGCCGTTGCCAATCAGAGAACTGGCTTGCAACGTCTCGGAGGTATCCAACTGGCTGGAAATAGAGCCCAGCGTAGTGTTCATGTTCTCGATGCCGCTCAGCGTACTGATCTGCGCAAGCTGCGTGGTCAGCTGGCTGTTGTCCATCGGATTGGTAGGATCCTGGTTCTGCAACTGCGCAACCAGTAAGGTCATAAATTCGTTTTGCAGGTCCGCACTGCTGCTCGTACTGGACGAGCTGCTGGTTGTGCTGGTCTTGCTGGTATCTGTTGATTCGGTAAGTGAAACTGAGACGCTCATGGCTACTCTCCCACGTTATTATTGGCCTAATGTCAGCGTTTTTTGCATCAACGCCTTAGCCGTATTCAGCACTTCCACGTTTGCCTGGTAGCTGCGTGATGCCGAGATGGAGTTCACCATTTCCGCAGTAACATCCACATTAGGCATACGTACATAGCCGCGTTCATCCGCCAGGGGATTTCCCGGTTGATAAACCAGCTTGTCCGGAGAGGTATCTTCAACGACGTCGTCAACCTGCACGCCGCCGATAGCCTGTCCGTCTGGAGCAGCCACTTTAAAAACGACCTGCTTGGCACGATACGGCTCGCCATCTGGTCCGGTGACACTGTCCGCATTCGCCAGGTTACTGGCGCTCACGTTCATGCGCTGGGACTGCGCAGTCAGCGCAGAACCTGAAATTTCAAAGATATTAATTAGCGACATACGCGTTATTTATCCTGTAACACTGACATCATGCTTTTGATTTGGCCGTTTAACAGCGTAAGATCCGTTTGATACCGCAGACTGTTGTCTGCGAAATTTGTCCGTTCTCTGTCCATATCTACGGTGTTCCCGTCAAGGGCCGGCTGATCGGGTACGCGATAAAGCAGATCTAAATCAGGCATTGACGTCGTAGATGCAGGGATATGCCGAGTCGACGTAGTGGCTAACGACATCGTCGTACCGGTCGCGCGACCTTGTTTCAGGGCTTTATTCAGCTCGCTGGAAAAGTCGATATCCCGAGCCTGGTAGCCCGGCGTATCCGCATTCGCGATATTCGCAGACAGGATTTCCTGGCGCTGAGCCCGTAAATTCAACGCCTCCTGCTGGAAGCGGAACGATGCATCTAATTTGTCAAGCATGCTTTCCCTCAGGAAAAGTAATTAAAGAAGAGTGACGATAGACAGGATAAACTTCGCGCGGCAACTTTATCGCCGGAATAGACGGGAAATGAGTGGCTATTTTCTCGTTTGGCACAGACTGCATCTCTGTAAACTGCACAGGCGATGTTGTGTACTACCGCAGTCGGATCGACTTCATTTAAGAAAACGGACAGGGGAATATTTGATGGGATTTTGGCGCAAATTAATCTTATGTAAGATTTTTTTCCTTATCTCACTAACCCCGGCTGCGGCGGCCGATCGCGACCAAATCACGGCTCAGATTAAGACGTTCATTCAGGGACAGCTCGAAATCCCCTCGGCAGAAGTTAATGTTGTTGTAAAAACTCCGGTCGAAAGGCTTGAATTGTGTCCTGAGCCTCAGCTATCGCTGCCCTCCAGAAAGAAAATATGGGGCACCCTCAGCATCCGAGCCATGTGCGGAACCCAACGCCATTTTCTGCAAGCTAATGTTCAGGTGACCGCACCTTACCTTGTCGCCACTCGGCCGATACCGCCCAAACAGAAAATCCAGGCAGAAGATGTGGCGCTTCAACAAGGCCGACTGGACGCGTTGAGCGTACCGCCGCTGGCGGACCCGGCTCTCGCCGTCGGTGCGGTTAGTATTCGCATGATTGGCGCAGGACAACCCATTGCGGCCAGCATGTTGCGAAATCCCTGGGCGGTGAAAATGGGCGAGACGGTGAAAGTGACGGTATCTGGTGATGGTTTCAGCATTGTCAGCGAAGGCAAAGCTATGGACAACGCGGCGATCAATAGCGCCGTCAGAATACGGATGGAGTCCGGACAAATTATTACTGGAATAGTGGCTGAAACGGGACTGGTAAAAATTGTACAATAAGCGTTAAAGCTTCGGCGGGATCGTCCGATATATGTATTCAGTCACTATACCGATATCATTTTTGTTAGTAGGGAGGCCACATGAGCATTGATAGTACTCGTCCGGTATCTGGAGTAAAATCAATTCAGAATACGGAAGCGGATTTACTTCACACCACAAAAAGTAAATCTACTTCATCAGGCAGCGCGGCGGGCACGACCAGCCAGACGCAAGTTAGCCTGAGCGAGACGCAGTCCAGCCTGATGCAGCCGAGCAGTCAGGACATCGATATGGAAAAAGTCGATACTCTGAAGCAGGCCATCAAGGACGGAAAACTGGAAGTCGACGTGGGTAAAATCGCCGATGCACTGCTGAGCGAAGTTCAGACAACTTTCTGATTAGTTTATTAAAAGGCAACGTTGACCCATGCAAATGAATGAAGTTCTGGAACAGATGCTGAATAGCCTGGTGTCGCTTAAAGATATCCTGTCTCAAGAGCAGGATGAATTAAGCGCGCGCCAGGTCAATCCTGCGTTTTTGCACCGGGTGACAGAGAATAAAAACGAGCAGTTGTCTATTCTCAAGCATTTTGATAATCAGCGCCTGGCGCTGGATGAGCAGTTGTCGGTTAAACCTCCCTACCCCCACTCGCCGGAGCTGAATGCTCAGTGGTCTCAGATCCATGAGCTAACGCGCGAGTTGAGCCAATACAATCATCGCAATGGCCTATTGCTGAATGCGCACCTCGAAAATAACCAGCAATCGCTGGCTTTCTTGGAGCAGAAACAGCGTCAGGGCATCTATGGCCCGAACGGTCAGACAGAGAACAGCGGTTCACACCTAGGCCGTAAGTTCAGCGTTTAAAACGCCATTCAACGCAGTCACGTTACTTTTTGGTGTAGTTGACTATCAGCTGGTATTTTGTGACCCGCATAGGCTGACGCAAAGCGCCTTTGCCCGGGACATGAAATACCAGATAGAAAGGCGTTTCCGCCGACAATCCCGCAAACATTTCCGTACTTCCATTTTGCCCATTCAAACGAACACACTGCCCTGGAATACAGAGTGAGGCGTGCAGTCCTGTCGAATTACGTGACAAGAGCTCATAGCGCCAGAGGACCGATGTCAAAACGGCGCCTTTGGGGAAGGAGCCGTTTGAATGAAGCAGAACTGAACGTTTGGCGATGCCCTTCTGACTGATGAGCAGATTGGCGCCTTCCCATACGGGTTGTTTATCGGCGGCGGTAGCGATACCAGCCGCCAATAACAGCATTAAGGCAAAACGTTTCACTGCCCTGATCCACCAATGACTGACGTCATGCGAATCTGACGGCTGTCCGTAATCTCCTGATTGGAAAGTACGACCAGCTGCGGCAGGCTGCGGCGCAGGAATCGCGATAGCAGTGGACGAAGCGCATGCGTGACCAACAGGACCGGCGGCGCGCCCAGCGCTTCCTGATGTTGAACCGCATCCTGAGCCTGAGAAAGCAGTCTTTCGGCCAGCCCCGGCTCCAAACCGCCGCCGTTCTGCATCGCCTGCAGCAGTACGCGCTCCAGCGATGACTCCAGACCGATCACCTGAATATCATCATTACCCGGGAACCACTGCTGGGTAATGGCGCGGCCCAATGCCACGCGAACAACTACCGTCAGTTCGTTCGGGTCTTTCTGGATCGCCGCATGTTCAGACAACGTTTCAAGAATCGTACACATGTCACGGATGGACACACGCTCAGATAGAAGATTCTGCAGCACTTTATGTAGCACCGTCAGAGTGACCACGCTCGGGATAAAGTCATCGGCCAATTTAGGCATCTCTTTCGTGACGCGATCCATCAGCTGCTGCGCTTCCTGACGGCCAAACAGGTCACTGGCGTACACGTTAATCAGATGGTTCAGGTGAGTCGCCACCACGGTACTGGATTCAACGACCGTGAAACCTTGCGCCTGTGCCTGATCTTTCAGCGCGCTTTCAATCCATACGGCAGGTAGGCCAAACGCGGGATCTTGCGTGATTTCGCCCGCCAGTTTACCGATAGCACTGCCCGGGTTGATTGCCATCCAGCGGCCCGGATGCGCTTCACCACTGCCGATCTCAACCCCTTTCATCAGGATGCGGTAGCCCGCAGGCTGCAGCTCGAGGTTATCTCGGATATGGACGACAGGCGGCAAGAAACCAATTTCCTGCGCGAATTTTTTACGAATACTGCGGATACGCCCCAGCAGTTCGCCATTTTGTTGGAAGTCCACCATCGGGATCAGTCGATAGCCCACTTCCAGACCCAGTTGGTCTTCCAGCTGAACGTCATCCCAGCTGGCTTCAACGATTTGCTGCTGCTGGCTCTCTGCCAATGCAGGTTCTGCCGCCGCCGCCGTCGCTTTTCGTTCGTCCTTGCCGCGCGTCCACCAGGCGACGCCCAGCAAAATCGCGGTAAATAACAGGAAGACGAAGTTAGGCATACCCGGAACGAGACCGATCAAGCCGAGAACGCCGGCGCTCAGCACCATCACTTTCGGGTTACTGAACAGCTGGGTAACCATCTGCTCACCCACATCCTGCTCAGTGCTGACGCGGGTTACGATGACACCGGCCGCGGTTGAAATCACCAACGCCGGAATCTGTGCGACCAGACCGTCACCGATGGTCAACAACGTATAGCTTTGGGCCGCATGACCCAGGTCCATGTTGTGCTGAATGACCCCGACCAACAGGCCACCGATGATGTTGATGGCCATGATCATCAACCCGGCGATCGCATCACCGCGCACGAACTTACTAGCACCATCCATCGAGCCGTAGAAGTCGGCTTCCTGAGTCACTTCTGAACGACGCTTTTTCGCTTCGGCTTCACCAATCAGTCCGGCGTTAAGATCGGCGTCAATCGCCATCTGTTTACCCGGCATTCCGTCCAGCACAAAACGCGCGCCCACTTCGGCGATACGCCCCGCACCTTTGGTGATTACCATGAAGTTGATTAGGACCAGGATGATAAACACCACGATACCGATGGCGAAGTTACCGCCTACCAGGAAGTGGCCAAAGGCTTCGACGACCTTTCCTGCCGCCCCTGCCCCCGTGTGGCCTTCCATAAGAATGATTCGTGTGGAAGCGACGTTGAGCGAGAGCCGTAACAGGGTGGAAAACAGCAAAATCGTCGGAAACGCGGCGAACTCCAGCGTACGCTGGGTGAACATGGCGACCAGGAGCACCATGACGGAAAGCGCGATGTTGAAGGTAAACAGCAGGTCCAGAATAAACGGCGGCAGCGGGAGCACCATCATCGACAGGATCATCAGAATCAGGATCGGTCCTGCCAAAACCTGCCACTGCGTGTCTTTTAAGTTGCCTGGCAAGCGTAGCAATGAAGCCAGATTAGCCATCAGTCGTGTTCTCTTTTGCGAAGTCCAGTGAATCTGGCACAGATAAATGAGTTGGTTTCTGCGGCGTCAGGCCGCCTTCACGTTTCCAACGTTTAATTTGGTACACCCAGACCAACACTTCGGCAACAGCCGCATACAGTGTGGCGGGAATGCTTTTTCCAATTTCAGCGTGCTTATAGAGCGCCCTTGCTAAAGGGGGCGCTTCCAGCGTCGGCACGCGATGTTCAGCGCCGATTTCTCGAATCTTCAGAGCGATATCTCCGGCACCTTTGGCTAACACTTTCGGCGCGCTCATCTTTTTGTCGTTGTACTGTAGCGCGACCGCATAATGCGTCGGGTTCGTCACAATCACATCGGCTTTCGGGACATCAGCCATCATGCGTCGCTGGGCTATCGCCCGCTGCATCTGGCGAATACGCCCTTTGATATGCGGGTCACCTTCGTTCTGTTTGAACTCATCCCGAATATCCTGCTTACTCATACGCAGTTTTTTCAAGTGGCTCCAGATCTGCCAGAAGACGTCAAAGGCCACCATGGGGATCATGCTAAGCAGTACCAAAAAGCCACAGTAAATCGCCAGTTCAAGCGCATCGCCGAGTGCCGTCACTAGCGGTTCGGAAATCAGCCGCAAAATCTCCGGCCATTTGTGCCAGAGGAACAGCCCCGTCACCACGCCAACGACGACAGCTTTAATGATGGCTTTGAACAACTCGGCCACCATTTGTGATGAGAACAGCCGTTTGAGCCCCGCAATCGGATCGAGCTTCTCAAGGCTAAACTCAAAGGACTTGGTACTAAACACCAGGCCACCCAGCACAACCGGCGCACCAATGGCGACAAGAACCATGCCCAACATAATCGGGACTAATGCCATCGCAGCCAGTTTCAGCAACGCAAGGACATGCCGGCCCATCTGTTTGTTGTCATTGATGATGTCGTGGTTGAAATACAGCCCCTGGCTCAGCATCGTGCCAAGCCGGTGGTACATCATCTCGCCGGTCATCCACAATATTCCCAGCCCAATAATGAGCATGAGAATAGATGTCAATTCTCGGGATCGAGGAACTTGACCTTCCTCGCGGGCTTTTTCCGTTCGGTGGGCTGTGGGGGCCTCTGTTTTTTCCAGATCGCTATCGTCTGCCACGTTAGCTGTTCCTGTTTGTTACTGACCAAAACGAAAAATACACGCGATTAGCATGACAAATAAGAAAAAACTTGATGGGTGGAAAAAAGAAGAAAAGAGGCGGCTATTTGATGCATAAGCAAATAGAAGTGGGGATTTACGGTCGGGAGAAGGCCCGACCGTAAAAATCCACATACCTTTGCCTGATATCCCCCCAATCTACAGACTGTCAGGGGTCGGGCTAATCAGAATCCGAGGCTGTCGAGCAGATCGTCGACCTGATCCTGATTTGAGACAATACCAGCAGCGGTTTTGTCGACTTGAGGACCGTTGAGCAGTCCATCATCAGCACGCTTCGGTTCAGCCTTTTTCTCTGGCATATTTTCCAGCAAGACCATCAGCAGCTGTTTCTCAATCTCCTGGACAACATCCATCATGCGTTTGATGACCTGTCCCGTCAGATCCTGGAAGTCCTGCGCCATCATGATTTCCAGTAACTGAGCATTGGTGAAAGAGGTATGTTCGGGAACTTCCTGTAGATAACTGCGGGTATCCGTTACCAGCTCACGTGCATCGGCCAACTCAATCGGGTTTTCAAACCACTCGTCCCAACGCGTCGTCAGGGATTTGGCGTCTTCTTCCAGCTTATTCTGACGCGGCTGAGAAGCCTCAACACAGTTCAGAGCGCGCTCTGCCGCCTGTGCGGTCATCTGAACAACATAATCAAGACGATCCCGAGCGTCAGGAATTGCTTCCGCCGCTTCGGCAATAGCATGATCCAAGCCCAGCTCTTTCAGGCTATCACGCAGCATACGAGTCAGCTGGCCGATACGGGAAATAATCTCGGTCGCAGACGCGTTATCGTTAACAGGGGGCACCGGATGTGGATTCATGACATCTCCTTACATACCCAGCTTTTCGAAAATTTTACCCAGCTTTTCTTCAAGCGTAGCCGCGGTAAATGGTTTAACCACATAACCGCTGGCGCCAGCCTGCGCTGCTGCAATAATGTTTTCTTTCTTCGCTTCTGCGGTCACCATCAGTACCGGAAGTTTAGAAAGCGTGCCGTCGGCGCGAATGGTTTGCAACAGTTCCAAACCATCCATATTGGGCATATTCCAGTCGGAAATGACGAAGTCAAAACCACCAGTGCGCAGCTTGTTCAGAGCGTCTGCACCGTCTTCTGCTTCTTCCACATTGTTAAAGCCCAGCTCTTTTAGCAGATTCCTTACGATACGACGCATCGTCGAGAAATCATCTACCACTAAAAATCTGAGTTCTTTATCAGCCATACCTACTCCTACAGTTATTATTGCTCACTCGGAGCTGCTATATACGTAATGCCTGTCCGGCAGAAATTTGAGCCAGCATTCGCTGACTTACCTGGTGCAAATCCACCACTTCGTCGACACCACCGAGCGCAATAGCCTCTCGAGGCATACCAAAAACTACACAGCTGGCTTCATTTTGCGCCATCGTGTACGCGCCGGCCTGATGCATTTCCAGCATGCCCATCGCGCCGTCGTTACCCATTCCCGTCAGAATGACGCCGACCGCGTTGCGACCCGCGTATTTCGCCACGGATCGGAATAACACGTCCACGGAAGGACGATGCCGGTTTACCGGAGCCTCGTCATGTAACTTGACCTGATAGTTTGCTCCGCTGCGCGACAGCTCCATGTGTCGAGCCCCCGGCGCAATGTACGCATGACCCGGCAAGACACGCTCGCCGTCTTCCGCTTCTTTCACCGTGATCTGACACAGCTTGTTCAGACGCTCAGCGAAAGACTTGGTGAAGCCCGGCGGCATGTGCTGCGTGATAATGACCGCAGGACTGGTAGGCGGCAGCGGCTGAAGTACATGACGAATCGCCTCTGTACCGCCGGTTGACGCGCCGATGGCGATCAGCTTTTCACTACTCAACAACGGTGTGCTAAGCACTTTCACCGGCGCCGCAGCGCTCTGGCTGTGTTGCGGCAAACGCGCCTTGGCCGCCGTACGAATTTTGTCAGCAATGAGCTCACTGTATGCCAGCATGCCTTCGCGAATCCCCAGCTGAGGTTTGGTCACAAAATCGATAGCGCCCAGTTCCAGCGCACGCAGTGTGATTTCCGATCCCTTACCGGTCAGCGATGACACCATGACAACCGGCATCGGTCGCAGTCGCATCAGCTTTTCGAGAAAATCCAATCCGTCCATGCGCGGCATTTCGACATCCAACGTCAGAACCTGTGGATTGAATTTTTTAATCAGATCGCGCGCCACCAAAGGATCCGGCGCGGTCGCCACCACTTCCATATCGGGATGACTATTGATGATCTCAGTCATGATTTGACGCATGAGCGCTGAGTCGTCAACGCACAATACTTTTATTTTGCTCATTATCTTTCCTTAGCCAGCCCATACACAGTCTGCCCGCGCAGATAGAATTCCCGACTGATCTGACTGAAATTCTCTGAATGACCAGCAAATAGTAATCCGCCGGGTTTAAGCAGCGGAACAAAGCGACGCAGGATACGTTCCTGTGTTTCTTTGTCGAAATAAATCATGATGTTACGGCAAAAAATGGCATCAAACGGCGCGGGAACAGCCCACTCCGGCGCCAGGAGATTCAATTGCTGGAAATGAACCATTGAAGCCAGTTCGGGGCGCACGCGAACCAGACCGCTGTGTGGACCGGTGCCGCGTAAGAAAAAGCGCTGCATCTGCTGAGGAGAGAGCGAGCGCAATTCATCCTGCCGATATATGCCGGCAGACGCCTTTTCCAGCACCTGAGTATCGATATCGCTGGCTATCACCTGACAGTGATTATGTGATTTGTCGCCAAAAACTTCAGCCAACGTCATCGCTAGCGAGTAGGGCTCTTCACCCGTCGATGCGGCGGTACTCCAGACGGAGTAGTTACCCTGACGCTTGCGGGCGTGTTCAGCCAAGATCGGGAAATGATGCGCCTCACGGAAAAAAGCCGTCAGGTTGGTGGTCAATGCGTTGGTAAACGCCTGCCATTCAGCGCTATTAGGATCGGACTCCAACAGTGCCAGGTATTGACCGAAATCGTTTATGCCCAGTAATCGCAGACGCCGAACCAAGCGGTTATAAACCATTTCCCGCTTGTGATCGGCCAGCACGATACCGGCGCGTTGATATATCAGCTGACTAATACGTTTGAAGTGCGTATCAGAGAGCGGTAACCGTTCAACCATCTGCGACAATATTGACGCAGATCCAGAATGATTTGGCGATGTCGTATTTTTCATTGTCTAACTGCCCGAAAATGGATAGGTTATCTTCTTGTTTTTCAATATGGGCTCATCCCTAACAGCAATTACAGGCATACCATTTATCAGATATCCATCTTCTGGAGATGTATGGCACAGCCTCTGCGCCTTACTGGTAAACATTCAACCTTGTGCCTCTCAACTTCCGAGATGCTGCTGATGTTTTTTATACCAACGCTGAATTAGCTCAGGTGACACGTCCATCTTCGTCACTGCGTTTTACCCACTTCGATACCTCTATACCTGCTGTCAGAGGCTACAGTAGCCATGTCTGCATATCGTCAACTACGGCCATCAATCAAAAAGTTGCGTTTATCTTTTATAATGTGCTGCCGGTTTCCCGGCGGCACTGCCTTTAAGGCTATAAGTTTTGCTGTGTGACCTACGTCTTTGCCCAACTCATGCAGAGTTATCGACCGATATTCCGGCTCGACAAGTCCCCTACACTTACTCCATCGGCTGATGCCGACCTTTCTTTAACTCAATACACGTTTTCAGCGCGTAATAGCCGAAAATATAACCTCTCGGCTCGCTAAAACGATTTTGCCGGCCTCAGAGCGAGGCCGGACAGACGATCGTCGGTACAAATTTAAGCGTAGCGGAAATTCACACTGAACATCCCGCAACGATCGGAGACGTCGTTAAAACTTTTCCCAATTATCACTGGATGAACCTACCGCGACGGCACGGCTTTTACCTGACGATTTCCCTGTCGCCGGGCTCAACAACGCTGTTTTAGCCGCCGCTGGCGCAATGGCAGGACGGTAGGAACTTCTTTCTTCCGGTAAACGGAACAGCGACACCGACTGGTTCAATCCACGAACCTGCTCTTCAAGCGCGACGGCAGCAGAAGCTGATTCTTCTACCAGTGAGGCGTTCTGCTGAGTGACCCGGTCCATTTCCGTTACAGCCTGACCAACCTGATCGATCCCCTTGCTTTGTTCATCGGAAGCGGAAGCGATTTCACCCATGATGTCAGTCACTCGGGTTACCGCGCCGACGATCTCACCCATGGTTTCACCCGCCGTTTCGACCAGCTTCGAACCTTCATCCACACGTCCGACGGAGTCGTCGATAAGGGTTTTGATCTCTTTGGCCGCCTGAGCACTGCGCTGTGCCAGATTACGGACTTCACCGGCCACCACCGCAAAACCACGACCTTGCTCGCCCGCTCTCGCCGCTTCTACCGCAGCATTCAGCGCAAGGATGTTGGTCTGGAAGGCGATACCGTCGATCACGCTGGTGATATCAGAGATTTTCTGGGAGCTGCCAGCGATATCGTGCATCGTTTTGACCACGTTATCGACAACCTGACCGCCCTTCTGCGCCGTTTCCGAAGCACTCAGCGCCAGTTGGCTAGCCTGACGTGCATTTTCGGCGTTTTGTTTCACCGTCGCCGTCAGCTGTTCCATGCTCGCCGCCGTTTCTTCAAGGGAAGCGGCTTGCTGTTCGGTCCGTGAAGACAGATCGTTGTTACCGGCGCTGATTTCTGTTGAGCCGGTATAAATGGCTTCCGCGCCCTGACGTACGGCGCTCACAGTTGTAATGAATTCACTTTGCATATGGCGGAGGCTGTCAGCCAGGATGCCCATTTCGTTGGTACCCTGGAATTCAAGACGATGAGTCAGATCGCCTTTTGCCATATAACGGATGTTTTCAACGATCTTGTTAAGCGGTTGGATAAGCGCACGGTTGACACCCAGCCAAACGACACCGGACATCACCAGCACGAAGACCACGATGGAGCCAAGAATCCACAGCGCAGACCTATAGGCTGACTCATTCTCTTCAATGGCGTCTTTGTAAATGGCGTCGTAAGAGTCACGGTACGTCAAGTAGGTTTTTTCAAACGTATTTTGGTAACTCTGTGTCGGCTGGTCGAGGAATGCCTGCAACTTACCTGTTGTGATAAACACAACCAGTTCGCTTAACGCGCCGTTCAACGTATCAAAATCAGCTTTGACCGCCGCTTGAATAGCTTTGTCCTGTTTTGACGAATACGGGATATTTTCGTAATTGCCGAAACGTTCGTTAGCCGTCTGCAGCTGTTTTTTAGCTAATTCGATCAGTTCATTCGCCGCGGAGTTGTTCGTGGACTGGCTGTTCTGATTCAGCGCCAAACGTGATCCCGCGCGGTTTAGCGTATTACGAGCCTGCAACAGGTACGTCCAGGTTGCATCCAGCTGCGATTTTTGTTCGTTGAGGATGCGGGTGTCGCGAAAAATATCACGATCTGTTTTCAACGCATTGAAAAACAGACCACCAGAGATAAATTGAAGAGCACTGAACAACGCCAAGATAAGAACTAAACTCGTTACCACTTTGATACGATTAAGCATGTGAGCCTTTTCCATAGTTCCATGACCCTATCACCGGTAATTCTTTGGACATTACCTGGACAGATTTCCGTTTAAAGAAGAATTCATTACATGTGAAGCGGGCCATCTTTTGATGGCCCGCCGTTATGCGTGTATGTAAATCAACCTTTCAGCACGCTATCAACCAGCGCCATTTCTTCGCTGCTCAACAGCTTTTCGATGTCGACCAGAATCAGCATCCGCTCACCCAAGGAGCCTAAGCCAGTCAGATACTCCGTAGAAAGCGTAACCGCAAATTCCGGAGCCGGACGGATTTGATCCGCCGTCAAGGACAGTACATCAGAGACGCCGTCAACGACGATCCCCACAACACGCTGTCCCAGATTCAGAACGATAACGACCGTATTGTCATCGTAGTCAACTTCCTGCTGTGCAAATTTGATGCGTAAGTCAACGATCGGAACAATAACGCCGCGCAGGTTGGTTACACCTTTAATAAAGGAAGGCGTATTGGCAATGCGAGTCACCTGATCGTAACCCCGGATTTCCTGCACCTTCAGAATATCGACGCCGTATTCTTCGTCGCCAAGCGTAAAGATCAGGAACTCCTGCCCTACGGTTTCACCTGCCAGTTTTGTGACGTTTGCAAGTCCAGTCATGTTACTCACCTTATTATCAATAGCCGTTATTTTTTGTTAAGCGGTCTCTACCACACGCTTTTCACGATAAAGCGCCTGCAATGCCGACACATCAACAATCAGCGCAACACTACCATCGCCCAGAATTGTTGCGCCTGAAACGCCCGGCACCTTGCGGTAGTTGCTTTCCAGGTTTTTCACTACAACCTGATGCTGACCAATCAGCTGATCAACCAGCAACGCGTAACGACGTCCCGCACTTTGCAGAATGACGACAATGCCCTGGGTCGCATCCGTCTTCGCATTTTCTACATCAAATACCTGATAAAGCTCGATCAGCGGCAGATATTCGCCGCGGACCTGCAACACCCGCTCGCCGCCAGCCAGCGGATAGAGGTCTTCAGACTGTGGCTGAAGAGATTCCATTACCGCGTTCAACGGCAGAATGAAGACTTCGCCATCAACCTTGACAGACATGCCATCCAGAATCGCCAGGGTCAATGGCAGCAGGATACGGATAGTGGTTCCCTTCCCTTTCTGGAAGTAGATTTCCACATGACCGCCCATCTCCTGGATATTTCGTTTAACAACATCCATACCCACACCACGACCAGAAACGTCAGTGACTTTTTCCGCCGTAGAGAATCCAGGGGCGAAGATCAGCATCCCGACTTCTTCATCCGTCATGCTGTCGCTAACAGAAAGCCCCTGAGAAAGTGCCTTGGCGAGAATACGTTCACGGTTCAGCCCAGCACCATCATCGATCACTTCGATACAGATGTTGCCGCCCTGATGTTCAGCGGACAAAGTCAGATTACCCACGGCCGTTTTGCCAGCGGCAACACGATCCTCTGGATGTTCAATACCGTGGTCGAGGCTGTTACGCACCAAGTGAGTCAGCGGGTCAATAATACGTTCGATCAAGCTCTTATCGAGTTCAGTCGAGCTACCTTGCAGCGTCAGTTCGACTTCTTTGCCCAGCTTGGCGGCCAAGTCACGAACCAGACGCGGGAAGCGGCTGAACACGTATTCCATTGGCATCATACGGATGGACATGACAGATTCCTGGAGATCACGCGCGTTGCGTTCGAGCTGTCCCATGCTATTAAGCAGGTCGCCGTGCACCACAGGATCCAGCGCGCTGGAGCGCTGCGCCAGCATGGACTGTGTGATAACCAGCTCACCAACCAGGTTGATCAGCTGGTCGACTTTCTCTACTGCGACTCGAATGCTGGTATCGCCAGTTTTAGGTCGTGCCTTGGCCGCTTCCGCAGGTTTGGCGACCGGCGCAGCAGGTTTAGCGGGTGCTGGTGCCGCGGCCACAGCCGGAGCTGGTTCCGCCGCCTCAGGCTTAGGTGCCTCTTGTTGCGCTGCCGGAGCCGCGTCCGCGCCGACGGTTTTGAAGTTAATCTGCTCGGGTTCCAGGACGAAGCACAGCACCGCCGTGATATCGTCCTGACTTTCGGTCGTCACCAGCGTGGCTTCAACACTGTTCGCCGTCTGGTGAGAATCTTTTACCGTACCCAAATTTGCCAGTTCTTCCAGCAGCTGCGGAATTTCCGGCTCTTTCAGGTTGGTGAGGGCAATACGCAGTTCATTGTGTCCCGCAGGCGTGGATGGCGCAGCCGACGTCGTGGAAGCACTTTCGTTGGTCGCAGCAACAGAAGCAGCTCCGCCTTCAGCTTCTTTAGACTCAAGCGCAAGCTGACGAAGGGCCTTGCAGATGTACTCGAAGCTCTCGGCGTTCGGTTCCTGCGCGGTTTTATAAGCGTCCAACTGATCCTGCATAATGTCTTTTGTTTCCAGAAACAGGTTGATAATGTCAGTGCTCAGTCGCATTTCGCCGCGTCTGGCACCATCTAACAGGTTCTCCAGCAAATGCGTGGTTTCCTGCAATACCTTGAAACCAAACGTCCCGGCGCCCCCTTTAATCGAGTGAGCCGCTCGGAAGATCGCATTCATCTGTTCGGTATCAGGGCTTGACGGGTCGAGCAGCAATAAATGCTGCTCCATGTCCGCCAACAATTCGTCTGCTTCATCAAAGAACGTTTGATAGAAAGCACTCATGTCCATGCTCACGTGGGTCACCTCTGCTGTGAATCGTGGCTTGTTGAAGAAGGCGTCACCTGACTATCAGGAGAAGCGGGCAAAGCGGTAGTCGGCTGTGAGCGTCCGGCAGCGGATGCGCTATTCGTCTCTGTGACGGATGCGGAACCCGGAGTTCCAGCCGCGCCTTGTGCCGGTGCCGGTGCCGGTGCCGGTGCCGGTGCCGGTGCCGGTGCCGGTGTTCCATTTTCGGCCCCAGGCGCAGCGCCGCTACTACTGTTATTGTCGGCAGGTGCCGGGGTAGGTTTAGCGTTATCAGGATTGATATTTTGTAAATTCTCAGCTTTATCAATATCAACGGCATCGCTTTCGGCGTTCTCACGCTCAATGCTTTCCTGCGTCTGCTTGTTCAGCACCACCAAGCTGATGCGTCGATTGATCGCATCATCACCGCCCTGAGCCTGCTTCAGCCCCATAGTGGCGGCCATACCGACCACACGCAGCACCTTGCCCTCAGACAAACCGCCGGCGATGAGCTCACGTCGGGATGCATTAGCGCGATCCGCAGACAGCTCCCAGTTACTGTAACGCCGCTCGCCAGTCACGTAGGGGGCATCATCCGTATGACCGGATAAGCTGATTTTGTTGGGGATATCATTCATGATCGGCGCAATAGCACGCAGGATATCGCTCATATACGGTTCGACCTGAGCGCTGCCTCGTTTGAACATCGGTCGTTTCTGGCTATCGATAATCTGAATTCTCAAACCTTCTTCGACCATTTCAATCAGCAGGTGCGGACGCAAGGCACGAAGTCGCGGATCGGCTTCAATCAGTTGATCAAGCTTATCCCGCAATTTGTTTAACTTGGCCTCTTCACGCTGACGTTGGTCTTTGGAAACATCGATCTGCTTCCTGACTTCACCGTCCTGCTGCGTCGGGTCTTGTCCTCCGCCAGGGATCGGACTGGACGCGTCACTGATGCGCGTACCATTCGTCATGGCGATTTTCAAAGGCGTACGGAAATACTCCGCAATCTGGGCCAGCTGGGAAGGCGATGAAATGGCGATCAGCCACATCACCAAGAACAGTGCCATCATGGCGGTCATGAAGTCGGCATAAGCAATCTTCCAAGCCCCGCCGTGGTGGCCTCCATGACCGGATTTACGCTTTTTGCGAATAATGGGGTGCTGATGTTTCATGCGTCATTTTCCGCTGACTGCGCTGCCGGCGCCTTCACATTGCGAATGTGCTCCTCCATTTCGGTAAATGAGGGACGAATCGTGGAGTAAAGCGTCTTGCGCCCGAATTCGACGGCAATCTGCGGCGCATAGCCGTTGAGGCTAGACAGCAATGTGACTTTAATGCATTGCAGCACTTTGATTTTTTCGGCGTTTTTCTGACGAAGCAATGAAGCGAGGGGGGATACGAATCCATAAGCCATGAGAATACCGAGGAAGGTCCCCACCATCGCATGCGCGATCATCATCCCGAGCTCTGCGGCGGGTCGGTCAACGTAAGCCAGTGAATGCACAACGCCCATAACCGCGGCGACGATACCAAAGGCGGGAAGACCATCCCCGATCTGAGTCAGACTGGAGGCAGGCACTTCACATTCATGTTCGACGGTCTCGATTTCCTCATCCATCAGCGTTTCTATCTCGAACGCGTTCATGTTGCCACTCACCATGAGACGCAGATAATCCGTCACAAATTCAACAACATAGTTGTCTGACAATATGCGGGGATAGCTGGAGAAGATTTCACTTTCTTTGGGGTTGTCGATGTCGAACTCGAGAGAGAGCATACCTTGCTGGCGCGATTTGGCCATGAGTCTGAATAACACAGCCATGAGGTCCATATACACAGCTTTGGTATATTTCGAACCTTTGAAGAGCAGCGGTAAAGCCTTGATTGTGCCTTTGATTGCCTTACCGTTGTTTCCCACGATAAACGCACCGATGGCAGCGCCACCGATAATCAGCAACTCGGAAGGCTGATAAAGTGCACCTAGCTCTCCACCGACGATAAGATAACCGCCCAGGATGGAGCCTATAATGACGATATAACCCAATATAACCAGCACAAGCATTCCTTATAGTAACAAGGGGTAGTGGAGTGAGGTTAAAACGCAGTCTTATCGCGTACGACTTTAGGAGGAAAGAGCCCTGCCATTTGCCCAAAACGCTCAATGGCAGGTTCACTAGCGCTACCAAGCTCAGACTGCGTGCTTAACCTGTTCGTCCAGCAGTTGAGGTAGGATATCGGCAACGTTCGGAGAAAGTTTACGTCTTTTTACTGCCCGGGAAGGCGGTTGGCATAAACTACAGACGAAAACGTTTTTAGGTTGGTGCGCGTGGGTAATAAACATCCCGTTACAGCAGTTACAAGCCGATAACTGCAACATGCCGCTGTCGACAAAACGCACCAGCGTCCAAGCTCGCGTCAGCGCCAGCAAGGGAGTTTCGTTATGTGGGGAGCATTGTTCGATATATAGGCGATACGCTTTGATGACGGCTTCCACCCCGCTGCATTTACTGATTTTCAGCAAATACAGGTAGGCGTTATAGAACATGGAAGAATGAATATTTTGTTCCCACGTCATAAACCAGTCTGTGGAAAACGGCAGCATGCCTTTGGGCGGAGGACTGCCTCGCAATTCTTTATATAACTTGATAAGACGTCCGCGACTTAGCTGCGTTTCACTTTCCAGCATTTGCAAACGTGCGCCAAGCGTGATCAGTTCCATCGCTAACTGAATATCTTTAGCTTCCTGAACAATACTTTTCTCAACCATTATTATGCCCTTTTCTTAGGCACGTTCTCTTCTTTTGAAGACAACTGTTGAAGTAAATGACTCGACAGAAGAATACCGGTATGGATCTGCTGCAAATCATCCACACGGGATTCTTGAGTCAGTTGCTTAATAGTCGTGTGATCGTTGAATCGGAAATGACAAATCAACTGATTTGTTTCAGCCAATTTTACCATTTGAGGCAATGTTAGCTGCATCAACGCATCAGCCATTTCATCATCAATGCCCAAACGAAACATCGCAGAAGCTTTTTCGTCATTAATCAAACGTTGTGCCAGTAACAAATAAGACAGGTTTATGTCATAAATGTGCTTGAGTAGTTCAGAGGTACCCATAATCCATCCCAACAGGCTATGTTTCAAACATAAATCAGGTGATATTCGCTATCGCCCAGTTCAATAATCACTCTCCATAGGTGGCATGAAAACTATCGGTGCCAGATGTGCCTACTACTGTATGCAAATTTGTTTCGACTTGTTTTACCACGTCGATTTCAACATCTTTTAGGCTCCCATTATCCATCACCTCACCAGCTCCCTTCCGTCAATTATCGTCCTTAAACGAGGTATAGGATTAATCCTAAACGGTTGTCACTCTACCGCCTATGCCCCAACACATACAACGCAGCTGCACGTGAATTTTGACAATTATGTGATGTATATCACAAAAATGAAAGTTTTCACTTTCATCTGTGCGGCTTTTTTTTCCCCACACTGAAAGTTTTTTATACGCAAAACAGGGGGAAACAAAAATAATCCGCATTTTGTAAAGATTTTACAGGTTGCTACGATAACCACAACCACCTGTTTTTAAAAGAAAAAGAAAAGAACCTTATAACTCAGATCATCTTGAGAACAAAAAAACATCAAAATTCCATTAAAAAAATCAAATTAATAACGTAGGTTATTAGTGTTCCGATAACTATTTATTAGGACAAGATATAAGCCAAAGCCATGTATCTGCGTCTGACGCCCCGAGAAATAAGAAACGAAATTTCCCAAAACCCCACAAAAACCAAGGCAATCGTTCACCTGGAAGCATGATGAAACTAAAAGATAAATTGCCTTAACCCATCACGAGTGGACTGCTCATCAGCACCAAAAGAAACCCAGCCGACAGTGCGTGCTAATACTTAAGTAAGTACCAGCTTTTGTTGAAATATTAATATTTTTATAGTGCCACTGCTCATACACAGCCCAGAATATAATTTTAGGCAATCAGATGAGATCATCATTAGTCGTCACTAAATATTTATAACCACCGCGGTAAAATTAAACTTTTTTCACCACACACAAACGCTATTTGTTAGCAGGCTTATAAAAATATCGGAAACCGTTTCGATATTTTATACATTTCTTTCCACCCCTTTATTTATTACAGGAGTATTAAATGATTAGCTCTTACATATTTATTGCCGCATATCTAATGCTAATAAAATGCGTGTCGATTATTAGCGTCATCATTATGTGGTTATGATTGACCATTTAAGGGTGTGTCAGACGCGAAACACCTTTTAAGCACTCCGATTAGCCGGCCGTCTCTTGTAGCAATACTGCCGCTACCACGCCAACCACCCAGAAGAAAATCTTCTACTAATTAATATAAGTAGACCATCCAGCGATCATCGCTACTTTTTTTGTTGTTTTTTATCTTGAAAATCAAATTGAACATAGATGCAGGTACATACATCACAGCATGATATTTGTCCCGAACAGACATAATCAGGATAGCAGACATGCTCAAACCGTTGTGATTAATGCCCTTCCTTTTACCTATCACTGGGATAGTCCAGCACACTATGCATATCTGATACGCCAACCTCATTTGATGCCATCGCGGGCAAGGATTTCGAATATCAGCCCTTCAGTACGTTTTGCTTCTCATGCCAATAAACGCTATTTAGCGCCGCGATCTTTCTTCTTAATAGCTCAACAATTAGAGCCTACACATTGGCGAGCGCTCAGATGATTTATTGAAGACCTGCGGGGCGGATAGCCCTGGATGAAAGAGACCACGAATAATCTGAGGTTAAGAAGTGTATACATAACAAGCGTCGATTTTAGAATTGCGACTGGAATTTATTTCTTCATTTTTCAACCGCCGGCTCACACCGTCCGGCCTGATGATTAGATACCAGGAAGCAGCCGTCACCATCCTAAATACGAATACGTGTCATAAAGGTTAGAAAGCACGGGCTCACTTAGACAAAGAGATCGGAGTAAAAAGTTCACGGCTTCACCACGGTAGTTTCCTATTTATAGTCAAGCCGCCGTCGTTTGCTATGGCGCCTACTCGATAACGTCAAAGCGCATTCTTTAAACAATGGCGTCGCGGCTGTGGACTGCCGCTTCAGCGGTGCGGGTGATTGACCTAATTGTAGTGAGCGTATGACGACAAAATATGTTGCCTTGTTGCTTCAGCAGGGTGTGGATCGGCTGGCGAACGTAGGCGCCCCCCGACCCGACGCAGACTGCACTTGTTGGAGAAAAACGTCACATGATTCACGTCGGTGAGCGAAGTTATTTTTAAATAATGGTACAGCCCCACCCATATCAACTGAGTAGCGATTGGAATGAGAAGATAAATGTATCGATTTTCTAACGCCTCGTTCTCCCCTCCATTTTACAGTCATTCAATGAATTTGCTGGTTCCTGGCCGGACGTGCCTGCCTGATACCGTAGCTGGTACCGAAAACAGGCTTTAACGATTGATCGCTAATACCGATCGAAATGGTAAAAGTGATCTGTAGAAACGTTTATAAAATGAACAGCCCTGATGTCATTATGCATCTGCATACTAAAAATCAAGGCTGACACCAGGGAAAATTAAACCGCCGATTTGGCGGTTTTTTCATGGCATATCGTTCATTTACATAACAATAAGTTGCGCAT
>NZ_CAMKXG010000022.1 GCF_946477055.1 Lonsdalea britannica | reverse complement strand
TTTTAACCATTTTCTAAATAACTTTTCGCATTGATACTTCACTTCTCATAACCCAAGGCCAATGCTGGCAGGATGTCTGCCTTCAGCAAGTGTAGCGCTATTATGCCAAGCTATTTAGCACTTTTATTGCTATCTAAATAAAGTAGAAGATACATAATCGTATAAATACTTATATGCAGAATTTAGGTCATTGAAACTAGTGCAATCCTGAGTTTGCTTCCTTTCGTTTCTCTTTACCTCTACATTAAAGGCTGTCTTAGTCGGAACTAACGTAATCGAAAATGTGACTCCGCTTTGAATGCAAGTCCCACGGAATGAGTTCTGATCAGCTGGAGCCCAATCAACTTGAGGAGATAATCTCTCCAACGCTTGTCTAAATTCTGATGCACTCTGATATCTCTGGATAGGATCAGGGGCGCAGGCTTTGTTAATAATTCTTTTTAGCTTTTGCGGTATAAAAGGGGCGAACCCCAATGCACTAATAAGTTGTCCAGACCGAATAAGCCCTTCTGGGTTAGAGAGCTTTCTGATGGTACCGTCCCAGTCGGAAATGTAGTTGCATGCTCTAAATAATGTGACGCCGACAGCATATATATCTGTCAACACAGTGGTATTCCTATATATAAAATACTCTTTCGGTAAGTGTGTTGTATATCCTCTAGGGGATCCTGCAGCCTGAAGACCAAGAACTGTAGCCAAGCCAAAATCGGAGAGTTTCGCTCCGAAATCGCAAAGCATAATATTAGCTGGCTTAACATCGCGATGAAGAATTCCATTTATATGGGCATGCTCTAATGCAAACAAACAATCAATAATTAGTCTAATCGTCGAGTGAATAGATACGCTATTGGCTTTTATAGCATCTTCAAAACTGCCTCTAGGCAAATACTCCATATCTATCACAACATGCGAACTTGAGTTTATTTTAAAAACATTAGCCTCATTTATTCTGACGATATTTTTGTGCATACACTTATGAAGAATCTGGGCTTCTTCAAGTTTTTTCATTACATCATCAGCGTCTGGCGCATTGAGCACCTTTATTGCCTTTTGAGTATTAAGCGCATGGTCATGTGCCAAGAATACGTCACCAAACGCACCGTTTCCCAAGTGTCTTAGTAGTTCATACTTTCCGATTTGACCAAGATTCATTTCAAAATCATCCATGCGGAAAGCAATGCATATTTCTGGTTTTTATCCCACTTAGGTTGAAAAATTCCGAAGTATTGATCAATGTGGTCGTAAATGTTGATCGACTTATCCATGCCAAACTTCGAAGCTGTAAAATTTCCGGAAACGAACTCAAACGTACTAATGTTATTTTGATGGGCAATATTGTGCAAGACTCCCAATGGGTAATACCAAGGCGCTATTTCATCTTTTTTTGCATTCAAAGAAACTTTAATTCCGATATTTTTTGGAGAAAACCTTGTTATTAGATTTTGAAAACTTGTCTCGTACCAATTCATTAGGAGTTGGGTGTTAGGGAAATTGTTTGTGTGTATTTTTTCATAATGAACAATTCTGGGGGAATCTTTGCTCCCATCCAAAACGCAGTAACGAAATCCATTTTTTTCTAAATTAATGCCTAGAACAGTCATGTGAACTCCTACTTGTCTGCTTACAAATGTTTAATGAGTGCTAACGTATTAATCAAAAGGATGGCGGCAATGTTAAATCGAGGAGCATCCTTTCTATCATGATATCTGTCTTTTAGTGCCACAAAAGTAACATGTCATATTTCAGCAAATTGAAGCGAGGTGTCCCAAACGCTAGTTCGGAAAATAAGGTTATAACCCGAATTGCCCCCCAAAACAACTGGGATGATTCACACCATGGTTGGCAACTTCTCAGTAAAAATTAAATTTCTGCAAATGGCACTTAGAAGGCGCTTCGGTTTGGTATGGTTGGAAAAGCAACCAATTTCAGCCAGCCCATCTGCCAATTTGTTCCAGTGATAGTGGGTGTTCAAGAGCCAAAATGTCAGATCAAATCCAAACCAATATGATCAATAAACTCAAATAATTATTACGCTATATATTTTCTCTCTCATTCCCTTTTTGACTTTATCATTTTCATCCTATCGCCAATATCGCACGCTAATCGCGTCACCTTCTACTGGCGAGCTTTATGGACGTTTATATCGTCCGGGCCGAGTATTGCTCTTTAATAATATGAGTCGGGCTGTCACACAACCACAATTCAGGGTGCCGCTGAATGTTCTCGCTGACCGTTGAAACCGGAATGCAGAATCGGGATGTGATCGATTGAGTTAATTCACTATGACTTTCTATTAAAGGAAATAGCATGAGAAAACCTACCTATCACGTATTTGTCACGCAGGAAAGCCAACCCGACTCAAGCCGAGAGAAAAACACCTACTGGACAAAAGTCGGCGTGGCATTCGCTCATAACGGCAAACCCGGATTGAACATCGTACTGACACCCGGCATTGCTGTCTCTGGTAAGCTGGTACTCCTTGAGCCAAAAGACGATAGCGATACACCACAGACTCCTCAGCACGATTAACACTCCCTCTCCTTTCCTTGCCACCATAGTCTGATAGCTACGTGTGGCTCGACTTGTTACCGAGGCAACCATGCTCTCCCCCACTGCCTTTCTGGCGGCGGCCATGCAGTGTGCCGCCACGATTCACCCATCCACCGCGTTTGATGTAGCGAAGGTAGAATCCAGCTTTAATCCTTACGCCGTCGCTGAAATTGTGCCAAAGGAAGAGAGAACGCCCGGCAGCGTAGGCGTCATTTCTCACCAACCCACTAGCAAGCAAACTGCCATCAACATCATCAAGCAGGTAGTCGCAAAAGGTCGCCGTTATTCGGTTGGATTGATGCAAATCACCAGCACCAATTTCCGGCATTACGGCGTGACGGCCCATGACTTATTAGACCCCTGCACCAATCTGTCCGTTTTTGAGCATATCCTCACCGATTGCTACCAGCGAGGCGGCACGCTGAAAAGAGCACTCAGTTGTTACTATTCCGGCAATTTCGATACGGGTCAGCAGCCAGAATCTGCCTTTAACCAAACCAGTTATATCCAGCGTATTGGCTATGCGGTTCCGTCTACGCGGGAAGATCTCAAGCGCAGCACCACCAGCCAATCCACATCAGATGTTCATTATCCGACCACCGTCCTATGCGGTGAACTTACCGATAAACCCATACCGGTTTTAACCTCCCTGCACTATCCCAACACCATCCTTCGCGGCGATGTATCCCTACCTGTATTTAGTGAGGAGCAATGACTATGCAAAAACGTAAATACTGGCCTGCATTTTCTTCCCTATTGATATCGACCCAAACGCTGGCAGCCGGGAGCGGATTTAATAAAGCCAACGATACGCTGAGTAATACGTCCACTGGTTTGCTCGGGTTGGCCGCCGTCACGATCACGTTGGCAACCATGTGGGTGGGTTACAAGGTGCTGTTCGACGGTAAAAGTTTGCATGACATGCGCAACGTCATTATCGGAGCCATCCTGATTGTCGGCGCATCGGGCTTTGGTGCCTATTGGGCATCCTAGGGGGAAACGATGACTACCCTGAACAAAGCGCTGACCCGCCCTGCCGCCATTATGGGCATCCCTCTCGTCCCGTTCGTGATCGTCAGCGGGGCTATTGTCCTGCTGTCGGTTTACACAAGCTATTACCTTGCCTTGTTATTAATCCCTGCCTGGTTGGAAATGAAAGCAAAGGCCCGAACGGATATTCATTATTTCGGACTGCTGTGGCTGGCCTTTAAAACCCGTGGGCGATTTGCCACGGATCGCCATTTCGGTGCTCGTGCCGTGCTGGCAAGCCACTATGACGCCGTCGATATTTCGGAGTTTACCGCTAAGATGAAATTAAACGAGCGCACCACGCTGGATAAATACATTCCTTACTCCTCCCACATTCACCCTCACATCATAAGAAATCGCGCCGGTGATTTAGTCGCTACCTGGGAGTTGGACGGTACTGTGTTTGAATGTGAGGACGAGCATCATCTGACATTGCTGGCAAGCCACCTTAACAACCTGATCCGCTCGTATGAAGGGCTACCGATCACCTTCTATATTCACCGCATGCGAGAGAAATATCAGGATGGCTTTGATGCCAGTTCGGGCATTCCCTTTTCAGATGAGGTCACTAAACGCTATTACCAGCCACTAAAAGAGAAACCGCTCTGGCGGCACCGACTTTTTTTTACCGTCTGTTATGCCCCGTTCTCCACACTGGAGAAAAAAATCATGAAGACGCAGACCGCCGGAAAAAGGAAAGCGGCGCTGGATGATGCACTTAAAAGGATGCTGGAGCACCATGAAGCCATCCACACCGCCCTGTCGCGTTATGTGGCAACACCCTTGGGCCTTTATGAGGAAAAAGGTCGGGCTTACACCTCACAACTGGCTTTCTATCATCGGCTGATTACAGGTAAATGGCAGAACGTGGCGGTGACACTCACACCGTTTTATCACACACTCAGCACGCCGGATGTGTTCTTCACTACCGATACCGCCGAATGTCAGACGGTCGGCGGCTCCCGCTTCTTCCGCAGTCTGGAAATTAAAGACTACTCACCGGAGACCTACACTGGCCTGTTGGATGCGCTGCTGTATGCCGAAAGCGAGTATGTGCTGACGCAGTCTTTTACCTGTATGGCACGGGATGAAGCGCAAAATCATATCCGATTGGCGGAAAAACGGCTGAATGCAACCGACGATGACGCCATTTCACAGTGTGAGGAATTGATCGTCTTACGCGATCTGCTCCAGTCCGGGCATGTGTCTTGCGGCAAGTATCACTTCTCGCTACTGGTTTCGTCCGCCAGCGCCGATCAGGTAGTCAAGGACACCAATGCGCTGGCTCAGCCTTTTAACGATCTTGGCATAATGACATCCCTGTCTACGCTGTCGTTACCTGCCTCTTATCTGGCTCAACTTCCCGGCGTGTATACGTTACGCCCCCGTCTGGTGGTGGTCAGTAGCCAGAATTACGCGGATATGGGGAGTCTGCATAACTTTCATCCTCACAAGCGTAACGGCAATCCGTGGGGTGATGCTATCGCCATCCTGAAATCTCCCGGTGGCGGCGGTTACTATCTGAACTTGCATGACAGTCAGGCAGGACGGAATGACTTCAATGAGAAAACGCCGGGGAATACTGCCATCATCGGTAAAACCGGTTCAGGAAAGACCCTGCTGATGACGATGACGAAACAGTTGATGCAGAAGTACCGCAATCCGGCGACATTTGCCGCCTCTGCTACCGTCAAACGGCTGACCACCGTTTACTTTGATAAAGACAGAGCAGCGGAAATGTCTATCCGCCAAATGGGCGGTCGCTACTTCCGTATCCGGACCGGTATCCCTACCGGATTCAACCCGTTTTCACTTGCGCCTACTCGACGGAACATCAGTTTTATCAAGCGATTGATCCGGATGCTGTGCCGTCGTGACGGTAAGCCACTCGATCCCCGCGATGAAGAGCGTATAAGCAGTGCGGTGGACACCATTATGCTGGACTACCCGCCGGAATATCGTCGTTATGGTATTACCCGATTGCTGGAAGTGTTGCCCGAACCACCGACCAAAGAGGCCCGGACTAACGGCCTGCGTATACGACTGAAACAGTGGGCGCAGGGCGGTGAATTCGGCTGGGTGTTCGATAACGAGGAGGACACATTCAACATCAGCAATATTGATAACTTTGGTATCGACGGTACGGAATTCCTGGATGATGACGACATACGTGGGCCGATCACCTTCTACCTGCTCTATCGCGTCACCAGCCTGTTGGATGGTCGCCGACTGGTGATGTTCATGGATGAATTCTGGAAATGGCTGGCTGATGTCGAGTTTTCTAAATTCTCCCTCAATATGCTCAAGGTGATCCGCAAGCTGAACGGCATTTTTATTCCCGCCACTCAATCGCCCGATGAAATCGTCAGGCACCACATCGCTCCGGCGATTATTGAGCAGTGCAGTACCCAAATTTTTCTCGCTAATCCCAAGGCCAACCATACGGATTACGTGGAGAAAATGAAAGTCCCGGAAAGCGTTTACGACATGGTTCGTAATCTTGATCCAAGCGAGCACTATATGGTCGTCCTGAAAACACCACTGCGTGCTGGTGAAACTCGCCCGTTTGTCGCCATGGCAAGAATGGATTTATCGGGCCTCGGGAACATCACCAAAATCCTGAGCGGCAGCGAAGACAACCTGAAAATATTTGATGTCATTTATCAGGAAGGTATGTCACCCACCGACTGGAAAGCAACGTTCCTTAATCACGCTATCTGATATTCACCCCGGAGGTTATCACCATGCAAACCAGAAACGTCTTTCTTGCGTTATCGCTATTGGTTTCCACACCCGCACTCAGCGCCGGTATTCCGGTGTTTGATGCCGCCAGTAATACCGAGTCAATTAACCAATGGGTGCAGAAACTCCAGCAATGGCAGGAAACGGTCACTCACTATAAAAGTGAGCTTGATGCTTATAAGCAGCAATTAGCGACCGCAACAGGCATACGGGATATTCAGGGGTTTCTCCGCGAGGCAAAAAACCTGAAAAACGATATCGAACACCTCAGTAAAAATGGTATTTCACTGGATGATCTGCTGACCAACCCAAGCGGTTATTACTCTTCTGACCTTCAACGCTTATATAGCAAATATCAATCGTTTGATATTTGTAATCAGTCCAATTCATCGCAACATTATCTTGAAAGTTGCAAACAGCTTGTCCTCAATCAGGCGGTATCGATTGAGAATACCAGCGAGGTTCAAAACCGGATTAATAGCACATTAAACGATATATCAAACTTATCCGACCGCATAGTCAACGCCAAAGACTCGAAAGAGTCACAGGACCTGGCTAACGCGGTGGCAGCCAAAAGCGTACAATTGAACGCATTAACCAGCCAATGGGAAATGTCAGTTAAGCAGGCTGAACTGCGATCCGTGATGTTGACTCAACAGCGGCAAAAAGCATTCAATGAACAGCAACTCGTCTCCCCTATTCCTGACTTTAATCATTGAGAGGGTAAGAATGAAAACGTCACTTTGCATTTTTCCGATTATTTTAGGCTCATTATTTCTGGCGGGGTGCGACAACCCGAAATCAACGCAGTGGTACAAAGAACATCCGGATGAAATGAGTCAGAGATATAAGGCGTGTGAATCATCTGGTGATGACTCCCAGGATTGCAAAAATGCGCGAGAAGCGCGATTTGAACTCCGTCAGGAAAATGCCAAGGTTCCCGATTTGAATTAAAGGGGTCATCTATGTCAGGTGGTATGTTTGTTGGAATGAACAACACGATCACTGACGGTTTACATGCCGTACTGCGGGGACAAACCTCCGTGTACGGCGATATGGTAAGTGTTATCGCCGTCAGCTCCTTCACGTTATTTGTCACTTATCGGGGTTATCAAACCCTGTCTGGAAAACTTCAAACGCCTGTAGAAGATGTCATATGGGATGTCGGGCGAATGCTATTAATCATGACATTCGTTTTAAATCTCGATGGATGGCTGGATTTAACCATTTCGGCTATTAACGGATTAACCGACGGCGTCAGCGGTGATGACAATGTCTGGGTGTTACTGGATACCGTCTGGGCGAAAGCGCAAACGATAGGACAAAAGCTTTATCAACAGGATGATTCCACCTATGTAAAACTCAACGGCGGTATTGCCCAACTTCTGGTCTGGGGAGGCGCAATCGTCACTTTGCTATTTGGTTCGGCGGTTAACCTGTTAGCCGGAATAATCATTGTATTAATGACCACCACCGCACCGTTATTTATTTTCTGCCTGCTGTATGGATTCCTTATTCCGATGTTTAACAACTGGCTTAAAATTATCTTCACGGTGATCCTGACGATTATGTTTTCCGCGTTATCTATCAGGATTGTCATCAACTATCTTAATGGGCTATTAGATAAAGCGGTTAATTTTGCAGATAGCGCTAATATCATCACGCTGGGCGTTCAGTGCTGCGTTGCAGGTATTATTTCTGGCGTCATTATCTGGTTTTCAGCAAAAATCGCTAACGCATTAGGCGGCGTCGCCGTTCAGGTCGCGCTACAGGGTGCCGCTATGGGCGGTCTACGTGGGCTGACAAAACCGTCTTCTGACGCGGCGAAACCAGCTATGAAAGCCGGTGCGGCGGGTGCCCGGTTAGCAGCAAAAGGGAGCGTCAGCGCCGCTACTGCAGCAGGTACACTTATCGCCGCAGGCACCAGCAAAGCCCTCTCCGTATGGCAAAAACGTGCGGCTTCTATCGACAGCATGAAGCGTTTCAACCAACAGCGTAACCGCTAATCCCCTTCTAACGCAGTCTCTCCACCCCGTGCCGTGGCAACCGCCATCGGTATGGCATTTCTGTCTTCGACAAACACAGGAATCAATATGAAATCCAGCCTCGTCTTTCTGATGCTGTGCGTCCTCACGGGCTGCACACAGCGTCAGCACGATTTGACGCCAGTATCTGGCGATCCTCAACCGGTTAATTCTCCCGCGATTATTCAGGAGCTGACAAAGCATGTCTGAAACAGAAAACATCATTGCGTCATCCCGTACCTTTGAATCTGTCCTGCTGGAAAAGGATGAGCGGGAAAAAAAGCTGGCGTGGCGAATAGCGGCCATAGGGTTTGCTTTGGCCGCTATGGCGATCACCGCATTGATTATTCTGCTGCCGCTGAAGACCACCGAAATCGAATTATGGTCGGTGGATAAACAGACCGGGCGCTATGAATATATGACCCGGATTAAAGAGCAGAATATTTCTACTGAAAAAGCACTGGCTCAGGCGTTAGCAGCGCATTACGTCAGGCTCCGCGAGGGGTATAACTATTTTGCTCTTCAGCGCGATTACGACGATGTGCAGTTATTCAACAGCGACAGTGTGAATCGGGATTATCTCGACGGGTTCAACAGCAATCAGGCACCCGATGTCATTTTCAATAAAGCGGAATATGTTGTGTCTATCGACATTATTTCCAACGTTCACGCGACCGCGACAGATCCTGACCATCTGGCGAATTTACGCATTAAACGGACTATCCGCCGCATTGTCGATAACTCGGTTAAAACAGATGTCTGGAACATCCGTCTGACTTATCGCTACCTCCCCCGCAAACAACTGACCGACAGCCAACGAGAAGTTAATCCGCTGGGGTTCATCGTAACCAGTTACCAACGCGATAAAGAACTGAGGGGAGAATGATGCTGAAAAAAACAGTGATTTTGTGGCTCCTTCTGATGTCATCCACAGCCTGGAGCGCGGCGATACCGAGCCGCAGTACGTATGACAGCCGAATGCAGCATGTCACCTATAACAGCCAAAATGCGACTATCGTCAACACCCGCCCCGGCTACCTCACCACTCTCCTGTTTGATGACGATGAAGAAGTCATCGACGCGCAGGCGGGGTTTCCGAAGGGCTGGAAAGTCACAAAAAGCGATAACCGGGTCGGTGTCAGCCCAAATCCTATTACCCAGCCGGTGACCGATGACACCGGCAACAACGTCAATAAGGTGTTTCTACCAACGGCGAGCGAGTGGAGAACCAATCTCTTTGTCGTAACATCAAAGCGCGATTACAGTCTGGAACTGAACGTACTGGAGAATGACTCGCCTTCGCAGGCCTTTATTATCCGTTTTCGCTATCCGGATGACGAGCGCAGGCAAGCAGACGCAGCCAGCGCAGCGCGTCTGAAGCTCCTGCGTGAAACACAGGAAAAGCAGCGGATAACGACAGCATTTGAGCAGGCTACCACACAGCGTAACTGGCTTTATACCAAGCGGGTCGCGGCGGGTTCAGCCTCCATAGCACCGGATTTTACTTACGATGATGGCCACTTTATCTATCTGGGTTTTTCTCCCGTCAAAATCCTTCCGTCTCTCTTTCGGGTCGTGAACGGGCAGGAACAGACCGTAACCCCCCGCATAGCCAAACACGGAAACTATACCGTGGTCGTCGTGCGGGCAATGTCACCACATCTAGTGTTGCGCTACGGCAGCGCGGTAGTCGGGATTGAGAATACGTCATTCGGCAACGCCATCGTTGGCAGCGGTGACACCGTTTCACCTGTCGTTACGCTGGAGGCTAAATGACTGATAAAGCAAACCCAGAGACAACGGAAAAAACCGTGGCGGAGCTGGAAGCTGAAGCCCGTGAACGCGCCCGTTCAGCGATGGCGAGTCAGGCACCAGAGCAAAACACATCTCCCGGCCAACCTGAAGTGACCCGCTTCAAAAAGGCCTCCAGCCGCCGGACGCTGCTGGTCAGCCTGCTGAGTCTGGGCACCCTGATTGCACTGGCATTGGGTGGAGATCGCTTCCTTGTCGCATTAAAGCAACGCGATGATAAGTCGGTTGAAACCCCAGCACCACCATCAGCCAGTACGGGGCAACATGAGCGTAAAAACCTCGGTATGGACAACAATCCGTTCGGCCTGTTCGGTCAGGACAAACAGGAAACCGCAACAGATAATCACCCAATACAGACGGCACCACCGTCAGAGCCACCCGCTTTAAATAAAGCGGCGGCACTGGTCGATGGATCAAGTAGTGCCGCTGAGTCCACACAACGCGGTAATACTCAGGCTTCACAAACTGCCTCTTCCGGTACACAACGCAATCAGAGCAAAGACACATCTGGCACAGAGGCTAACGACGACAATCCCGGTGCGGCAAAGGTGACCAGTGTTAGGCGACTGGGTCTCGATCCCAATCTTTACCTTCCGGTTGATCGTTATATTCCGTGCTCAATGATGCGGCGTTTTGTCTCTGATGTGGGCGGTCATATTTCGTGCCTTATCGGTGAAGATGTCTACAGCGCCAACCATTACGTGAAATTGCTCCCTGCCGGAACAGTCGCCAGAGGGTTCTACCGCACCGGGGCGCTGCAACATGGCCGGAGCCGAATGTTAGTCATCTGGACGGAATTACGCACACCCGAACCCGGTAGCCTGCAAATCACGCTGATTGATACCGAAGCCACCGGCCCGTTGGGTGAGGCCGGGATTAGCGGCTGGATTGATACCCATTTCTGGGAACGGTTCGGCAATGCGTTGATGTTGAGCACCGTACAGGACGTGGCCGCCGCCGCATCAGATTCAGCACCGGGGAAAGACCGCAATACTGATTACACCGAAAACACCCGCGCTGCTGCGTCAGAAATGGCGAAAACGGCGTTAGAAAACAGCATCAATATCCCGCCCACGATGTACCTCAATCAGGGCGATGTGATCGGGATCATGACCGGTACGGATATCGATTTCTCTTCCGTTTATCAACTGCGTCTAAAAAAGAGGTGGTATGAGCGCTGAAAACCTGTCGCTGGATTTTATAAAAAATCAGTTATTTGGTGAATTTCTGCCACTGGCAGGCCTGACGGAAATCGCCATTAACCGCCCCGGAGAGATCCACACCAAAATAAATGGTCGATGGCAGAAGCATAATTCCTCGATTACATTGCGTCAATGCCATGCTTTTGCCAAAGCATTGGCCTCATGGAATGAAGACAATATCGATGATACCTCCCCTATTCTTTCCGCCACATTAGGATCAGGTGAACGTGTCCAGACCATTATCCCTCCAGCCTGCGAGCGGAATACCGTATCTATTACGCTGCGAAACCCGTCATTTGCGCAGAAAACGCATCAGTCCTGGATTGAGGCCGGGTTTTATAACCGGATAGCCGGTAAGGAGAGAAATGAAAGCAAAGATGATGAACTGACCCGATGCTATAAAAATGGTGATATTCCCCACTTTATCGAAAAGGCCGTCGAGTACGGCAAAACCCTCTTTATTGTGGGTGAAACTGGCTCCGGTAAAACCACCTATATGAAGACGTTGCTGCACTATATTCCGTCACATCTCAGGCTAACCACGATTGAAGATAATCCCGAAATCCGGTTTTACCACCACACTAATTATGTGCATCTGTTTTACCCGGCAGATGCCGGAGACGAGGCGATTATCACCCCCGGTCGATTAATTCGGGCCAATTACCGTATGAATCCGGATCGGATTCTGCTGGCGGAAATTCGTGGGCGGGAGGCATGGGACGCGCTGAAAATTATCGGCTCTGGGCATGAAGGTCTTATCACCTCCCTGCACGCAGGCAGCCCGGAAGAGTGTATTGAAGGGATCATTGACCGCTGTTATGAAAATCCCGACTGTAAAAACATCCCGTTCGATGTGTTGTTACGCAAGGTGCTTAAATGCGTAGATATCATCGTCAGCGTAGATATTCACGGCGATATTCGCCGGATGGGGGATATTTATTTCAAACCGATACACCTTCATCAAATGAAGAAATCATTCAGATAGACGAACAGTTAAAGCCCACTCATTCTCAATAAAGGTATTTGATATGAAAACGATCCTATTCACCGTGTGCCTTTTCTGCATGAGTTTACTACTACCCTCTTCCGTAATGGCCGCTGATGCCTGCGAGATGGTTTTATGTCTGTACGGTAAAACAACCGGTAATGGCGGAGGAAATGAATGTCAGTCTGCTGAACGTTCCTTCTTTAAGGTTGTGAAAAAGAACAGACACGGATTTCACCCCAACCGTACCGCCGACGCCCGAAAAGCCTTATTACTCGAATGCAAATCAGCCGCCCCGAAAATCATCGACCAGATAATTAATAAATTTGGTCGCGTGCGTCATTGAATTCAAAGAAAAACGGTAATAACAACATCTGGATTATTACCATTCCCCTTGTCAAATCGGGATAGAAAAATCGGCACCGATCGTGACGGTTTTAGGCTTTTAAATTTATGCGAATAGCAGAAATTTAAAAGTGGCGTAAGGCAAGTAAATTCAATTTCAAAGAAATTGCTAATTTGCGTCGCCGAACCCATCTGCAAACAGCCGCGCCCACGCGGATTTTGCAGACTGGGGGGAGCCGAATAAATTTCGCCGCCCCAGCGAGCGAAAAGCTATCGCCCACGATAGCGGTTTATTTGGGGGGCTTGCCCCGCACACCGTCGCCGCTAAGTCTCCGGCCAAAAGCCGGTAGCGTGGCGCGACCAACCGCTTTGAAGGCGTTTTCCCATTTTTTCGCTTGGCCGGAACGGACAAAAGAAAAAATAGGCGAAAAACGGCGTCTCAAAGGGGTTGGTCGCGCGTAGCGGGCGACGGTGTGCCGCCTTTGACCTTGGGGGTTTTGGCGCGGCGTCCAGCCGCGACATTACCCCCATGTGACAGGTAATAAGGGCGTCCAGCCCGCATGAACTGGCGCACGCTGTTTCGTGCAGGGAAGCATGCTTTCCGACACATGGCCGCAGAGCGGTCACCTTCTTCGCCCCAGACGTTCGCCCCGCCTTTTCGCCCAACACCGTGGGGCGAATTGATGGGGCGATACGTTGGGGCGAGTCGCGGACAAAGGAGGCATCATGATTTTAAATAAGCTTGCCGTTTCACTGTCACCGATAGTAAATGGTGCGCTGGCCTTTATTGATGTTATACAACAGCATCAATTGATGCTGGCGCTACTATCGGGCCTGACCCTGCCGTTTCTTGTCTCAATGAAAAGCGATGAACGGCAGAAAGCCCCGCTATGGAAAAAGCTGATTATTATTTTTTCACTGCTGTGTTTTCTTTTTGGCATAATGAGACCCTTACTTATTAGCATTTTTCAGTGGCTTTATAGCGATCGGATACTTACCCGCACTCCCATTCTGGACTGGTCAATATTAATTATATTTACCGTGGCAGGGTTTATTTTCCATATTGCTCTGCGCCGAACATTAACGCCTGAACTGGATAAAATAAAAAAACGTCTCATCAAAAAGAGCAGTCTTGAACGAGAATTACGCACCGATGTACGCACGGTGAAATCTCTGCTGCCGGAAACGCTGCATTATAACCCGCTGGATTATATCGAACTGAGCAAAGACATTTTTATCGGGATGGACAGAGAGCAACAGCCGATGTACCTCCCGTTAAAAGACTGGCAAAAACAACACGCGGATATTATTGGAACCACCGGAGCCGGTAAAGGTGTCGCAACCGGTATATTGCTTTACCAAAGTATCCTGGCGGGTGAAGGTGTATTTATTATGGACCCAAAGGATGATGAATGGGCGACGCATCTTTATCGCAAGGCCTGCGAGGATGCAGGCAAACCCTTTGCCTTAATTGACCTGCGAAAACCGCAATACCAATTAAATCTGATTAAAAATATTACGCCTGACGAACTGGAGGAATTGTTTGTTGCGGGATTCAGCTTGGCGGAAAAAGGTCAGGAATCCGATTTTTATCGTATCGACGACCGAAAAGCGGCACGTATGGCGGCACAATTTGTCAGCCGTCATCCCTCTTCTACTATCCGCGATATTTATAACGGCGAATATGTTCAGGGCATCGCGGAAGATATTAAAGCTTTTTTCGGCAAGATTGAAGAGCTGGCGTTGCTCAATGTCATCAACGCGCCGACAGGATTTTCACTCCAATCGGTTTTTGATGAAGGTGGCTGCTGCTATGTCATCGGCTCAATGCGCAACAGCAAAATCATTACTGCACAGCGTATGCTGCTGGTACGTCTGTACCAGTTAGCAGAACGGCGCGACCGGGTAAAAGAAACGCCCCGCCCCATAGCCATCTTTCTCGACGAATTAAAATACCATCTGTCAAAACCGGCTCTGGAAGGGCTAGGCGCGGCACGAGATAAAGGCGTGCATATTATTATGGCGCATCAGTCCGTCGCCGATTTGAAAGACTGCCCGGCAGATTTAAAAGGCGATGCTGTTGTCGGTGCGGTCGTTGAAAACGCTAAATTCAAGCTAGTTTACCGCGTTATGGACCCGGATACGGCGGAATGGGTGGCGAGAATGTCCGGCACCATCTTAGTAGATGATGAAATCCGCAAAGCGAAAACTGATGCCGTACTGACGGAAACCATCGACGGTGAACGTACTATCAGACAGGCCGAGCGTTTCTTTATCGACAGCAATATGATCCTGAACCTGCCCGATTTTGTCAGCTTTATCTTTACGACGAGAACACTTCCCTCAGCCTCACTAATTTCCCCCATCAAGGTACAAAAACGTGAGCTGGAGATCTATTCCGTGTCTCCGGATATTTCCGCGTCCGCAGCACCGATAAAAATTGCGCTGGACTTCGACGAGGAAGAAGAGCTTCCCACTGTCACGGCAACCCGGCCAGACATTTTCTTTGAAGAGGAAAGTAAATCAGCAAAGCCGAGATCTGATGATGACGAAACACCGTCCTTGCTCAATTTTTAGGAGGTTTCATGCTTATCGCCACGCATAGCGAGCGCACCACTCGCAACAGCGAGAAGATAAAAAGGCTGCTGAATTTCCTGAAGGAAGAAACCTACAGCGACTTTAAAACACTGATGCTGCTGTTTGGCTTCAGGGATCATAAATCGCTGTATACGCTGCTGACAAAAACTGAGCGAATGGGGTTAATACAAAAGTATGTATTTGAATCACGGACAATGAAAATGTCATTGTGGGGCATAACCAGCGACGGACTGGCCGTTGTGTTAACCCCCGACGATGTGCTTTTCCCGGCACGATTTGAGCCTTCAAAAATCACCGGTTGGACGCTGGAGCACCACCTTGATAATCAGGTGGCTAGGCTGATTCTGGAGAAAAAAGGCGCATCCGAGTGGATAAACGGCGATCGCTCAACGTTCCTCAGCCAGTATCAGGTCAAACACCGTCCGGATGGACTCATCACACTCCCTGACGGACAGGTCATCGCAGTAGAAACCGAGCGCCGCCTGAAGACCAAAGCCCGCTATCAGTCAATCATCGCCAGCCATTTGCTGGCCCGGACAAAAAAGCACTGGATTTACGTCTTTTATATCGTACCGGACCTACAGAAAAAACGCGCCCTTGAACTGCTGTTTAGCAGCATCAAGCACGTAATCATCAACCATCAGCACATACCGCTGGAAGCACGTCACCGCAATGTTTTTCGCATTTATACTCTCGACGAGCTGCGACAACTGGAGCCGAGGCAATATTCATAAGCTGTATCTGGCGTTGCCAAATCTCATGGTCAGCTAAGAGCGAAGAGCGGAAGTTGACATATACTTATGACAAATGAGTAGTCAATCACAATTGATACAATGCTAGGAACCTAGCTACATTTTGACTCATTGATCTTTCAGGCAAGGTCGTAGGGGCTCAGTACCACACTGAGCCCTAGCTGAACTTAAAAAGTAGTAATAATACTTGTGCTACAATACCGTTTAATTTGTGAGGTGCTGTTTAGTGCCACTATTTAATGTCTTTAAGTTTCTTGGAGTAGCTGGATAAAATTTTAGGTACAGACAGATCGTACAGATCAATAAGTTTTTGAGTATGTTCGTCTGAAAGATCCTTAAAATTCAACCCTTCAAAAGCTTTGAAGAACATACGGCACGATTGAACGAAGTTTTTGAGATTAATTTCACGCATACCCTCGACCTCATGGGTAAATGCGGCAGCACTCTGGATCTTACCAGACGGATGGATAATTATCCGTTTAGCATCTAGGCCAGGATAATGCTTGTCAAACCAAGCGCATGAGCGATTCATTTGCTCAGCTTCTCGTTTGTTCACCTCTGAGCGGGTAACATCGACCTCACTCTTACATTCGATGAGAAGATAGTTCTTATCGTCAAGAGCCCATAGGTTGTCAGGACCTTCCTTCCATTCCATATCGGGACGCTCACCAATAAATCCGAGTGCAAAGCTTAATTCATTCAGAGCTTGCTCAAATTTGTCAGCTTTAACACCGAATACCAGTCGCTCCAAAATATCCGAAACTGCGACATCTAGCTCGCTGTAATTATCGAAGTTTTTGATCCACTTCTGAATTCTTTCAACTCGCCCCTGACTACGTAATGTTAGTTTGGTGACCGTTACTCCAGTTGCAGGCTTAAGGAGTAACATGTTATTTTTATGAGCATTTTTTTGCTGAGTTTGAGAATCCGCTCTTGCTGAGTTGTATAAGTAGCGAGCCCGCTCCTGGAGATACCAGGCTTTGTCATTGGCGTCCACGCTACCACTGTCAAGAAGATTTTGCAGGATTTTTGCAGCGCCAACATAATCCCCTGCCATATAAGCTTTCTCAGCCTGAAGTTCAGCTTCATAGATATTGAGGATATCTTTATTAGCACCAACTGGTGTGACATCACTCATTTGCTCGGCGTAATAAGCTTTCCAGTCATCATCACGGGTCAGGCACTGTTTGATTAGTCCATTGAATGCATTGGTTGGGTTCTCGCCCTCAGCTATTTCCTGCTTAGCCATTTTTCCAAGTTCAATTCCTATCTCAATCTGTTTGGCAAACTGGGGCGAAAGATACTGACGGGAGGTCGCATCTCGAAGGGTACGCACAAGTTCAGACCCTACGACAACGATAACGGAATAGTCTTTCTCGCCACGAACACTTCGTCCCATACCCTGTTCAATTGTACGCATTGTCTTAGTAAGTGTTGCTTTAGAATTAGGTCTTACCCGCTCGGCATAAAGATCTATTAAGCTTTCAGAGAAAGGTTTGGAATCAAACATCAAGATTCTGCAGGCTGAGTCGGGCAGGTCAATACCGTCATATCGGTTAACTAATACGATGGTCTCTTTGTAGCCACCTAGAAGAAGTTTAGCAATAGCATCGTCAACATTGTCCTTGTCAGTGATGACTGCTCCATAAGATTTCCAATCTTTTGAACGTGCCGCGCTTGGAGTCAGGCCTACTCGACCGAATTTTCGATTATCACTTGGAGTTGCTAGCCATTTAACCATTTGCTCGCGATTGAGATTTTCATGGATAATGGAGGGTAAGAGGATCATCTTTTCACCTGACCACGTTTCTTTAGCGTAGGTCAACGGTTGTGAAATTGTTTTGGCTGAAAGCTGTAGACCTTTGACAAGAAAAGCATCATCTGTCACCGTTGCAGACATAAAGATTCGGTGTTTTGCCTTAAAATAAGAGCCGAAAGTGTCTAGTGGTGCAACATAGGGTTCGATCTCGATTGCCAAACCGGAGACAATACATTGGCAATGCTTGAGCATGTCTTTCAGTAAAGGCCACGCGAATTTTATGGATTTACGATCAGCATTTTGTGCAAGAATTGAAGCTACTTCACTTTCATGGTTAATCCAACTCCAATAAGGGACAGGAAGGAAAGCTTCCCTTTTCTCATTTTCAATCTCAGCAAAAGTACCGATTCCTTGTTGCTCAAGTTCGGCTCGAAATAATGACAAAAGCCTACTGTAAGCTGGTTCTTCTCTTGGAATGCGAATTCGGCATTGTTCACGGATGCGGTCAGAACATGCATGTGCATCGTCCATCAGAACAGTATCAAGCAAGATAGATTGGTTATGTAGTCCGAATTTTGTCATCCCATTAAAAAGCTTGCTTGCGGAAGTAACCAGAATTCGATCTCCATTGATGAATTCTTCGGGAAGTTCGCCTTCGCTAGTACAAGTTCTGATTCCAAATTGTTTAGCTTGTTCACAAGTTTGATTGATCAAAAAATGGTCTGGGCAGAGATAGACAACCGGTGAATTTCCTGCGTTTAGACGAGATTGTAGCATGAGTAACCCAATTAACGTCTTACCTTGCCCGGTGTGGAGTTTGACGATAACGTCACGTAATTTCGCCTGATCCTGATGCCAAGCTTTAAGTATCGCCTCTTGGGCTGGACGCAGAGGCCCCTTATCATGCTGACGATCAAGGGTATCGTAAAGAGCTACCGGATCGGTTGGTTTTTGCGCCACCCTACCAGCGAGATGTTTTTTAAAATTGACCATGTGAAAACTTCCAAGATATTTAAATGATAAAAATATCTTAACAAGTTAACCCGTAGTACAAAACCTGTACGACTGCAATTTATGCTCAAATTCAAAGTTTGGACTGACCCCGCTCCGGTAGACGATTCTGCCCTATAGTTGGACTGACCCCACACCGGTAGACGATCCTGCCCTATAGTTGGACTGACGCCTTGAGCTTTAATATTTCCTTCCGAACCATACAACTAGGTCTGTTAAAAGCCCATAGGACGAATTCTACAGAGATGGCTATGGTGCAGGTTTCGGCTATAGGGCTCTTTTATGTAATCGAAGATATCCTAACGGGTCATAACGTTGGCAATGTCCGCTTCTGGCACGGAGCGGACTTTTGTCTATGCATAAAGAGAGAAGGAAATAGCAGATCGTCTGAAAGCAGAGGAAATAAGTCCAGAGCGTGGCGGCGAACTAACTCATAGAGTGGTCATGAATACGAAAAGTCGCCTGAAGAAGTGGGGCTACTTGGACTAATTGTCGGATATGGTTAAGTGATATCCCGGCTATCAACCGGGAATTGATTTATGCTTTCGCACCTACATTATCAACGTTCGTAAATTGTCTCGTTCGGGCGCATGTACATACCATCACTCAGATAAACGTCTTCGCCATCCTCAACACATAGGTCAGAATAAATATCGACCATGCCAGGTTCGACAATATTCGTCGAAATCCCATGAGCATCGAAGAGCTCAAAGAAGCGAGTGACCCATTCCTCGTTGACCTCATCTTGTATAGTTTTGCCGTGATCTATAGTAATGGAAAACATGGAGATGCAATTATTCTGAAAGCGGTCTACTTTATTCTCAGGTTGAAGATGATTTTCTTGGGTTAACGTCTCAGCGACCGAAAACAGGAGCTTCTGGTCTACTGGCAGCTTGTATCCGATAGTCAAACCACCCCCTGTGCGAAATCTCTCTTCGGGCCTCGTCGGTATCTGCACTTCAAAAGAATTACCATCATCATTTTGAGCTAAAAAGCGGACGAAAACCGTGTCTCCACGGACTAACATCCAATCCTTTCCATGTTTTGGTTTCATTGCTTTAACTATCTGCGGTTGTAATGCTGACATGCTCATGGTGTTAGATACCGAAAAGAAAAACATGAAAGAGATTATACCGACTAGAGTGTTTTTTTATAGCTCCGCTACTTTTGGCGAGCATCACAGAAAATGACGCTTCAAGCCAACGTCCGCTCCTGGCAAGGAGCGGACAGAGAGTAAAGTCACCAAGCACCTTGAACAGCGTCGTCTGATGCTGCAATGGTGGGCTAATTTTCTGGATGCTAACAGCAGCGATCTGGTTAGACTGTTTGACAGTATCAGCACCGTGGCAAGAAACGGTATTCCGGTTCCGTTTGACGCCAGATGTTTCTGTTCCGCACTATCGACGAACTGGAACAGGCTCCCGACAGCCATGACTAAATGCCGTCAATGAGGAAATCGATGGCGGCCTTTACCTGAGTACGGTACTGCGAAGCATCACAAAACACTGCCCCTAGGGCCTGGACAGGGATACTTGCCAGTTCGTGGGTCATTACGGCGTATTCTTTGCCGTCCGTCAGCCTGATGACGGGGACAAGGCGCTCCGGCCGGCGGCCCGCCGGATACTTTTCAATCGGGAGCAATGGGATCACTATCCGACGATTCAATTGCCCAATAATATCGCTCGTGACATCGAGCAACAGCGGGTAAACGACACTTTTCCCGGTATTACCGTATACAGTGAATTGCATGGTTAAAACGTCCTGTATTCATCGCTGAAACCCCCCTGCTCATCATGAAAACGATTTAGTGCTGCGAGAGCCTCCCTGTTTTCTTCCTGCCATTTTTTCGCTTCATGATAGCGAAGCTCTGTATCCAGGGCGGTCGTTAGGGTAGCACTCAGATTAATGCCCGCTTCACGCGCTCTTGCCAGTAAGGCACGCTCTACTGTCATGGTCACGCTCTGCGTGTTACGTTGTTTCGCGATCATGGTTTCTCTCCTGTATGAAATACGTGCGTATTACACGGCATAATACACTTATCACAACACCAAAAACAGGCTCTGCTAGCGTTCAGTCCTGCAAACCTCACAGTCAGTCGTCATACCTGAACCGTCGTTTACAGCAATCACCGATGTACAAACGCCGTTTGCGGGATGCGCGGGCTCTTTGCCGCCCGCACCCGCAGCCTGCGAATTTTCCGGGCATATTATGTCCAGAAAATTCGCAGGGAAATTTAAACATCTGTCACCTCCCTACCCGATATAAGGTTAAAGCCGCATTCCTTTGCGGCTTATCATCTCCGACTCAAATCTTACCCATCAAGTAACGATGCGCTTTTGAGGCGGCGCTGGCCGCTTTGAAAACATAGCGCTTGTCGTTTTTCAGCGCCTGAAGCCATGAGGCAATATAGCTTTCGTGCTGCACTTCTCCGATAATACTCAAATCCGCCATCAGAAAAGTACTTCCCAGCTCCGCCACTAATTCCTCCTCCGCATAATCTGCACTGCCAAATTTCCCTTTCATTTCACGGTTAAGTCGTTTTTTACCACCACTCCAGTGAACCAGCTCATGCAGGCCGGTAGCGTAAAAGTTAGCAGCATCAGCGAAAAGATGACGCTCGGGTAACCAGACCTCATCAGTTGAGGGGCGGAAAAAGGCGGTTTGTCCTTTCTCAATGATGTTTGCGCCGCTCTTCTGGAACAGATTTTCAGCCTCCGGCAACGGGTCAAAGATTGCTTCCGGGCTGACTGTTTCAGTTGTCAGAGGCAAGCCGTCAATTTGCTGAACGTTAAACACGTTGAAAGTTTTCAGCATCGGGATCTGGTCGATTTCGCCGTCTTCGTTTTCCTTCTCTAAGGTTGTATAGAAAATGGCTGTTGTGCCGTGTTCGCCTTTGCGAACCTGCCCGCCTACTGCCTGTGCTTGTTTGTAGGTCATCCAGCGTGAATCACCAAAACCCTGTTTTGACGCACTGCACCACAACAGCATGATATTCATTCCGCTATACGCGATACCGGTTGCGAAATTGGAAGGCAGCCCAGACATGCCCTGCACTCGTTGCCAGGGGCAAAACCACGGTTTTACACCGGCTTCAAGCGCTGCAATGATGTTATCGGTGACGGTCTGATAAATATCTGTTCTGGTGGTTTGAGAAAATTTCGTTTTTGAGGAGCCTGACTGCTCCAGCGGGGATACGCTGGTCGCCGCTGCGGCGTTAGGGCCGCTAGTCTGGATATGCAGGGAAATGGCCATGTTTTTTCTCCGTCAGTTGTGTGATTTTCGTCTTCGTATCGCCTGACGGTTCGCTTTCCCGGCATCGTTCCGGCCAGCAAGGGCGCAGAATGCGTGCCATTTACCCTTGTGGGACGGGTTGTGTTGGGAAACGATTAACCGGAAGCTGATACGGGAACGGAAGTCACACGGGAGAAAAAACTGACACTGCATAGACGGGCGTAGCGCCCCTTAGGCCGCAGCGGTGAAATGGGTTTGGGGTTTGGGCGAATGATTTTAGTTCTTCGTGATAAACGTAGATAAATGGTCATCCGTGCCGATTAAGACGGGAGCGTTTACGCCGCTCAGCTCTATTTCACATCAACTCCATCGTGCAGATAGTCACTTAAAATGTAAGGGGTTATAATCAAGAAGGCCTATCTGAATCTAAGGACAATTTCAATGTCAGACAGCTTGCTTGTTCGAGCCAGTAGGGATGGAGATCAATTTCACTATCTTTGGGCTGCCCGCCGAGCCCTCCGATCTGTCTCTTATACACATCTCCGAGCCCACGAGACTAAGGCGAATC
>NZ_CAMKXG010000021.1 GCF_946477055.1 Lonsdalea britannica | reverse complement strand
GGTAGTGTGGGGTCTCCCCATGTGAGAGTAGGGAACTGCCAGGCATTAATTTAAGTAGAAACCCTCAGCGCAAGCTGGGGGTTTTTGCGTTGGGGCGGAAAAAAAACGACAGACCGGTTCTGTATCTCCACCGTCTCACCGCCATGCGCCAGACCGTGAGTCTCCCTTCCACTCCACCCTCTGTGTGTTGTGAGGCTACTGGAGCGCGGGAACCACTACAGGGCGCTAATCGTGCCTTCCCCACCGATCCTCTCTAATCCCTGGTGCATTAAGCACGGGCTAAAATCTGGAGGGTTAGCCGACTCTTAAATTCCATGGCCCCGATAAACTTGATACATGACGGCGTTGACTGTTTTCTGATTAAGCCATTCATCAAGAGCTGCCGGCTGGAACACTCATATCCAAGACTATTGGGCATCAAGCCATTGGCATATAAATGCGGCGATAGCGGGAGGGTGATTCAGATCGAGTTGAGGGCAAGAGACGTTTAAGGGCACATCGCTGGCGATCGCCAGAGAGTCATCATCGATCAAATCCGCCATGTCATGACCCGATGCCTGTCGATACAGGACGATTTTGGGGATCTTCTCGTGGCGAAAGCCTTCGACCAGCACCAGATCGAGCTTTGAATGATCCATTCTGCTAGCCAGCCACGCAAGATCGGGTTCCGACTGGTCCGGTGTCTCCGTCATCAATGCCCAGCGTTTGGCGCTCGCGACCAGCGTCTGATCAGCGCCTGCTTTGCGGAGGCGATAACTATCTTTCCCCGGAGTATCGATATCCATCTCGTGGTGCGTATGTTTAATCATGCCAACGCGAATACCAGATGCTTTAAGTAGGGGGATTAACTGCGTTAATAATGTCGTTTTTCCTGTACCGCTGTACGCGGCAATCGCCAGAAGCGGCACGGCGCTAGTCATCTTTTGGGTCCTCTCGCCAATCAGCAATTTCTTCTGGCGTATTAAGATTACGAAATGCCAGAGGTTGATCGCTGAACGACACGGGGCGGGCATCAATGTGATTGAGAAACAGCATCAGTTTGCGCTCGCCCTTAGACAGGAAGGCCTCAAGCGCTCGGGTCTGGCTTTTATTGATAAGAAGTAACGTCGGATGGTCGCGTTCGCCATCGGTCGCATAGGCCGCCGGATGATGACCGATGTGCTGTTGTAAACGAGAGACGAGATTTAACGGTAGCGCTGGCACATCACAGGGAGCAAAAAGCGCCCATTCGGTTTCCATGATGGCTAATCCCGTATACATCCCGGCTAATGGTCCGGCAAACTGACGGTTAATATCACCGATCACCGGATACCCGCTTTGCTGGTAACGTTCATGGTGTCGGTTGGCATTGATGAGTACGTTATCCACCTGGCTGACCAGCCGTGTTAAAACGTGTTGATACAGCGGTATGCCCTTCAGCTGGAGCAGGCCTTTATCGTGGCCGCCCATCCGCGAGGACTGTCCGCCAGCCAGAATGATTCCCGTGATCATGATGTTTTGACCTGAAAATAAATGATGCTGACTGAGGGAAAACGATGGCGTAACGCCAAGCGCTTTCCTCATACTAAGTACACTACTATTAACGTTGAGTATGGAGAACCGACCATGAAATGTCATCGCGTGAATGAGTTAGTTGAACTGTTGCACCCGGCCTGGCAGCAGGAACCCGATTTGAATTTGATGGAATTTTTACAAAAACTTGCAAAGGAAGCAGGGTTTGAGGGGGCGCTAGGCGATCTGACTGATGATATCCTTATCTACCATTTGAAAATGCGTGGCTCCAACCAAGATCAACCGATCCCCGGGTTGCAGAAAGACGTAGAAGTGGATTTCAAAACGGCGATCCTGCGGGCCCGCGGAGTCATCAAAGACTAATGAAAAGCTTGTTTTTCGCGTCGATGCGCGCGTACGCCTTTTGCAACGGGAGCGTTAAACGCAATGCATGATGCTGTTTTCAATTTTCATACCCTGTCGCCCGACGTCATCATGGATGCGCTATGGTCTACGGGTATCCGCGTCGACTCCGGATTAATTGCGCTTAATAGCTACGAAAACCGGGTATACCAGCTTAGCGATGAAGATCGTAAGCGTTACGTGGTCAAATTCTATCGTCCTCAGCGTTGGAGCAAGGCTCAGATCGTCGAAGAACATCAGTTTGCTGCTGAACTGGCGCAGGACGAAGTGCCGGTTGTTGCGCCTTTGGCCCTGCAGGGGGAGACCTTGCATGAGCATGATGGCTTTTTCTTCACCGTCTTTCCCAGCGTAGGGGGAAGGCAGTATGAAATGGATAACGACGACCAGCTGGAAGGGGTTGGTCGTTATTTGGGACGAATTCATCAAACCGGTCGTAAACACGATTTCGCCGCGCGGCCGACTATCGGCCTACAGGAGTATCTGTATGAGCCGTTTGACGAGTTATCCCGATGCGCTTTGATACCGGCTTCGCTGCGGGAAACCTTTCTGAACTCGACTGAACGTCTGATTCAAGAAGTGAAGCGCTGCTGGCATGACGACTGGACGTCGGGCCGACTGCACGGAGATTGCCATCCCGGCAACATTCTGTGGCGTGACGGCCCTTTGTTCGTCGATTTAGATGATGCCCGCAACGGACCCGCCATTCAGGATTTGTGGATGCTTTTGCACGGTGAACGGCGCGAGCAACGAATCCAGTTGGATATTCTGTTGGAAGCTTACAGCGAGTTTTCTTCTTTTGATGAGAAGGAACTGGCACTCGTCGAGCCGCTGCGGGCGATGAGAATGATTCACTATCTGGCCTGGGTTGCCCGTCGTTGGCAAGACCCTGCGTTTCCAAGGAGCTTTCCCTGGATGCAGGATGCCGATTTCTGGTCGAAACAAGCCTCCACCTTTGTCGAACAGGTTAAGCTGTTGCGGGAACCGCCTTTGCAGCTGACGCCGATGTACTAAAGTTAACGGAGAAAAAAGTGATATGAAGAAAGTATGGCTAACACTGATTGGTGTCATCATGGCGTTCAGTGCTTCCGCGGCGGATTTCACCGAGGGAAAACAGTTTGTCACGCTGGATAGACCCGCGACGCAGGAGCCGCAGGTCCTGGAATTTTTCTCTTTCTATTGCCCACACTGCTATCAGTTTTCCCAGATTTATCACATCCCTGACGCGATACAGAAAGGGTTGCCAGCTGGCACTAAAATGGTTAAGTACCACGTGGATTTCCTGGGGGATTTGGGAAAAAACCTGACGGAAGCGTGGGCTGTGGCTATCGCTCTGGGCGTTGAAGATAAAATCAGCCCGCTCATGTTCGATGCGGTACAGAAAAACCAGACGGTGCAGAAACCGGAAGATATTCGTAACGTCTTCATCTCTGCTGGCGTTAAAGGCGAAGAATACGACAGCGCGCTCAATAGTTTCGTCGTCAAATCTCTGGTAGTTCAGCAGCAAAAAGCGGCGGCGGACCTACAGCTGCGCGGCGTTCCGTCTCTGTTTGTGAACGGCAAATATATGGTTAAGAATGATGGTCTGGATACCAGCTCAATGGACGTTTACGTCCAGCAATATGCTGATGTCGTGAAATTCCTGATTTCTAAAAAGTAATTTAAATCGACGCCATAAGGTGAGAGCCGTATGGCGTCGTTTTTTCTGAAAGCGAATCTTTTGGCGAAAATAACCGCGTGAAATTGAATTTCATTTTCATAGGTATCCACAAATCTTATGTTTTCCGTTAACGACAAGTGAATACGATTTTCTATTTTAGTTAACTGATTTTGCTTAATAATTTAATTACCCCTCGCGACATTTATTCTCCTGTTAATTATTTAAGTATTTCTATACACAAACTTATCCACAGGAATTTCTGCGATACGTCACGAAAGCGTTGCCGTATTTACGCGTTATTATTCGTCTCTTCCTGCCACCTATGGCATGCTTATATGATGGCTGGAAATAACAATTGAAACAGATTATGGCTCAAATAGCAGACAACCCTTTAATTCTCGTCGACGGTTCATCTTACTTATACCGCGCCTATCACGCTTTTCCTCCGCTGACGAACAGTGCGGGCGAACCTACCGGGGCGATGTACGGCGTGCTGAACATGCTGCGCAGCCTGTTGCTTCAATATCATCCCAGCCACGTTGCGGTTGTGTTTGATGCGAAAGGAAAAACCTTTCGTGATGAGCTGTTTGAACATTACAAATCTCATCGTCCCCCGATGCCGGATGACCTGCGGGCTCAGATCGAGCCGTTGCATAAAATGGTCAGGGCGATGGGCCTGCCGCTGTTAGCGGTTTCCGGCGTGGAAGCGGACGATGTCATCGGCACGTTGGCTCAGCAGGCGGAGTTGAAGTCGACGCCGGTGCTGATCAGCACCGGCGATAAAGATATGGCACAGCTGGTGACTCCTAACATCACCCTGATCAACACCATGAACAACGCTATCCTGGGTCCTCAGGAAGTGTGTGATAAATATGGTATTCCGCCGGAACTGATGATCGACTTCCTGGCGTTGATGGGCGATGCCTCCGATAACATTCCCGGTGTGCCGGGCGTGGGTGAGAAAACGGCGCAGGCGCTGCTGCAAGGGCTGGGCGGTTTGGACACGCTCTACGCCAATCTGGATAAAATCGCCGATCTTTCCTTCCGCGGCGCTAAAACCATGGCAGCTAAACTGGAACAGCATAAAGAGGTGGCTTACCTCTCTTACCAGTTGGCTACCATCAAAACTGACGTTGAGCTGGAGCTGAGCTGTGAACAGCTGGCGGTCACCGAACCGCAAGTGGACGAGCTGAGTGAGCTGTTCAAGCATTATGAGTTCCGGCGTTGGCAGATTGAACTGGAATCAGGCGTCTGGTTGCAGGGCAAAAAGAGTCCGGTCGCAGCGAAAAACAAACCCGCAGTAGTCGAAGAAAAAAGTGCGGCAGCGGTTGAGAGCGCGCTGTCGCAGGAAGGCTATGTCACTATTCTGGATGAGAAGACGCTTGAGACGTGGATTGACCGTCTGAAGTCTGCCGACGTTTTTGCATTCGATACTGAAACCGACAGTCTGGACACGTTGAGCGCCAATCTGGTCGGTATCTCATTCTCTGATAAGCCGGGCGAGGCCGCCTATCTGCCGTTGGGTCACGATTATTTGGATGCCCCGGAACAGATGACATGCGGCAGAGCGTTGGAACTGCTTAAGCCGCTGCTGGAAGATCCTGCCGTACTGAAAGTTGGTCAGAATCTGAAGTATGACCGCGGCGTGCTGGCCCGCTACAACATCGAGTTGCAGGGTATGGCGTTCGACACGATGCTGGAATCTTACGTGCTGGATAGCGTGGGCGGCCGTCATGATATGGACAGCATGGCATCACGTTACCTGCAGCATAAAACTATCTCGTTTGAAGAGATCGCCGGCAAAGGCAAAAACCAGCTTACCTTTAATCAAATTCCGCTGGAGCAGGCGGCGGTCTATGCGGCGGAAGATGCCGATGTGACGCTGCATTTGCACCAGAAGCTGTGGGAAAAACTGGAAAAAGAGCCTGAGCTACGAAACGTTTTCGACAACATTGATATGCCGCTAGTGCCGATTTTGTCGCGCATGGAGCGCAATGGCGTATTGATTGATGCAGGCATTCTTGCCGAGCACTCCAAAGAGTTAACGAAGCGGCTGGCGGAGCTTGAGGTTGAAGTACATGAGCTGGCTGGCGAGCCTTTCAACCTTGCCTCTACCAAGCAGTTGCAGCACATTTTGTATGAAAAATTGCAGCTGCCCGTCAGGAAGAAAACCCCGAAAGGGGCGCCGTCCACCAACGAAGAAGTGCTGGCTGAACTGGCGTTGGATTACCCGCTGCCGAAGCTGATTCTCGAGTATCGCGGTTTGTCGAAGCTGAAATCCACCTATACCGATAAGCTGCCGGTGATGATCAACCCGCTGACGGGAAGGGTACACACGTCTTATCATCAGGCGGTGACGGCGACCGGTCGGTTGTCTTCCAGCGATCCGAACCTGCAAAACATTCCGGTGCGCAACGAGGAAGGACGACGTATCCGCCAGGCGTTTGTCGCTCGCGAAGGCTACAGCATTGTCGCGGCGGACTATTCACAAATCGAACTGCGTATCATGGCCCATCTTTCACGGGATGCCGGACTACTGCGGGCCTTCTCCGAAGGGCTGGATATTCACCGCGCCACGGCGGCGGAAGTCTTTGGCTCTCCGTTGGATAAAGTGACGTCCGAGCAGCGCCGCAGTGCCAAGGCGATAAACTTTGGTCTCATTTATGGTATGAGCGCCTTTGGTCTGTCTCGACAGCTCAATATTCCGCGTAACGAATCTCAGAAATACATGAATCTCTACTTCGAGCGTTATCCGGGTGTGCAGGAGTATATGGAGCGTACGCGTGAGCAGGCGGCTGAACAGGGTTATGTTTCTACGCTGGATGGTCGACGCCTCTATCTGCCGGAGATCAACGCCCGAAATGCCATGAGCCGTAAGGCGGCGGAACGTGCGGCGATCAACGCGCCAATGCAGGGGACGGCGGCGGACATCATCAAGAAAGCGATGATCGCCATCGACGGTTGGCTGCAGCAACAGGATGAACCGCTGGTGACCATGATCATGCAGGTTCACGATGAATTGGTGTTCGAAGTGCACGACTCCGTGCTGGAGCAATCCAAGGCGAAAATCAAAGCCTTGATGGAAGGATGTATGAAACTGGATGTGCCGCTACGGGTGGATGTGGGAACCGGTATTAACTGGGATCAGGCACACTAATACATCTCTCTTTCCTGTCTAAAACTGTTCGATTCTGCCTGCCCCAGGAGTGATCTGGGACAGGCAAATCCTGCCTAATTAACGTCCGTAATTCATCGTGTTATCTAGTACATCGATTGACAAACTTGAGTCAATTTCATCAGAAAATGGCCCGTTTTGTAATTAAGCTACAAGATCGTGCGGCGATGTCCACTTTTATGGCGATGCTTTACGCAAAGCGTGAAAGTAAACAACAAAAAAATCTTTGTAGGCATAAAAAAATAGGGTAGAGTTGTTTCCGTAGGGTACAGAGGTAAGATGTTCTATCTTTCAGACCTTTTACTTCACGTAATCGGATTTGGCTGAATATTAGCCGCCCCGCTCGGTTTTCCGAGCGGGGCGTTTTTTATTGGGGCGCTGAAATTCTGACCGCGATGGGTCGTCATGTCGACGGGCTTTACGCCCGTGATATCAGGGGATTACTCGCCCTGTTCAGGAAAGTCTTCGTACGGGGTTCCGTTGAACCAGCTGTCCAGTTTTTCGCGCAGCTTATCTACGCCGCTCTTTTTCAGGGAGGAGAACGTTTCCACCTGAATATCGCCCATCAGCGGCAGTATGGCTTCACGCACCATGTTCAGCTGCGCTTTGCGCGCGCCCTGAGCTAGCTTGTCCGCTTTAGTCAGCAAGACCAGCACCGGCAGTTCCGCAGCAACCGCCCACTCCAGCATCTGCTGGTCGAGATCCTTGAGCGGATGACGGATATCCATCAGCACCACCAATCCCTGCAGGCATTGACGTTTCTGCAGATATTCGCCCAGAGCGCGCTGCCATTTCCGCTTCATTTCTTCCGGCACTTCCGCGTAGCCGTAGCCGGGCAAGTCCACCAGTCGTACGCCGTCGACCACCTCAAACAGGTTGATCAGCTGAGTACGCCCAGGGGTTTTACTGGTTCTGGCCAGGCTTTTTTGATTGGTTAGCGTATTAAGAGCACTGGACTTTCCGGCGTTTGAACGTCCAGCAAAGGCGACTTCAATACCGCTATCTGCGGGCAAATGGCGAATGTCCGGGGCACTGGTAACGAAATGGGTCACCTGGTAGTTGTATTGATGGGTCACAATCTTCGTCTCTGTCTGGATTAATAGTTACTCAGCGATTATACCTGTAACTTGCCGTGGCTGTGGTCTTTATCTGTATCGTCACTTTGACGACGTCAGCGTAATATTGTGAAAAAATAAAAGCCTCTTCCGTGAAGTTGGGTGCTTTTTTATTCGTACGCTTTCTGCTAGATTCCGCCGCAATTCCCTACATTCTTAATAATCTGAGAGCGATGCCATGAAACAGCCATTCAAACGGCCGGGCGGTAAGGCCGCCAAACCTAAAATCAAAAGAAAAACCCGTGAAGAATTGGATACCGAAGCTCGTGCACGCAAGCGTCAGAAAAAACGTCGTGGACTGGCTGCGGGAAGTCGCGCCCAAGGTGGAAACGATAACAAAGCGTCCTCCGGGCTGGGAAAAGTTGTCGATCCGCGTATTGGCAGCAAGAAAAAGATCCCACTGACCACGGCTGACGCCGCGCCAGTTTCCTCTATTCCTGAACCGGAACTGGAGAAAAAAGTCACACTGTCGCCAGAAGCTGAATTGGAAATGCTGGAAAACGATCCGCGACTGGACGAACTGCTGGATCTGCTCGAGAAAGGGGAAACGCTTTCAGTGAAAGATCAGTCCTGGGTTGACGAGAAGCTCGACCGCATCGATGCACTGATGGAGCAGCTGGGCATTGAACTCGGTGATGACGAGGACGATGAAGAAGAACCTCAGGAAGATATGCTGCAGTTGCTCAAGCGTAATAATCCCAAAGACGGTTATTGATGCTTAAAGGGCTGTTTCTGATTTTAACCTTGCTGGTTATGTGTTTTTTGCTGAGCCTGTTGGCTAAACTGTGGTGTCTGTCGAACAGAAAGACGCGATTGCTGCGACGCAGCTTGTCTTCCCGACAGCAGCCAATACCGCAGAGACGGTCAGGCAATAAACGATACCGCAAGGAGTAAGCAGCAATATGTCTGGAACGAGCATCGATTGGGATCTGGAGCTGATACAAAAGTATAACTATTCCGGTCCCCGCTATACGTCTTACCCTACCGCGCTGGAATTCACCGAAAGCTACGATGAATCCGCTTTTCTGCAAGCGGCCGCTCGTTACCCCGAGCGCCCGCTTTCTCTGTATATCCACATCCCGTTTTGCCATCGTCTGTGCTATTTCTGCGGATGCAACAAGCTGGTGACGCGTCAGTTGCATAAGGCGGACGAGTATCTGGATGTTCTTGAACAGGAAATTCGTCAGCGGGCGCCTCTGTTCGCCGGACGTACCGTGACTCAAATGCATTGGGGCGGCGGAACCCCGACGTTTCTGAATGCAAAACAAATCACTCGGTTAATGGCGCTGTTGCGCGAGCAGTTTACGTTTGACGCTCATGCGGAGATGTCGCTAGAGATAGACCCGCGTGAAATCGAGTTGGATATCGTGGATCACCTGCATCAGGAAGGGTTTAACCGCCTGAGCATGGGGGTACAAGATTTCAATAAAGAGGTTCAGCGATTGGTCAATCGTGAGCAGGATGAAGCGTTTATCTTTGCCCTGATCGAACGGGCCAAGGCGCTTGGGTTCACCTCCACCAACATCGATTTGATTTACGGCCTGCCAAAACAGACGCCGGAGAGTTTCGCCTATACGCTGAAACGCGTGGCGGAGTTAGGTCCGCACCGGTTGAGCGTGTTCAACTACGCCCACCTCCCGACGCTATTTGCCGCGCAGCGGAAAATAAAAGAGGCGGATTTGCCTGGCGCCGAGCAGAAGCTGGATATTTTACAGCAGACGATTCATGACCTGACCGCCTCGGGCTACCAGTTCATTGGTATGGACCATTTCGCGCGTCCCGACGATGAGTTAGCGGTGGCGCAGCGCGAAGGGAAGCTGCATCGAAACTTTCAGGGCTACACGACGCAGGGCGACACCGATTTGCTGGGGATGGGCGTTTCCGCGATTAGTATGATCGGTGATAGTTATGCTCAGAATCAGAAGGTCTTGAAGGACTATTACACTCAGGTGCAGACCCAGGGCAACGCGCTGTGGCGCGGCGTGCAGCTGACGCGTGACGATTGCCTTCGTCGGGACGTCATTAAAACACTTATCTGCAACTTTCGGCTGAACTATGCTGCGATAGAGACGGATTATCAGATTGATTTCGATGATTATTTTTCTGAGGATCTGACCTTGCTGGAGCCGATGGCGGCGGATGGTCTGATTGAGGTGACGTCTCGGGAGCTGATTGTGACCCCGAAGGGACGCTTGCTGATCCGAAATATTTGCATGTGTTTCGACATCTATCTGCGCAGTAAGATGCGCACTCGCCAGTTCTCTCGAGTGATATAAGTCCTGATAGAAATAAAAACAGCCGCTTAGCGGCTGTTTTTATCTTTCCTGCCAGCGTGAACCCACGATGATGACCTGCGGGATCAGCTAAAAAAGTTAATCAAGGCGGCACACAACACGGCTGCGATGGCCGTCTGCGGGGAGTGTCCCACCGCATTGCCCATTTCAGCGCCGTGTGACAACGCCGAAAAAAGTGATTCCAGCATGGTTACATTCTCCTGTCAGCGCAGTGATCATACTGCTAGTGATGATCATGTAAAGTATAAAATGACGACAATGATACCTGCGCTGAGATGTTCCTTTTCCGCTCCCCCGATAGACTTAAAAGCCGATAAGATGAGCGGCAATACGACTACTCCATCCCCAACTCTTTCAGTTTGCGCGTGAGCGTATTACGCCCCCAGCCCAACAGACGCGCGGCTTCCTGTTTATGCCCCTGCGTGTGGCGTAGCGCGGTCGTCAGCAGTGTTCTCTCCATTTCCGGCTGGGCTTCCGCCAACAGGTTTTGATGACCGGAACGTAACGCCCGGTCAGCCCATTGCGCCAGCAGGGTTGCCCAGCTGTCGGGCTGAACATGTACCGTGGCGTCAGGCGCGGTGGTTTCAAATAGCTCCGGCGGTAAATCCTGAATCAGCACTTCCTGACCCGCAGCCATGACGGTCAACCAACGGCAGGTGTTCTCCAGCTGGCGGACGTTGCCGGGCCACGGCAGACGCGTTAGCGCCGCTTCTGTCTCGGGATGCAGGTTCTTCGGTTCAACCCCCAGCTCCTTGGCGGTCGCCTGCAGGAAGTAGCGAGCGAGGCGAGGAATGTCTTCTCGACGCTCCCGCAGCGGCGGCAGATGTACACGAATGACGTTCAGGCGATGGAACAAATCTTCGCGAAACTTGCCTTCCTGTACTCGTAGTTCCAAATTCTGGTGGGTTGCCGCAATAATCCGGACATCAACTTTGACCGCCGCATACCCGCCTACACGATAGAACTGCCCATCAGCCAGTACGCGCAGCAGTCGAGTCTGCACATCCAACGGCATATCGCCGATTTCATCCAGAAACAGCGTGCCGCCATCGGCCTGCTCAAAGCGGCCCTGACGAATCTGATTCGCGCCGGTGAAGGCGCCTTTCTCATGGCCGAACAGCTCTGATTCGATCAAATCCTTGGGGATGGCGGCCATATTCAACGCGATGAAGGGGGCTTTGGCGCGAGGGCTGTGGCGGTGCAACGCATGTGCGACCAGTTCTTTACCCGTACCGGATTCCCCGTTGATCAAGACACTGATGGAAGAGCGCGAAAGACGTCCGATGATCCGGAAAACGTCCTGCATTGCGGGCGCTTCCCCGATAATATCCGTCGTCGGCCCGCTGATAGGCTGATTACGGACCGGTTGCTGCTGTTCCATGTAGTGGCTGATGGCGCGTTCGACCAGTGCAACCGCTTCATCGATATCGAACGGTTTGGGCAGGTAGTCGAAGGCCCCTTGCTGATAGGCGCTGACGGCCGCATCTAAATCGGAATGCGCCGTCATAATAATGACCGGCAGCATGGGGTGGCGCTGTTTAATCTGTTGCAGCAGGGCCAGCCCGTCCATTCCCGGCATACGGATATCGGAAAGCAGCACATCCGGTGTTTGCGTAGATAATGCGTTTAATGCCTGATTCCCGTTGTCAAACGTCGCGCAGGTTAAGCCGGCTCCTGTGAGCGCGCGTTCAAGCACCCAGCGGATGGAGCTATCGTCGTCGACAATCCAGACTATCCCTCGTTGCATCATGGACCTCACTGGCGGATGGGCAGATAGACCGAAAATTCGGTGTGACCTGGCCAACTGTTAAATTCAATTTTACCGGAGTGTTGATCGATAAGATTACGGGCGATCGACAGTCCTAGTCCGGTGCCCCCTTCGCGTCCGCTCACCATCGGATAAAACAGGGTATCTTGTAAATGGGCGGGGACACCCGGGCCATCATCTTCAATATCGATACGGGCCACTAAACGATAGCGGACGCCGTGCAGCGTGAGCTGGAAGGCCGTGCGGGTACGGATTGTGATGGAACCACCTTCTTCACCCAACGCTTGCAGTGCGTTGCGGGTGATATTCAGCAGGACCTGTTCAATCTGATCCGGGTCGTGCATCAGTTCCGGCAGGCTGGGGTCGTAATCCCTGACCAGCGTGACGTTATCGGCTTTTTCCAGTGAAACCAGCTGGAAGACGCGCTCCGCGACCTGATGAATACTTTGTGTGACGTGCAGCCCTGGCTGCTGCGGCCCTAACAGGCGATCAACCAGATTACGGAGGCGATCCGCCTGTTCGATAATGACCTTGGTATATTCCGTCAATGACGGGTCGGGCAGTGCTTTGGACAGTAGCTGCGCTGCGCCTCGCAAGCCTCCCAGTGGGTTTTTAATTTCGTGAGCAAGACCACGAACCAAATCTCGTGCCGCCAGCTGCTGCGCGTGTTGCAGTTGCTCCTGGCTGAGTTTGCGCTGGTTATCCATCGGCGCCATTTCCATCAGAATATAATCATTCTGAATACGCTGCGCCGTCAGCGACATGATGTGGGCTCTGCCATCCACCACGATGGTGACTTCGTTATCCGTAAAGCCCTGTCCGGAGTTGAGGCTGTCCAGCATCAAATCAATATTTAGCGAGAAATAACCAAGCAGTTCAGGCAATGGCGTTCCCGATAGTTTCCGCGAGCTTTGCGCCAGTAGTTGTTGCGCTGCTGGGTTGGAATAATGGATCGCCAGATTTTTATCCAGCAATAGGATGCTGTTAATTAAAGAATTGAGGATCTGCCCAGCATCGGGCAGCGTGCCTGTTGCCATAACGCAGACTCCTGCACTTTTTTAGTGCGTTACATTCTGGATTGATAAATATTGCTTAGCAACCGTACGATGCCGCGCGGAGAAAAAAGCCCATCCGAAGATGGGCTGAAAAGTTTCCACGGCAACAAAATAAACAAGAAATCTTGTCGGTGACGGCAGCTTCAACATCGTTATTATTCGGGCTGCCGTCATTGCGCGAATACTTACACGCTGTAGTACAGTTCGAACTCTACCGGGTGCGGAGTCATACGAACACGGTCGTTTTCCGCACGACGCAGTTCGATGTAAGCATCGATGGAGTCTTCGGTGAATACGCCGCCGCGGGTCAGGAACTCACGGTCTTCGTTCAGCGCATTCAACGCTTCTTCCAGTGAGCCTGCTACGGTTGGGATTTCACTCGCTTCTTCAGGCGGCAGATCGTACAAGTTCTTATCCATGGCATCGCCAGGATGGATCTTGTTGATGATACCGTCCAGGCCGGCCATCAGCAGTGCAGTGAAAGCCAGGTACGGGTTGGCTGCCGGATCCGGGAAGCGGACTTCGATACGGCGCGCTTTAGGGCTTGCGACCACCGGGATACGGATGGAGGCAGAACGGTTACGCGCGGAGTATGCCAGCATGACCGGTGCTTCATAGCCAGGAACCAGTCGTTTGTACGAGTTGGTCGCCGGGTTGGTCAGTGCGTTAATAGCTTTCGCATGTTTGATAACGCCGCCGATGTAGTACAGCGCCATTTCGGACAGGCCGCCGTATTTGTCGCCGGAGAACAGGTTTACGCCGTCTTTGGACAGAGACATGTGGCAGTGCATACCAGAGCCATTGTCGCCGAACATCGGTTTCGGCATGAACGTTGCGGTTTTACCGAAAGCGTGGGCAACGTTGTGGACGACGTATTTGTAAATCTGAATTTCGTCGGCTTTCTTGGTCATGGTGTTGAAGCGAGTAGCCACTTCGTTTTGACCCGCAGTCGCGACTTCGTGGTGGTGGGCTTCAACCACCAGACCCATCTGTTCCATGGTCAGACACATGGTGGAACGGATGTCCTGAGAAGAGTCGACAGGAGGAACCGGGAAGTAACCGCCTTTCACGGACGGACGGTGGCCTTTGTTGCCGCCTTCGTATTCTTTGCTAGAGTTCCAGGCACCTTCGATATCGTCGATAGTCACATGGGAGCCGGAGATGCTGCTGCCGAAGCGAACGTCATCAAACAGGAAGAACTCAGGTTCTGGCCCGAACAGTACGGTATCCGCGATGCCGGAAGAGCTCAGGAAGTCCTCTGCGCGTTTGGCGATGGAACGCGGGTCGCGATCGTAGCCCTGCATGGTGCCTGGCTCGAGGATGTCACAGCGGATGATCAGCGTGGACTCTTCGTAGAACGGGTCGAGAACGGCGGTTGTGACGTCAGGCATTAACACCATGTCTGATTCGTTGATGCCTTTCCATCCGCCGATAGAAGAACCATCGAACATTTTGCCGTCTTCGAAGAAATCTGAATCTACCTGATGGGAAGGGATCGTGACGTGCTGCTCTTTACCTTTAGTATCGGTGAAACGAAGGTCGACGAATTTCACCTCATGTTCTTTCAGCAGCGTCAAAACGTGTTCAACTGACATACTTGGTTCTCCCGGGTTATATCATTTATCGTCGTGGAACGAATATCGTTGTGGAATGTTGTTGTTACCGTACGTAGACTATAGCTAAATCTGTGCCAACTTTAGTATTTGTGCCTGAGAGCCCATTCTCTGGTTTTCTAAGTGGTCTTCGACTGCACCAATATAGTAATCTGCACCAAAATAGTGCTTTATTTTGCATTGTTAGCACCACATTGGTGCTCTTCAATGTGTTTGTAGCGCAATTGCACCGTGAAAGGGATCACAACCTCCTCAATGTGAGGTTGTTTGCAAGAGATGTTTGTGATCCTGTTTAGTCCCTCGATTAATCCGTGTACAATAGCGCGCTATTTCTAAATGCCTGAGGCAAAGCTGTGATCGAAAATTTGCGTAACATCGCTATTATTGCGCACGTTGACCATGGGAAAACCACCCTGGTCGACAAGCTGCTACAACAGTCCGGTACGTTTGATGAACGTAGTGAAGCCACCGAACGTGTTATGGACTCCAACGATTTGGAGAAAGAGCGTGGGATCACCATCCTCGCTAAAAATACCGCCATCAATTGGAAAGACTACCGCATCAACATCGTTGATACCCCAGGACACGCCGACTTCGGCGGTGAGGTAGAACGTGTTATGTCGATGGTCGACTCGGTGCTACTGGTCGTTGATGCAATGGATGGCCCGATGCCGCAGACCCGTTTCGTGACCAAAAAAGCATTTGCCAATGGTCTGAAGCCGATCGTGGTCATCAACAAGGTTGACCGTCCGGGCGCACGCCCTGACTGGGTTGTCGATCAGGTCTTCGACCTGTTCGTAAACCTGGATGCCACTGACGAGCAACTGGACTTCCCGATCGTTTACGCTTCCGCGTTGAACGGTATCGCAGGTCTGGATCACTCCGATATGGCCAGCGACATGACCCCGCTGTTTGAAGCGATCATCGAACACGTTGAAGCGCCGAAAGTAGACCGTGATGGCCCGCTGCAGATGCAAATCTCCCAGCTGGACTACAACAACTACGTTGGTGTTATCGGTATCGGTCGTATCAAACGTGGTGTTGTTAAGCCTAACCAGCAGGTTACTGTCATCGACAGCGAAGGCAAAACGCGTAACGGTAAAGTCGGTAAAGTCCTGGGCCACATGGGTCTGGAGCGTATCGAATCCACGTTGGCTGAAGCGGGCGATATCATTGCTATCACCGGTCTGGGCGAGCTGAACATTTCCGATACCATTTGCGATCCGGCTAACGTTGAAGCGCTGCCTGCGCTGAGCGTCGACGAACCGACCGTGACTATGTTCTTCTGCGTCAACACGTCTCCTTTCTGCGGTAAAGAAGGTAAGTTCGTGACGTCGCGTCAGATCCTTGAGCGTCTGAACAAAGAACTGATCCACAACGTTGCGCTGCGCGTTGAAGAGACTGAAGATGCGGATGCGTTCCGCGTATCCGGTCGTGGTGAGCTGCACCTGTCCGTCCTGATTGAAAACATGCGTCGTGAAGGCTTCGAAATGGCCGTTTCACGTCCGAAAGTTATCAACCGCGTGATCGACGGTCGCAACCAAGAACCGTTTGAAAACGTGACGCTGGATATCGAAGAACAGCATCAGGGCTCCGTCATGCAGGCGATGGGCGAGCGTAAAGGCGACGTGAAAGACATGGTTCCGGATGGCAAGGGCCGTATTCGTCTCGACTACGTCATCCCAAGCCGCGGTCTGATCGGTTTCCGTACCGAATTCATGACCATGACGTCTGGTACGGGTCTGCTGTACTCCACGTTCAGCCACTACGATGACGTGCGTCCGGGTGATATCGGTCAGCGTCAGAACGGCGTACTGATCTCTAACGGTCAGGGTAAAGCGGTCGCATTTGCTCTGTACGGTTTGCAGGATCGCGGTAAGTTGTTCCTGGGTCACGGCGCCGAAGTTTATGAAGGCCAGATCATCGGTATTCACTCACGTTCTAACGACCTGACCGTGAACTGCCTGACCGGTAAGAAACTGACCAACATGCGTGCTTCCGGTACGGATGAAGCCACGACGCTGGTACCGCCGGTCAAGATGACTCTGGAGCAGGCTCTGGAATTCATCGATGACGACGAACTAGTAGAAGTGACGCCGACGTCTGTTCGTCTGCGTAAACGTCACCTGACCGAAAACGACCGCCGCCGCGCGGGTCGCTCCAACAAAGAAGACTAAGTGTCTTTTCTGTAACGACGGTCTCGTTTCAGAAAAAGCCAGCCAGCGAAAGCTGACTGGCTTTTTTTATTTATTTTCATTCGGTTATCCTGATTTCACGCAGTGAGACCATACCGGCAAGCGGTGTATTCGGCCTCCGATCTTCTCTGTTCAGTTCTCCCTTTTACCGTTACAGTGAAAGCCTACTCACTCATCAGGAGGACCTATGTTGTATATCTTTGATTTGGGCAACGTCGTCATTGATATCGATTTCAAACGGGTGCTGGGAGTATGGAGCAACCTTAGCGGTGTCCCCCTGGCTAGCCTGAGCGAACGCTTCGTTATGGGGCATGCGTTTGAACAACACGAGCGCGGCGAGATCGATGATGAGGCATTCGCCTCTGAGCTGTGCCACGAAATGGGGATTGCCCTCAGCTTTGAGCAGTTTGCCGCAGGCTGGGAATCGATCTTTATCGGGGTACGTCCTGAAGTGCTGGATATCATGCAACAGCTACGGCGCGACGGGCAGCGTGTTGTGGTGCTCTCGAACACTAACCGTCTGCATCATCAGCAGTGGTCTTCGCTTTATCCTGAGATAGAGCAGGCGGCCGACCACATGTATCTGTCGCAAGAGCTTGGCATGCGTAAACCCGAGGCCGGCATTTACGAATACGTGTTGCAGCAGGAAGGATACCGGGCTAAAGACGCCATCTTCTTCGACGACAATGCGGACAATATCACCGCGGCATCCGCGTTGGGCATCCATGCCATTCAGGTCAACGATCGTCAGGTTCTGACGGACTTCTTTTCTTCTCATTCCGCCATGGTGAATGAATAGCGCCAGGCCGTTTCCATGCGGTATCAGACAGGAGCAGCAACGTTTTTATGATTGGGTTAATTCAACGCGTCTCCAAAGCCAGCGTCATCGTGGATAATGAAGTTATCGGTAAAATCGATGCGGGATTGCTTGTATTGCTGGGCGTTGAGCAGGGCGATGACGAAAAGAATGCCGAGCGGCTATGCGAACGGGTGATCGGGTACCGAATTTTCGGCGATGAGCAGGATAAGATGAACCTGAACGTGCGTCAGGCGGGCGGCAGCCTGCTGGTGGTATCGCAGTTCACCCTGGCGGCCGACACGAAGAGGGGGATGCGCCCTAGTTTTTCGCGTGGAGCCGCGCCTGCCGAAGCCGAGCGGTTGTATCACTATTTTGTCGGCCGATGTCGGGAGCAGGGCATAACCACCGAAACCGGCCGTTTTGCCGCTGATATGAAGGTTGAATTGGTCAACGATGGCCCGGTGACCTTCTGGTTACAGGCATAGAACGCGAACCATCTCTTGGTTAACCGAGGCTGTTTATGTATCACTTGAGAGTGCCGGAAAGCGCCAAAGAGCTGGACGCCTACTACCAGTTTCGCTGGGAGATGCTGCGTAAGCCGTTGCAACAACCGTTAGGCTCCGAACGCGACGCCTATGACTCGCTAGCGCATCATCAGACCGTCGTTGACGTCCAGGGGCGCCTGGTCGCCGTGGGACGGCTCTACATCAACGCCGACAATGAGGCCTCTATCCGTTTTCTGGCGGTTCACCCTGCTGTTCGACGTAAAGGGTTGGGCACCTTGCTGGCGATGGCACTGGAGTCAGTGGCGCGTCAGGAGGGAGCTAAGCGTGTGGTATGTAGCGCGCGTGAAGAGGCCAAAGCCTTTTTCGCCAAACTGGGATTTGTGGATCAGGGCGAGATCACGACGCCGCAGACGACGCCAATTCGGCATTTCCTGATGATTAAACCGGTGGCGACGCTGGATGATATTTTGCATCGCCCCGACTGGTGCGGACAGCTACAACAAGCCTGGCACGATCATATTCCCCTGAGTGAAAAGATGGGGGTGCGCATCAGTCAGTACACCGGCAAGAAATTTATCACCACGATGCCGGAAACAGTCAATCAGAACCCCCATCACACCATCTTCGCTGGCAGCCTGTTTTCTCTGGCAACCTTGACCGGCTGGGGGCTGATTTGGCTACTGCTGCGGGAACGTCAGTTGGGCGGCACCATCGTTTTGGCGGATGCGCATATTCGTTACAGCTCGCCAATCACCGGCCGCCCCAGCGCGGTGGCTAATCTTGGCTCGCTCAGCGGCGATCTGGACAAGCTGGCCCGCGGTCGTCGGGCGAGGGTGCATCTGAACGTCGAATTGTTCGGTGAAGGGGCAAAAGGAGCATTATTTGAAGGCGTGTATATGGTCTTGCCGCCGACACCGGATGATCCTCTGGAGCCTTCGGGTTTATCGGGCGACTGAGTGATTTACGGCGCAGATATTGATAGTTTCGGGAATCGCTCTTCACGAATAACTGAAGGCCGGATGGCGAATCCGGCCTTCTCCTTGCCATCGCCCCGTTCACTTTAGGGCGTCGGGGCTCTTTCCTGCAGGATACCCTGATGCAACTGTTGATAAACCGGTTGCCCAGCGCTGTCTGTTCCTTGCAAAACGCCGTTTAGGGTGGGTTTCAGCGGCGAGGCATTCGCCATCTGACCTTTCAGCTTTAACTGAAAATTGAGATTCCCCGATGGCATACGAGTCGGCGTCGGCCAGCCCCAGTGAAGTAACGTGTCGAATGCCGCCGATTTGGCATTCATATCCAACGTAAATTCACGCGCAGTGTTCTGATCGATAACGGCTTTTGCTTCCAACAGTCCGCCCGGTGTGAAGGCGCTGAGATCGGTAAACGTGATCCGATCGTTGTCCGCCGTCAACGCCAGCGACGGGCGTCGAATATCGACTTTATTGAACGTGGCATCGCTGGCGTTCAGGTTCAGCGAGCCTTGCCAAACTCCCCACTGGTGCTGGCGGACAAGCACTAGGTCGCTGCCATAGCCGTCAAGTGCGGTTATCTGGAACGGGAAGTCCGGATTGATATCGATCAGCAGGTTACGGTTGGCGGTAAATTTTTTAACGGAGACCTCTTCCAGCCACGAAGGCAACGTTTGCTGCCAGCGTTGACGCCAGTCTCCCGGGAGGGTGTATTCCATTCCCGCGATAACCAGCTCATCCAACGTCAGCCGGTGGTCGCTGCGCTGCCAGTTGCCGCTGGCACGCAGCAGCCCTCTTTCCCAACGGGTCGAGAACTGGCGGATGGCGATCCCTTGGGCCGACAGGTCCAGATTGATAATCGGGTCGATCAGATGCATATCGCCATTAATCAGATCGGATGCATTGAATGACAGCGAGCCGTCCTCACTCTGCCAGTTATCCTGTTGGAACGTGACGTGTTGCAGTGTGGCGTCAAGATCGCTGGCGGCCCAGCCCGGCCCCTCGATGCGGGCGTCTATCAGATCGAAACGGTCAACGCTGATGGCGGGCAGCGGTGCGGCAGGCCGCCAGAAATCGGAGAGGGAGCGCGAAGTTTGCAGCCTCACATTACTCAACCTGAGGCGATTAATCTCCCAGTTGCCATCGTCCGCGCGCTGCGCGCTGCCGGTCAGCTCCCCCCGGGCGACATTGGCGCCGAAGTTGCTTAGCGTCAGGCGCTGATTGGCGAATGTGCCTTCAACAAACACCTGACTGGCGGGCATATCATTAAGCGTCAGCGAGCGGGCGCTGAGTTGGAAACGCGCATTGTTTCCCAGCAGATGACCGGACTGCGGCTCCCACGGCGTGATACCGCCGTTGATCTGCTGTCCGTTGAGCCGCCAGTCGCCGTCTTGCGCCTGTAGCGCCATGTCCTTGAACTGCAACACGTCAGCCTTAAAGGGCAACGCGTAACCGGTTTGACTCAGATTGAGCGTTCCGCCTTCCAACTGCAGGCTGGCGAAATGAGAAGGCGTGGTAATTTGGCGGACGCTGAGCCCGACGGAGACCTGTTTGGCGACTAACGTCGGCGGCTGATTTTCACGGCCGAAAGAGACCTCTGCGAGCTGGAATACGCTGGGTGACGTCCAATCGAGAGACACCTTTTTCAGCGATAGTCTGTATTCGGTATGTTGACTAACCCAACGGCTGATCCAGTTGGCCCCCCATTCGGTCTGCAGCGCGAGATAAAGCGCCACCAAAACCAGAAGGGTCAGTAACAGCAGTGAGATGAGTAGTTTCCCGATAAATTTCATCGTATCAGTCCGTGCCTGTCGTCGAGGATAGAAATGTTATGCCGCAATGTCTGCAGCGGCTCAAGTCGGTAATCATACTCCTGACAAGAATCAGGGTCCGATGTTGCATCATGGGACCCTGATTAGCACGGTAAATACGAAATATCTGGAAGCAGGCTCCCTATTCTTTTTCTTCTTGCTCTTGCGGGAACACCAGGTTCAAGACAATGGCGGTGATCCCGCCCGCGGCGATGCCGGAAGATAGCAGGGTTTTCAGCCAGTCTGGCGCGAATTGCAGGATCAGCGGCTGCTGCGCCACACCCAGACCCACAGCCAACGAGAGGGCGATGATCATGATCGCCCGGCGGTTTAATGGTTCGCGAGATACAATGCGCACGCCCGAGGCGGCGATCGTACCGAACATCACGATGGTCGCGCCTCCCAGCACTGGCTCCGGGATGTGCTGAACGAATCCGCTGACGGCCGGGAACAGGCCCAACACAATCAGCATTAACGCTACGACGAAACCGACATGGCGGCTGGCGACGCCGGTCAGCTGGATTACGCCATTGTTCTGACCGAAGCAGGAGTTGGGGAAGGTATTGAATACCGCGGAAAGCATGGAGTTCAGTCCGTTGGCCAGCACGCCGCCCTTCAGGCGTTTCATGTACAGCGGTCCGCGGACGGGTTGTTCAGAGACGTCGGACGTCGCCGTGATGTCGCCAATGGTTTCCAGTGACGTCACCATAAATACCAGCATCAGCGGTACGAGCAGGCTCCAGTCGAAGCCCAGACCGTAATACAGCGGTGTCGGCACCATGATGGCGGACTGTGTCGTGCTGGACATATCCTTCGGCAGCATCCCCATCAGCCATGCCACCAGATACCCGACGGCCATAGCAATGACCAGTGAGGCGACCCGCAGATAGGGATTACGCTGGCGATTCAGCAGGATGATAACCAGTAGGACCACGCCTGCCAGCAGCAGATTTTTGGGCGCGCCGAAAGAGTGGTCGTTCAGCGCCGCGAATCCACCGCCAATTGAGGTCAGCCCAACCTGAATCAGCGACAAGCCAATGATCATGACGACCACGCCGGAAACCAGCGGAGTGATAATTCTCCGGGCCAGATGAAGAACGCGGGATAGCAGGATCTCGGTACAAGAGGCGACCATCAGTGTGCCGAACAGCGCGGCCATCATGGTGGGAACATCTGCGCCGCCGTTTTTCAACGCCAACCCACCCATAATAAGCGGTGTTACAAAGTTAAAGCTGGTGCCCTGAATCGATAGCAGCCCGGAACCCACAGGCCCCCAGGTTTTGATTTGCAGTATGGAGGCCAGACCGGATGCAAACAGCGACATGCTGATAATGTGTTGCGTATCTTGCGCAGGTAGCCCGAGCGCCTGACAGATCAGTAATGCTGGTGTGATAACGGCGACGAACATGGCTAACAGATGCTGACCGGCGGCAAACAGCGTTTGCGGCAATGGAGGGCGATCTTCAAGACGGTAGATGAGTTCGCTGCGTGGATGAGCAGCGGCGGGTTCTTCCGGGCGCAAAGGTTCGGCAGAGGGAATACGCATGGCGGTTGGCACTCCAGAACGACAAAAAACGCATTTTAATGATCTGCCTAATAAAAGCAAACGGTTGCGCATGTCATCTTGATGCACGAATGCCAAGGAGAATGTGGAAGGAAGTGATCGCCGTCGACGGTCAGGCGTTGGTGTAGCGAGCGCTTTCCGGCAGCCAGCGTTCAATCAGCGCTTGCGCGTGATCGGGGTAGCGCTCATGAATATGGCGAGCAATCCGTTGAACCTGTGGTATCAACGCCTGATCTCGCAGCAGATCGGCGACCTTGAATTCGGCGCTGCCGGTTTGACGGGTGCCTAGCAGTTCACCCGGTCCGCGAATCTCAAGATCGCGTTGTGCGATCACAAAGCCATCGTTGCTATCCCGTAATACCTGCAGTCGCTTCTGGGCAGTTTTGCTGAGCGGCGATTTGTACAGTAGCACGCAGTGGGAGGCGATCGAGCCGCGGCCTACGCGTCCGCGTAGCTGATGAAGCTGCGCCAAACCGAGTCGTTCGGGGTTTTCAATAATCATCAGGCTGGCGTTGGGGACGTCTACG
>NZ_CAMKXG010000020.1 GCF_946477055.1 Lonsdalea britannica | reverse complement strand
TGTGTATAAGAGACAGCTTTATTATTTATCCGTCATTGGTTATTTTTATCACGCGATTATATTAGGATAAAAGACCTCTTCCCCGATTAAATAACTTCCCCTCCCCTCTTGAGTTAATTTTAATTACAAAACTAAGAATTAAATTATTTAAAATGGAAGTGCCGTTTGGTTCACAATTACATCACGCACTCAATGAATGGCTATTATTTTTAACAATAAGCCATGCTAGATTGCCTGATATTCAATGCCAGTATCCGAAATGCCATACCCATTCACATTACGCGTGTGACTAAAAAATAAAATAACTACTTATTATTTAACATCTTACATTTATCCATTGTTCTTTGTATGCCCTACCACCACAACAAGGTGAATATAATGAAAAAAATTGATGCTGATATCCTCCGTGAGGATACCCTCGTGAACACACCGCCTCCTGGCTTTATGAGTAGTTTAAATAAAACCACGATTGGCTCCGTCCCTTTAGTTCTCTTTATTGTCATTTCCGCCATTGTTTTTGTCGCCGCCTATACCGGTGTTTTACCCAGAAATATGATCGGTGGTTTCGCCGTTATCATGTCTATGGGTTTTTTACTCGCGCACATCGGCCGCAATATTCCGGTGTTAAAAGAGATAGGTGGCCCCGCAATTTTGTGCCTGATCGTGCCGTCGGTATTGGTCTATTACCAATTCTTTAATGACACTACGCTGGATACCGTGACCCTGCTGATGAAAGAGGCCAACTTCCTCTATTTCGTCATCGCCAGTCTGGTCGTGGGCAGTATTCTTGGCATGAACCGCATCATTCTGATTCAGGGCATGGTACGAATGTTCGTTCCGCTGGTGATCGGTACGGTCACGGCGGTGTCAACCGGCCTGCTGGTCGGAAAGCTGTGCGGTTATACTCTCTACCACACCTTCTTCTTCATCATCGTTCCCATCATTGGTGGCGGTATCGGAGAAGGTATTCTGCCGCTTTCCCTGGCATATTCCGCCATTCTGGGCCAGTCTCCTGACGTCTATGTGGCCCAACTGGCCCCGGCCGCTGTCGTCGGCAACATTTTCGCGATCATCTGCGCAGGCATGCTGGCCAAACTGGGGACGGCGCGCAAAGATCTTAACGGCCAAGGCCGACTGATCCGCAGCGATAAAGACAATGAGATCTTCAACGTGACAGAAACACCGAAACCGGTGGACTTCACACTCATGGGCGGCGGACTGCTGCTGATTTGTGCTTTCTTTATCGTCGGTGGTCTGGCGGAGACAATCGTACACATCCCCGGCCCCGTTCTGATGATCCTGATCGCCGTCATCTGTAAATACGCTCGCGTCATTCCTTCCAGCATGGAAACCGGCGCCAGCAGCTTTTACAAATTTGTCTCCAGCTCTCTGGTATGGCCGCTGATGATTGGACTCGGCATGCTTTATGTCCCACTGGAAAGCGTTGTCGCCGTCTTCTCTGTCGGCTATGTCCTGGTGTGTGGTTCCGTGGTTATCTCCATGGCGCTGGTCAGCTTCTTTGTCGCACCGTATCTCAATATGTATCCCATTGAGTCTTCCATCGTCACCACCTGTCACAGCGGTCTTGGCGGCACCGGCGACGTCGCCATCCTTTCCGCCTCTAACCGCATGTCACTGATGCCGTTCGCACAAATCGCAACGCGTATTGGCGGAGCGTCTACCGTTATCGGCGCAACGCTGCTGCTGAGATTGTTTGTCTAGTCGGCATCGGCTCACAGAAAAACCACCTGCGCTGACAGGTGGTTTTTTTTGCATCATCGTCCATACACGCCATCGCTATAGTCGGAGTCACACACAAGGCAAAAAAAATCCGCCAACGCATTAAGGTGGCGGATTTTCATTTTGTTCGTTGAGCCGCGGTTCCGTTCAGGCTGAACGACGACTGATGAGTCGTCCAGAGGACATGCGCTGCCGCGTTATAACGATTTATTCGCAGTATTGGCGCAATGCATCCTGCTTTTCAGGCAACAGACGATAGAGATACACCGGACGCCCCGTCGAACCGTACAGGATATTGGTGGCGAGAATGCTGGTGTCCGCCAAATAGATGAGGTACTTACGGCAGGAAACGCGCGAGATGCCAATGGCATTGGCCAGCATCTCGGTGGAGAACTCTGCGCCCTGATTCCCTTCAATCCACTCGCATACGGTGCGCAGTGTCAGACTGGTCAGCCCTTTAGGCAGCTTTTTACGCTCGGCGACAGGATTCCCGCTAGTGCGTCGGATCAAGTTATCGATGTCCGTTTGCGCCACGAATTCACGGTGTTTGAGCAGGTTTGCTTCTTCGCGGTAAGCGGTTAAGGCCTGCTCGAAACGAGCAAACTGGAAAGGTTTGATCAAGTAGTCCACCACACCGTAGTGCAGCGCTTTTTTGATGGTGTAGACGTCGCTGGCTGACGAGATAATGATCACGTCAGTGTGCTCGCTGAATTCGCGGATAGCCGGCAATAAGTCCAGTCCGTTATCCTGCTGCATGTAAATATCCAGCAGCACCAGATCGATTTCACAACCTGGCTGCATCAGCAGATTTCTGGCCTGCTGCAACGTGGAGACAGTAGCGTAACAGTTGAATCCGGAAACCTGATTCAGGTAACACTTATTCAACTCAGCCACCATGGCATCGTCGTCAACGATCAGTACATTAATCATGGTCAATCTGCCTTGCTTTATAAGGAATATTCACGAAAAACTGGGTATACACCTCGGGTTCGGAATCGAGATCGATGGTGCCGCCAATTTTTTCCAGACTTTGTTTAGTCAAATACAAGCCAATGCCGCGTCCACTGCCTTTGGTCGAGAATCCTTCCTGGTAAATCTTTTGCTGAATATCCAGCGGTATACCGGGGCCATCGTCACTGACCATACAGTGCAGATGTCCTTTTTTATGATGGAACGTCACGCGAATCTCGCGGTTTTCCAGACCTGTCATCGCGTCTAAGGCATTCTCGATCAGGTTCCCCAGAACCGTAATCAGTTCGTTCGTCGCTTCCACATCATCGGTATCCGGCAGCAGACTGTCTTCGCTAATTGACAGATTGATACCTAAATCCCGCGCCCGGTTGATCTTGCCGAGCAAAAATCCGGCGATCACAGGAGATTTTATCTTACGGATAATGGCGCCAATTTCCGCCTGATAATGGTTCGCCGTTTTGAGAATGTACTCTTCCAACTGCGGGTAGTATTTCAAATGCAGCATACCCAGAATGACGTGCAGTTTGTTCATGAACTCATGAGACTGCGCGCGCAAGGCGTCGGCGTAATACGACATTCCGGTCAAGCGCTGCACCAACTGGCTGATCTCGGTTTTGTCCCGCAGCGTGGCGATAGCGCCTATCGTTTCGCCGTTCACCACAACCGGCACCGTATTGGTCAGTAGCTGGTTGCCGTTAAAATTGATCTCTTCGTCTCGCTGTGGCTTGCCGGATTTGACGGCTTTTTCGAGACTCATCAGCGCCGGCCAGCGGCTGATCGTACTGCCAATAGTGAGCTCATTGCTGGCAGAATGCTGGCTGAACAAACGCTGGGCTTCATCGTTAACAATCGTCACGCGTAAATCAGTATCGACCGCGATGACCCCTTCCTTAATCTGCTTAAGCATGGCGTTACGCTGCTCAAACAAATTTGAAATCTCGAAGGGTTCGAAACCGAGCATGATTCGTTTGAGGGCTTTCACCAGAAAATAGGTGCCCAACAAACCTACCAGTGCTCCAAAAAGAATAGTCCACGGAATAATCCAGCGGTTTTCATTGATCAGCGACTGCACGCTGGTCAACGATATCCCCACGGCGACAACGCCCAGCTGTTTGCCGCTCTGATCGAAGACCGGGACAAAGACTCGCAGCGCGGGTTCCAGCACTCCTCGGTTCACCGCTGAGTTCTCAAGGCCCATCAGCGCCGGGTAGAGGTCGTTACCGATGAAATGGCGGCCAATCTGATCGGACTCAGGATGCGAATGGCGAATCCCTTTCATGTCGGTCACGATGACGAACAGCAAGTGATTACGCCATTTCACTTCTTCCGAAAATCGCTGCACTTCTTCCGGGTTGCCGAGATTGCTTAACTCGTGGATTACCACGGGAGCATAGGCGACGGTGCGAGCGATGGCGAAAGCCTTCTCTCTGAGGTGGGTTTCCGTCAACTCACTGATACGGAAAAACAGCAGGGCATACACCACCAGCAGTACGGAACCAATCACCGCCGACACCATAAGGATGATGGACGTACTCAGCTTCAGCGGAGTCTTCTTCTTACTCATGGCTCGCTCCGAAAGAATGTCGTAACCCATTATCTTATACCGTTTAAGCTGATTTCGCGCAGTTCATATAACATACCGCCGCTATAAAGCGGCGGCGGTAGTTTATTTCACTGACGGGTGCTTGCTGCCTGTTACCACAGGCCCAGCACTTTCCACCAGAAGCTACCCACAATCAGCCAGATGGGGATAACGACCAACCCAGTCAGGAAGCCGATTTTCCACCAGGTAGACAGCGACATGTAGCCACAGCCGAACAAGATGGGCGCCGGACCGCCGGAGTAGTGCGTAGTCGACATGAACAGGTTACTGAAGGCGGCAAAAGCCAGAACCGTCAGCATGGGAGGAGCACCTGCAGCAATAGCGATGGAAACGAAAATCGCATACATGGCGCTGATGTGCGCCACTGCGCTCGCCATCAGGTAATGACTGTAGTAGTAGACCAACAGCAGCAGACCCAACATAGGCAGCCAGTGCATACCTTTGACGGAATCGCCCGCCATGTTGCCCAGCCAGCCGATCAGGCCCAATTTATTCAACTGCGTCGCCAGCATGATCAGCACCGCAAACCATACCACGGTGTGCCAGGCTTCTTTCTCGCTAACCACGTCGTCCCACGTTAAAGCGCGAGTCAGCAGCAGTACGCTCAAACCAGCCAGCGCAGTCAGAGTGGCATCGATATGCAGCGTAGACCCCAGAACCCAGAAGGTGACCAGCCCCAGGAACACGCCCAGCACCACCCACTCATCGCGGCTCATTGACCCCATTTCACGCAGTTTTTCGACTGCCATGGCGCGCATTTCGCTCGTTTTTTTCAGCTCGGGGGGATAGAAGCGGTACATCACCAGCGGGATGACAATCAGGGAAACAATCCCCGGCAGCAATGTCGCCATCGCCCACTGCGTCCAGCTGATGTGTACACCGAACTGTCCGGCCAGTTTACTGATCATCGGGTTACCGGCCATCGACGTCATAAACATCGCGGACGTTACCGAGTTACACTGGAAGATGGTTTGCACCAGAAACGCGCCGATACGTTTTTGCGTTCCCTGAGCGGGCGTCGAACCGTAGGCTTCAGCGATAGAACGGAACAGAGGGGTGATGATACCGCCGCAACGCGCTGAGGTGGACGGCATCGCCGGAGCAAACAGCAGATCGGTGAAGACCAGGCCGTAGGCCAGACCCAGACTGCTGTTACCCAGCTTGCTGATAAACAGCAAACCAATACGGCGGCCAAAGCCCGTTTTGATAAAACCGCGCGAGATGAAGAAGGCGCAGGCGATCATCCAGATGGTCGGGTCGCTGAAACCAGCCAGTACATCCTTGACACTCAGCAGTCCCATGGCGGCAACCGCCGTGATACTGAATATCGCGATGGCTCCCAACGGGTAGGGAGAAAGTATCAAACCCACGACGGTCGCAATGAAGATGGCCATCAAATGCCAGGCTGAGGGGCTGACGCCCTCGGGGACGGGAACAAACCATAATCCGACGGCAATGCCGAGGATGAACAGAAGTTTAACTAACCTGCTATTATTCGCAGACATACATACACCACTCATATTAAAACGAAATCTAGACGTTTTTACCGGGTGTACCCTGTCATGAGTGGGGGGTCGTTATTCTCTTTTATTTCCCCATTAATAAATACAACGGGTACAACGACAGTAAAAAAAGGCAAGAAAATAATAGCGTTTCAGCGATCCTCTTGCCCTATAAATTCGATGAATGTTCAACGGTCCAGATAGTATTATAAATGGCGTAGCCGAACCCCTTACTTTAATTACTAAATGTGTTTAATAATTTAATTATGATTTAATAATTTGGGTATTAACAAATAAAAACAGTCAGTTCACGACCAGCAAAACTCTCACAACAATAGAACATAAAATTAACGTAATAAGTGATATTTATCTATCTAGCAATTAAACACTTCATAGCCTGTAATATTGATTATACGTTAATTTAATATCTCTGCGTTGATACGCAGAAATAATACCCAATAGTAGAGAGTCCGTTAGAGAAAATATGCATTACGGCACAGATAAAATCAGACATCTTTGCGCAAAAAACCTCACGCCTTGCCATCACCGCCCCATTTTTCTCAATCGCCCCCCTGCAAACCTACACGCAAAAAAAACCGCCCACGGCGGCGAGCAATGGGCGGTCATCTACGATTCCAGACGCGGAGGTTAAGCGTCAATCACCTCTTCTGAGGGTTTGTTCAGCGGTTCGTTGCGCGACGTGCCGATGGAGATACGCTGTGGCTGCAGCTCTTTAGGAACTTCGCGGACAAGGTCGATATGCAACAACCCGTGTTCGAACTTCGCCTCCGCCACGCGAATGTGTTCGGCCAGCGTGAAGCTCAGAGTAAAGGGTTTAAACACCAGCCCCTGATGGACATACTTCACGGATTTGTCCGCCGGGACCGGCGAACCTTTGATCGTCAAACGCGGCCCTTCGATTTCTATATCCAGATCCTGCTGCCGGAAGCCAGCCAGAGCCAACGTGATACGGTATCGATCATCGTCCTGTTTTTCGATGTTATAAGGGGGAAACTCAGCCGTTTCCTGACTGCCCATAGAGCTAGCCAATTTATCGAAGCCAATCCACTGACGCAGCAGCGGGGATAAATCATAGTTACGCATAGTCATAACTCCTTCTTTGAAGCGAGAAATTTATCCGGAGTGTCACACATTCCGGGCGCGCCCCCTGTCGGCAGGCGCGGCATGTCAGGGCGAGACGTGGGTTATCTCTCGCCAGTGCTGACATCGGTTCGTCGGGTTTCTTACTTAATTTCGATACGACGCGGTTTCAACGTCTCAGGGATCACTCGTTCCAGATCGATGTACAACAGCCCGTTTTCCAGGTGAGCGCCTTTAATTTGAATGTGCTCAGCCAGCTGGAATTTGCGCTCAAAATTACGTTCGGCGATCCCCTGATAGAGGTAATTGCGAGGCGCCGGTGCAGCCTCTCCGCCGTGTGCGCCTTTAACGATCAGCATGTTGTCATGCGCGGTGATATCCAGTTCGTCTTCAGCGAAACCGGCAACGGCAATAGCGATTCGGTACTGATTTTCGTCGACAAGCTCGACGTTATAAGGGGGATAACCGCCGTTACCCTGGCTTTGGCCAGCTTCCAGCAGGTTTAACAGACGATCGAAGCCGATAGCGGAACGATACAGGGGAGAAAAATCGGGGTTACGCATTATAGCCTCCTAAGCTTCAGCGAGGTGCTCACGACGGCCTTCCATCAGGACAGGCCCCTTGCCGGAAAGAAATACCCTGTCGGCATACTTCTTTTTGCGGCTCTGTAATCGATATGGCGGCCACTCGTTTTTTTTCAAGAGGGTCGAAAAATTTTTTGCGGGGAAGCGTGGAAATTAACCAAAGTGGATCTCACGCATGACACAGTTATCGCTTACACTGAACAAAGCACATTTTGCCTAAATCATTACTATCATCGGCACACTTCGACAACAGCACAAACGCGACAACGATTTGTGGGTATGCAGGCTCAAGAGAATTGCGGAGCGGTTTCCCTGTGGATAACGTTATGACCATATTGAAAAGTGTCTTATCTGCTTTCGTTCTGGCCGCTGGCATCATCATCGCATTAAGCGGATGCTCCAGCGTGATGACCCGAACAGGAGGCGACCAAGGCTATTACTCGGGTACCCGAGCGGGTATCAACATGCTGGAAGACGACCACACCAGTTGGGCGATGATGCCCTTGGTGGCGATTGATATTCCCTTCTCTGCCGCGCTAGACACGCTGTTGCTGCCCTACGACTATTATCATTCCGATGACAAACCCGAGAAATCCTTGCATGACAGAGTCAGCGACAGCGATGCACATGCGCCTTTCAGCTCGACTCTCGCTACGCCCGCTATGGCCAGTCAATCGCAACACTGAGTCGCCACAGTCGCTGAGAGGCCTCGGGCGACAGCCTTTTTGCACGGCTATGCTCGTCCATCAGCGACATCGTCAAGTTGAACACTAACCCTGAAAATCTGATTCACGCCCTCTATCTCCCGCAGATACGCAATGTCCTCACCGCTGGGAGAAAAAACGACGGCATCCCCTGACGGCGGCACCGCACTACGCCGCGTCTGGCGGAATACATGCCCCGTCGAAACATCACACACCATGATGCTGTTATCACAGACAAAAGCCAGATATTCCCCGTTGGGATGCCAGGTAAAGGCGGATTGTATCGAGTAAGCCCCATATGTTACCTGACGAGGTGCGCCGCCGTTCGGCGATACCGTCCACAGTTGAACAATACCGTCATCGTCCTGCATCAAAAACGCAATTTGGCCGCCATCCGGCGAGGCTCTTAACCAATGACGCGGCTGATTCACCACGCCGGGGTAACGTCTGTCGGCGCTGAATGTCAGACGCCGCTGACGGACGCCCGTCGGAGGCGATGGTAGCGTGCCGGGGGTCCCGGCAAGGGGTTCAGAACCAGGCTGCGCATAGGCTTCCAGCGCTTCCGGCAGGTCGACGATGAACACCTCCGGCACTCGTTGCCCCGTCGCCGAGACGGTATCGCCGATAAATGCCAATGCCCATCGCTGGCGGCTGCCGTCCGGTCGGAGATACCCTTTTTCCCCGATCCAGCCCTCCTCATAGGCGCGGTTAATCTCGTCACTGCCCGGACGTGGGTGAGGCGTAGTGCGGCTGACAAGAACACAGTAATGGCTGCCGTCATATTCTCGCGGATGATATTTCGGCACGATCACAGGCCGCAACGGTACGCCCACACCGACGTTGCGCAGATCGAGAGCGGGATCCCGCTCATGCAGTACGTGATCGTTATAGGTAAAGCTCAAACGCGTTCCATCTGGGCTGAAAACGTGGACATGCGTCCCGCCGCGCAGCGCGCCGGCAATGTAGGGAGAAGTGATTGATAACGCATCCAGCGTGACTGCCTGACAACGTTTATCGTCAGCAACGATAACGCCGCGGCGATGGTGGAAATCGTAGTGCCAGTCGTCATCGGGAAGTTCCGGACCGTGGATAAAGACATAGCGTTGAGGCAACACGGGACTGCCGGTGATCACGCCGACACACGCGCCTTCTCTGGCCTCATAGACGACTTCTGTCTGCCGGGTATGAATGTTCACCCGCTCTACCCGCTGACCGGTGAATGAAGACCCCGTTGGTCTGACGTCATACAGCACCCATTGACCGTCGCATGTCCAAATATTGACGTTGGTCAGCTGATGGGAAATGGAGCCCGACGTTAATTGAAATTCTTCATTCATCATAAAAATCCACAAGGTGTATCGATTATTAACCTATAATAAAAATCTATGCGGAAAATAAAAAATTAAATAGATAAAACAACTCGTTATTTACACTGCCTGACTTTTTTCTCGTTAAAACAGGAGGAAGATAGTCGCAACTGATTACAGTTTATCTGTCGTACCAGCAAGGCGAGCGTTTTTGGTAAAGGAAGGCACGCCATTTCTTTTCGTTATCGATATAGAAGGTATAAGACCATGAAAAACGTTAAAATTATCGTTGCAGCCGCTGTACTTTCCACCCTTTCTTTTGGCTCGTATGCGGCCAAATATATCAGCGTGGAACAGGCTCAAAATATGGAAAAAATCGGCGAAGCCTCTGATACCGGCAGAGACTTAAGCACCCTTCAGCAAAAATTCTCAGCCAAAGCCGATGAAGTCGGCGCTACGTCTTACACCATCACCAAAACCACTGGTGATCAGGTACTGCACGGCACAGCAAACTTCTACAAATAGCCCTGAAGCGGGTCTTCCCCGGTATATCCGTCTCAGCCGGATATACCGGGGAGTGAATGAGATACTCGTCTGGTCATTATCCCTTTAAGACAAACTTCTCAATGGCATAAGCCACACCATCTTCCTGATTGGTTTTGGTGACGAACTGGCTGGCTGCTTTCACCTTCTCGATCGCATTACCCATTGCCACGCCAAGTCCCGCGTAGTCCAACATCGCCAAATCATTTTCCTGGTCGCCCAGCGCCATCACCTCATCGCGCTCAAGATTCAGGTGTTCCGCCAGCATCTTGACGCCCTTGCCCTTGTTCACGCGCTTATCCAAAATTTCCAGATAGAAATCAGCGCTTTTCATAATGGTATAGCGTTCGAAAACGTCGGACGGAATCTTTTTGATGACCTCATCCAACAGCGCCGGTTCGTCTATCATCATCAGTTTGGGGAAACGCAACCTACGATCCATCTCTTCCACGGACCGATACCGCAAAGGCATTTTAGTGAGAAAAGACTCATGCACCGTATAAGCGCTGATATCCTTATTGGCGGTATAGACAGAGTTAAAATCCAACGCGTGGAAATGAACGTTCAGATCCCGCGCCAGCTTTTCAAAAAAGAGATAGTCATCAAAACTCAGCGTCGTCTCAGCAACGCACTCCGCACTAGCGGCTTTCTGAACCAGCGCACCGTTGTTGGTGATGCAGAAGTGATCGTCCTGATATAAATCCAACTCTTCCAGATAGCGCTTCACGCCAATATAAGGCCTTCCGGTCGCGAGAACGACATGAACCCCTTTGTCCCGTGCGGCGGCAATCGCCTCTTTTACCGCCGGAGATACGACGTTTTGTGGATTAAGCAGCGTGCCGTCCATGTCGATCGCAATAAGTTTGATTGTCATAATTCGTACCGGTGTCGGAATAATAATTCGTATGCTAACGCGCCTTTATGCAGCGATGCCAGTGAATATAGAACAAGGACAGGGTTTCCTGGGACGGGTGCGAAATCACGATGGGTTGCTGTTTAAAAGTGTGACATTGATCATGTTATGCCACGACGAGAACGAAAATAAACCCGCTCAATCGACACAACCGCGAATTAAAATAACGGGACGCTTCCTTCACTTTTTTATTTTCTGTGTTCGCGTATGAACACGCTTTTATTTTGAAGATAACCCCGTGGATAAACCAGGAATGTCATCGATATCTCTCTCACGAATTTACTTTGAGCCACTGAATATCGCTCAACGGTATTTTCAGCACACTTAAATAAGACACAAGTTTCATCGGCTATCTGCAATAGAACCGGGAAAAGCATCCAATCTGTGCCTAAGAGAACCCGTCTCCGTGATCTGTCAGTCGATAAGTCATGAGGGAGTGAATGATGAAGCGGTGCCGTCTCTCGCAAGAACGTTAGGGCAGACGCCGGCAGAAAAAGGAATAGCAGAAAAGAAAGTCACCAGAGAGAAAAACACCGCTTTAGCCAGAAACCTCTCGCGGGCACGTCACCATAGCCGGTCAGCACACCCGCCGCTCTAATCCTGAAGCAGCGGGTGATAGCACGTTAAACTTCTTCGTCATCCTGCAGCGGAACAATCAGCATATCGACATGGATGGTATTGATCAGCTGACGAGCAGAGGACATCAGCTTGCTCCAGAAGTCCTGATGGTGTCCGCACATCACCAAATCGACGTCATACTTGTGGATGGCATCCAGCAGTACCTGGCCCAGATCGCCGCTCCCGCTTAGCGTCTCCGCAATAGGATATCCCGCGTTCTGCGACAGGTCTTTCAAGGCATTTTGCGTTTCTTCAGAGATACGCTGCTGCATGTCGCCGAGGTTGACATCAATCAGTCCGGTGTAGAGATCGGAATAGTTAACATCGACATGAATCAGGGAAACCTTGGCATTATACGGCTTGGCCATTGAGACAGCCTTCTCGACCAGCATTTTGCTTTCCGGCGACAGGTCGACGGCAATAAGAATGTGTTTATAAGCCATAATAAGCTCCTTCCATAAAGACTAATGAATGGGTCGGCAGATATTTCTCCTGCCAAACTGATACTTACTGGCGATCTGCATCATAACACTCGCCATCAAGGCGGAGATGTTCAGCAGATCACAACGCCGTAGAGTGGCGGTTAGCTGTAGTCACGGAACCCATCACCACGCCTCCCTATCCTGAAGTTAACGTCAGTGTACGCTGATAAGCGGCATCGCCGACGAAAAATCACGTGAACGCATAAGTATAGTTAAAGATCGCACGCGATAAGGCTAACAGGACTGGCTGGGATAACGGGGGGATCCTGCCAATTTTTCATCACATTAGCATGTCTAAGAGACATTAACGGCGTTATAGTAAAAAAATGAAACGGTCTTCTACAATGAAAATAATCCCGCATCGTTGACTCCGCGTGGAGAAGAAGAAGACCGCCAGCAGTAGAGAATATCCGCAGACCGCGCCTTGATACGCAACGATCAGGCCGCTCGGAAACATCGCATACATGATATTTGGGATGACTATTCACAGGTGTGAACAACGGAGATTCGTGACGTACGAACACCTGCCGGATAGCTAAGCGGGAGGGGAGCATGGTAATCAGCACGTTTGCGCTTTTCTGGGCTTTATGCATCATCTGCGTCATCAATATGGCGCGTTATTACTCTTCTTTGCGAGTGCTGCTGCTGGTATTGCGAGACTGCGATCCGCTGCTATATCAGTACGTGGATGGACGCGGTTTCTTCACCGCTCACGGCCAGCCCAGCAAGCAGCTGAGGCTTGTTCGCTACATCTACAGCCAACGCTATCTCGACCACCACGACCCCGAATTCATCCGTCGCTGTGAACGCGTTCGCGGGCAGTTCCTGCTCACATCCGCGTTGTGCGGACTGGTCGTCGTGAGCCTTATCGCCCTACTCGTTTGGCACTAAAGATTCGCAAGCGTTTGAGGGGCATCGCGGTCGATATTTCCTGGAATGCCACCCATATAAAAAGGCGACCTGAGGTCGCCTTTTTATCGTACGTATTGCTGTCGTTCAGCTTTAGATCAGCTTCAGCGTCAACCAATACAGCACGCCGGACAGTACCAGCGAGACCGGCAGCGTAAAGATCCAAGCCAGCAGGATGCTTTTCACCGTCTTACTCTGGACACCGCCACCATCTACGATCATCGTCCCCGCCACTGCGGAGGAGAGTACATGCGTAGTGGACACCGGCATTCCGGTATAGCTGGCGACCCCAATCGAGAGCGCGGCCGTGACCTGAGCCGAGACGCCCTGAGCGTAGGTCATCCCTTTCTTACCAATCTTCTCACCGATCGTAACGGCAACACGTTTCCATCCCACCATGGTTCCCAGAGACAGAGCCAATGCCACAGCGACGATAATCCACAGCGGCGCATACTCAACGGTATGCAGCAAATCGGTACGCAGATTGGTCAGCAGGCGTTTGTCTTCGGTGTTCGTTTCCGGCAGCTTGATGATGCGGTCCATGGTATCGGAAATACACATCAGCAGACGGCGAACCTGACCACGGTCGTCGCTAGACAACTCGCTGTAGTCTTTCAGATTGTTCAGCAATCCTAAAGAGTGATCGATCGCCAGCATCACGCGTGAGCTATCACAATGGAAATCCGGTTTACCCTCGACAGGAATGGTTTTTTCCGGCGCCGGGATCAACGGTGAAGACAGGTCGATAACATGTTTCAGCGCTTCGCCATGCGCAAGGTAGTACCCCTGCAGATTAACGACCGCATCACGGGTTCGGCTAATGTCATAACCCGACGCATTCATGTTCAGCACAAAACCTGCGGGCGCGACGCCAATTAGCACCAGCATAATCAGGCCGATGCCTTTCTGGCCATCATTGGCGCCGTGAGAGAAACTGACGCCGACGGCGGACAGGATCAAGGCAGTACGCGTCCAGAACGGCGGTTTGCGCTTGCCATCCTGTTTCTCACGTTCGGCTGGCGTGAGGTGAACCCGTTTTCTTTTCTTGGTGTTGCTCCAGTAGCGACGCAGCAGGAACACCATCATCCCAGCGATGATCATGCCCACAATCGGCGACAGAATCAGCGACAGGAAAATGCTGACCATCTTCGGAATATTGAGCGCATCCACGACCGACGTATTCGTCAGCAGAGCATTGGTCAAACCGATACCGATAATAGAGCCGATCAGGGTATGGGAGCTGGACGCCGGCAACCCGAAGTACCAGGTCCCCAGGTTCCAGATGATCGCAGCCAGCAGCATGGAAAAGACCATAGCCAGGCCGTGAGCAGAGCTGACATTCAGCAGCAGATCGGTAGGCAGCAGGTGGACGATGGCGTAAGCAACGCTCAATCCGCCCAGAAGTACCCCAAGGAAGTTAAATATTCCCGCCATCACCACAGCGAGCTGGGCGCGCATGGCACGAGTATAAATAACGGTGGCAACAGCATTGGCAGTATCGTGAAAGCCGTTAATAGCTTCGTAAAACAATACAAACAGCAAAGCCAAAATCAACATCAGACCGGTGTGGAAATCAATCCCGGCAAATAAATGTAGCATAAGCGTTAGGCCATATAGTGGTCATCAACGCGGCGCATTATCGGCGACAAGCGGGGCTTGGGAAAAGGAAAATCTGACATTATTTTGACTTATTTTAACCCAATCATCCTTCAGCTAATAATTTATTCAATAAAAATCAGATAATTGGACCTTATTACGAAATTCTGCAATTTGTAACACTGGTCAGATCACAGGACGAGCACTACAATCTGCCGCCCTGAACGGCAATTCGGCCGCAGGCCGAAACCTGACGAATTGCGGGGAGCAAAGCACGTGGAACATTATGATGTAGTCGTAATTGGCGCAGGCGCGGCAGGACTTTTCTGCGCGGCGCAGGCGGGACAGAAAGGCCTGCGGGTGCTGCTCGTGGACAATGGTAAAAAACCGGGCCGCAAAATTTTGATGTCCGGGGGCGGGCGCTGCAACTTCACCAACCTGTATGCAGAGCCAGGCGCTTACCTGTCTCAAAACCCGCATTTCTGCAAGTCCGCTCTGGCGCGCTACACCCAGTGGGACTTTATCGATCTGGTTAATCGCCACGGTATCGCCTATCACGAAAAAACCCTCGGGCAATTGTTTTGCGATGACTCCGCTCAGCAAATCACCGATATGCTGCTGAAAGAGTGTGAGCAGGGTCAGGTCACGCTGCGATTGCGCAGTGAAGTGCTGGAAGTGGAAAAGCGCGATGTGTTTACGATCCGCTTGAACAACGGTGCGATTCAGAGCCCGGAGCTGGTGATCGCGACCGGCGGCCTGTCGATGCCCGGACTCGGCGCCACGCCCTTCGGTTATCAGCTTGCGCAGCAGTTCTCCATCAACGTGCTGCCTACCCGTGCGGCGCTGGTGCCCTTTACGCTGCACAAACCGTTGCTAGAACAGTTGCAAACGCTGTCCGGCGTCTCAGTCCCGTCTCTCATCGAAGCGGAAAACGGCGTGACCTTCCGTGAGAATATCCTGTTCACCCACCGCGGACTGTCTGGTCCCGCAGTACTTCAGCTTTCCAGCTACTGGCAGCCGGGCGAATTCGTCACCATCAATCTACTGCCCGACCACGATCTGACCGCATTGCTTGATGCGGAACGCCTCGCTCACCCCAATCAGAGTCTGAAAAATACGCTGGCGCAGTGGTTACCCAAACGGCTGGTGGAGTGTCTTCAGGCGCTGGGGCAGTTGCCGGATGTGACGCTCAAGCAGTTGCAAAAACCGCAGCAAACACAGGTAGAAAGCACGCTACAGCAGTGGCAAGTCCAGCCCAATGGTACCGAAGGCTACCGTACGGCAGAAGTGACGCTGGGTGGCGTCGACACCCACGAGCTTTCGTCAAAAACGCTGGAAGCCAGCAAGGTGCCGGGGCTGTACTTCATCGGCGAAGTCGTGGACGTCACAGGTTGGCTCGGCGGTTACAACTTCCAGTGGGCCTGGAGCTCAGCCTGGGCTTGCGCTCAGGCTTTAGGGAAGTAACGGTTCATTTGCCTGCGTGAAAGCGCAGGCGCGGCGCCCAACGAACGTAAATCAATTCGGCGATCAGTTCGACCAACGTCTGCGTAACCACCACGACCGGCATCAGCGGTAACGCGCCGGGAACCGCCAGCGCCAATGGCAAAATGACCAGTGAATTGCGCGTCGCGGCGCTGAACACCACGCCCCTTCCCGCCGCCGCATTCAACGTCAAGAGCCGCCCCACGCCCCAGCCCACCAGCGGCGCAAGAACCGAGAACAAGACATAAACGGGCAACACCGCCAGCGCAGTCGCGCGCGACTGCGTTAGCTGCGGTACGACAAACGCCGTAATCACCGCCAACACTAGCGCCGTCGCCGGTACGGGAAGACATCCAAGCCAATGCGTCATAACCCGCCCCGCGGAGGACGCCTGACTCCAGCGTTGGAAGATCCATGCCAACAGCAGCGGAATGGCAATCATGGTGATAAAAGCATGCAGGAAAGGCGCGATGCTGATGCTCTGCGCCGTATCGAACAACAGGCCCAAATACAGCGGCAACAGCAACATCTGCAAAAGCAGCAATAGCGGCGTTGCGGCAAGCAACAGACGGGAGTCCGCCTGACCCTGCTGACAAAACGTCACCACGTAATCGATGCAGGGACATAGCAACACCATCGCGACCCCATAGGCCACCACTGGCGGCAACGGGAATAGCATTAACAACAACGCCACTAACGCAGGAATGGCGACAAAATTGGCGATAAACAGAGCCAGCAGGAAGCGCACATGGCGAAAGGCATAAAGCATCTTCCCCAGCGGCAGCGACAAAAAGGTGACGAACAACATGAATGCCAACGCCGGGTTGAGCACCACCACCACGCCCGACACCGTCGGCCAGAACGCAGCAATGACCGCCGCCGCGACCATGCTCAAAAAATAAATTCCGGTTTGCCGGTTTTCCAGCGTGTCTTTTATCTGGCTCATAAAAAGTCGGACATATTCAATGAGAAAAAACGGCTAGCATCATGGCAGAAATAACTGGCATTGCCTATTGGCACCCGAAGCGCGGGCCGGTGCTGCATAGGAATGAATGGCGACGGCAACGGGAGATAGAGAACCACCTGTGCCAGAAGGAGACAAAAACAAAAAAACCCGCTGTCGTTAGCGGGTTTCTTGATGAAGACAACCGGGTATTGTCTTCTTTGAATTTGGTCGGTGAGAGAGGATTCGAACCTCCGACCCCTTCGTCCCGAACGAAGTGCGCTACCAGGCTGCGCCACTCACCGAATGCGGGGCGCATATTACTGCGCCCCTGATAACGCGTCAATCCCTTTTTAACAAACGGCCTTGGAGTTGGCGACAAAGTGTGCGACGCAATTTCCGGGAAAAAGCGGAACCTGCATCTTATTGATTTTAATCAATGAACCGGTTTCGAACACCAGTTGTTGCTCTGATTGATGCCGCCATCTGGGGAGGTATAACCCAGACATCCCAACACAGAATCGAAGATCTCCTCATGGCGCAGGATTTCACCGGCCTCCTTTCTGGCCTTCAAATTAGCGAAAGCCTGCTGATGTTCTGGCTCAGCCAGGAACTTGTCAGATGCCCACATCATTATCGGCGAACGAAACTGCTCCGGTGGCGCCACATGACGTGGCGTTCCATGCAGGTGTGAGTTCTCATCGATTGATTCGCCGTGGTCAGAAGAATAGAACACCAACGCTTTCTTATCTCTCATCTGATCGATGACCTGCTCAATAAACGCATCCGTGTAGAGAATGCTGTTGTCGAAAGAGTTGATAAGCTGCTCTCGGGTACAAGAGGCGTCCACGCTCATACATTCCGGCTGATAGCGGGCGAAGCTGCGCGGGTAACGCATCGAATACTGGTAGTGCGACCCTTTGGTATGCAGGACGATCAGATGTTTACCTTTGGTATAACGCGCCAATGACGCCTTCATCTCATCCACCAACAGCATGTCATCCACGGATTTTCCATCGTTGCGTTTCTCAGAGGCGATCATCTCGCGGATGGAGTAATTATCTGCCCGGATATTGTTGTAGAACCACACCTCGCTTTGCATGGCGAACAGCTCCGAGGTGAATCCCAATCCTTTCATCACAGAAAAAATATTGTGCTCTTTCAGCGTCCGCTGGGGATTATCTTCGGTCCCGCCTTCACGCACGAACATGCAGCGCATGGAGAGCTTGGTGGCGGTGTCGCAAGAGCGGCCGCGAAACGCCAGTAGGTTTTTTTCTTTATCCAGCTGAGGCGTCGTATCCCGCGAATAACCTAACAGCCCCAGATGATCCCACCGCGTCGTCTCGCCAATGATAAATACGACGTAGGTGTCATTAATATCGTTGGGCGCCTGATAGCTAAAATGAGTACTCGGATCAAACAGGGAAGATGCGTCCTGATTTTCATCGTAATGGGCATAAGCGAACAGTCCCAAGGCAGACAACCAGTTCGACGGCAGATAGGAGTGAGCCACTACGCCGCCATAGCTGGGGAGATCCTGATTGGACGCCTTCTCCGCGTCAGCGTTGACCTTGCCCATATAATCCATAGGCAGCCAGACTAGCGCGACGATAACCGCCAAACCCAGCGCCGCTCGCAGACGCATTCCCGGTGTTTTCAACTGTTCTAACAACGTTTGATGTAGACGACTTGTCCAGATGATCGCCAGCGGCGGCACGCTGACAAGTATCATCCAAAGTACGAAATTGACGCCAATCACCTCGCGAGAGAGATCGATGTCTGTTGTCATGACTGAAGCGATGATGCCGTAGCCGATAACCACATTAAAAAAGGTCATGTAATAGCTGGCGGCCACTGAAATTAATGTCAGTAACGAGGCCAGAATACGAAAGCATTTTTTTCCCCCCAGAGAAATAAGCCTCATCAGGAAAAAAGTAAACAGAATGCAAGCCAGCAGCTCAGCCACGGCAGAAAGAAAATGCGTGGCATGTTTCAGGTCGAAAATAGCCAGCGAATCAAAACGGCGGTAATAAACGGATAAATTCAGGAATAAGCCTATATAAAAAGCTAATATCCAGGAAACTTTGGGTTGGGAAAATGACATCGACACTTTCATTCTTATAATCTGCTCCAGAGGCTCACGTCTGTAAACAGACACCGTAGCCCCCCTCGGAGTTCATTATCTTTGAGCAAGATGCGGTAATAAATGCTATGCAACCCAATCCTCGCCCCACAGATTGCCGTATCTGACCGCTTAATTGACAGAGGCATTCATGAAATGATTAGGTCAATTAATCTATTCTGTAAGGATAATGGTCTAATTCACTAATTTTCATGTGTGAATAAAAGCGCTGCGATCTTATTTAGAGGCCATAAAAATAATCCCCTACGTTTTCATCAGCAGCATTCCCTTTTAATAAAATTATTTATTGGTTATCTCACTTGCTTTTTCATGACGGCCCTTTAACTCTTTCTGAAGAAATAAACTTCTTCGCTATTTAATACCGTAAGACTCAAGTTGTCGCATCATCGATTGCACCTCTGGATGATGTAAAAACTGACTGACCTTGTGCGCACGCTGACGACCCACGCCGGGAGACTGCTGCCACTCTTCGAGGCTACGCTGCTGAAGCTGAGAAAAAGATTGTCCTTCCAATACGCCCTGCGCTGACTCCGGCAACGGTATTCCAAAGGCCAGAAGCCAACGTGAGAGCGGCAGCTGGCGCGTTGACTGGAGTTGTTGATGTAACTCCGCCGCACGCGCTTCACTGACAGAGGCCGCAGCGCTAATCTGGCGGCGGTCCATAGCAAGCCAGGCAACCAAATCCTTCAACGGCTCACCCTGCATCAACCGTTTCCACATACCTTCGCGTAATCCCCGGATCGCCAATCCCTCATCGCTGCTGAGCCAGACCAGACGAGCCAGAAATTGCGGCTGGCAGTCTCTGCTCCACCGGAAACAGGAAAAGGCGTCGAACTGTGCGGCGTCTGGCGCATTCACCGTCGAACGCTCCACGCTACGCCACACTACGGCATCGAGCCGGGGAATCCCCCGCCCTGCGAGACTCACCGTCACGCGATCTCCCGGCACAACATCCCATTGCCGCCAGCGTGCTACAGACCCAACGTTCACTCGGCTGACCCGCTTATCATCCAGCGTCACCGTTTTCAGCATCAAAACAGCCCCTATTTTACCGGTTCGACCCACCGGAAATTCAATTCCCGTGACCTCCGCGATGCGATGAATCGGAGGATACTTCCAGGCAATCGCCCACTCAGAACCTCCTGGCTGCCAGTGGCGCCCCTCGGGTTCCGTGTCCTGACGGATCACCACGCCATCGGTAACGAAAGGCAGTGGCGACTGATACCAGTGCTCACGCCAGCGGCGAGCCTCAGCCAACGAAGTGATAGGCTTGGAATAGCGCTCCGCCAGCGCAAACCCCATTTCCCGCAGCGCCGTCAACCGCTGTGCCATACTGCGCGGGCCGTCGGGCCATGCCCAGATAAAAATCCCCATCTGTCCCAGTCGAGGTGATAGCTGTTTGCGCCGCATTTCACCTGCGACCAGCGCCCGGGCATTGAGGCCACCGAGCTGATTCTGACGATGATTTTCCACAGGAAGAAAAAGCTCGCCCTGCAGGACCACACGCTCCGGTATCTCGATGTGGTTGCCCCGCATGATTTGCTGAGGGACCGCCGTAATTTGCCGAACTTTCTCCGTCCAATCTTCTCCCTGCCGCCCATTGCCTCGACTGACGGCAGAGATCAGGCGGCCCTGCTTATAAACCAGCGTCACCGCCACACCATCGACCTTAGGTTGGACCCAAAGATGACGCCGGGCCGCTATCCATTGCCGTAGCTCGCCCTCGTCGGAAAGTTTTCTGAGGCCGGTGTGCGCCACAGGATGCAGCGTTTTACCCTGACGGGATAAGCGCACCTCAAACCCCATGTCCTGCGATGGAAAACAGCGCTGCCAGCTTGCCAACATCGTCCGCATCTGGTCGTACGTATCATCGGGAACCGGGCTGTGGCCCTCTTCATGATATGCTTTATCCCACAGCGTCAACTGCTGCCCCAGTCGCTGAATTTCCTCTCGCGCCCGCTGAGGCGCCCACTCAGGACAAACATCGGCAGCCGAAGCCAGCTCCGTCAACAGTACCGCCGCGGCACCCAGCCAATATCCATATCGCATACATCCCCCAGCCTCCGTTCAACGCAACGGCAGTAAAGCACAGAGTCCGAGCCCCAAACGAGGGCATAGACGTACAGTTGCGAGCCGTTTCGCAGACAATCAGAGCATTTACAGCAAGGAGATAAAAAATGGCGGTGCGCTTCGCAAGGAAAACCTAAGGGATTTGATGACGGCAAAAAAATAAGTCAATTTGTCAAACAAGGCGGGTTCAATACTTACGCTGCGCGACTGACGGCGGCGCGACATGTATAATGCGTGGAACTGCGCGTTCTGCTGCATCAATTCTAACAACTGAATCAGATACATTCACTATGGCTCAAGGCACGTTATATATTGTTTCCGCACCGAGCGGTGCCGGAAAATCCAGTTTGATTACTGCGCTGTTGAAAACGCAGCCGCTGTATGACACACAGGTTTCCATCTCTCATACAACCCGCGATAAGCGGCCGGGAGAGACTCACGGCGAGCACTACTATTTTGTGCCGGTTGATGAGTTTAAAAGCATGATTGGGAACGACGAGTTTCTGGAATATGCCGAGGTTTTCGGTAACTATTACGGAACATCTCGTACTGCCATTGAGCAAGTGCTGTCTACCGGCGTGGATGTATTCTTGGACATAGACTGGCAGGGCGCCAAGCAGATTCGCGAGCGGATGCCCTCCGCACGCAGTATTTTCATCCTGCCGCCTTCCAAAGAAGAGCTTGAACGCCGCCTGCGCGGTCGTGGTCAGGACAGCGAAGAAGTGATTAATCGACGTATGGCACAGGCGATTGCCGAAATGAGCCACTATGCTGAATACGATTATCTTCTCGTTAACGATGACTTTGACTTGGCGCTGCAGGACTTGAAAACCATCATTCGCGCTGAACGTCTGCGTTTATCCCGCCAGAAAGTGCGGCATGACGGTTTAATCACCAAACTATTGGCAGACTGACGGCACATTCAGTATCATGCCCAGTCTTTTTTTATTTCCCTGTGGAGTACCTCATTATGGCACGCGTAACTGTTCAAGACGCTGTAGAAAAAATTGGTAACCGTTTTGACCTGGTGTTGGTCGCTGCCCGTCGCGCCCGTCAGATCCAGGTTGGGGGCAAAGATGCTCTGGTTCCTGAAGAAAACGACAAGTACACGGTTATCGCACTGCGTGAGATCGAAGAAGGTCTGATCACTTCGCAGATTCTGGACGCCCGTGAACGTCAGGAGCAGCAGGAGCAGGAAGCCGCAGAAATTCAGGCGGTCACCGCAATTGCTGAAGGTCGCCGCTAATAACACCACGAGTCGCCCTTGTATCTGTTTGAAAGCCTTAATCTGCTGATTCAGAATTACCTGCCCGAAGACCAGATAAAACGTCTCCGGCAGGCTTACCTTGTCGCACGTGATGCTCACGAGGGACAGACTCGCTCCAGCGGCGAGCCCTACATCACCCATCCAGTAGCTGTAGCCTGCATTCTGGCTGAGATGCGTCTCGACTATGAAACGCTCATGGCCGCGCTACTGCATGACGTGATCGAAGATACGCCCGCCACCTACCAGGATATGGAACAGCTGTTCGGCAAAAGCGTTGCCGAGCTGGTGGAAGGTGTTTCCAAGCTGGATAAGCTGAAATTTCGCGACAAGAAAGAAGCGCAGGCAGAAAACTTTCGCAAAATGATCATGGCGATGGTGCAAGACATCCGCGTCATCCTGATCAAGCTAGCCGACCGTACCCACAATATGCGGACGCTGGGGGCGCTAAGGCCGGATAAACGCCGTCGCATCGCCCGGGAAACGCTGGAAATCTACAGCCCGCTGGCTCATCGGCTCGGTATTCACCACCTGAAAACCGAACTGGAAGAGCTGGGGTTTGAAGCGCTCTATCCGAACCGTTACCGCGTCATTAAAGAAGTGGTGAAAGCCGCGCGCGGCAACCGTAAAGAGATGATTCAGAAGATCCTCTCGGAAATCGAAGGGCGTTTGCTGGAAGCCGGTATCCCCTGTCGCGTCGGCGGCCGGGAAAAACACCTCTACTCCATTTATTGCAAGATGCACCTGAAAGAACAGCGTTTTCATTCCATTATGGATATCTACGCTTTTCGGGTGATCGTCCGTGATTTGGATACCTGCTACCGTGTGCTGGGCCAGGTTCACGGCCTGTACAAACCGCGCCCCGGTCGCGTTAAAGACTATATCGCCATCCCAAAAGCCAACGGCTATCAATCTTTGCATACCTCTTTAATCGGGCCGCACGGCGTCCCCGTTGAAGTACAGATCCGTACGGAAGATATGGATCAGATGGCTGAGATGGGTGTGGCCGCACACTGGGCCTATAAAGAAGGCGAAAGCAGCACGACCGCACAGGTCCGTGCGCGCCGCTGGATGCAAAGCCTGATGGAGCTGCAGCAAAGCGCTGGCAGTTCATTTGAATTTATCGAAAGCGTGAAGTCGGATTTGTTTCCAGACGAAATGTACGTCTTCACGCCCGAAGGCCGCATTGT
>NZ_CAMKXG010000019.1 GCF_946477055.1 Lonsdalea britannica | reverse complement strand
GGCTCGGAGATGTGTATAAGAGACAGAAGTTGAGGTGTGCGATGACGACAAATCCTACCGGTAAAGCGGGCTGGTTCAAGCTGTTGAGACTCGGCCAGCACTATATGAAGACCTGGCCTGCAGACAAGCGTCTGGCCCCGGTATTTCCTGAGAACCGCGTTGTACGCACCACACTTTTCGCTATTCGCTTCATGCCGCCGCTGGCCGTTTTCACGCTCTCCTGGCAGGTGGCTTTGGGCGGTCAACTGGGGCCCGTCGTGGCAACCGCGCTGTTCGCGTTGAGTCTTCCGATGCAGGGATTGTGGTGGTTGGGTCGTCGCGCCATCACGCCATTGCCGCCTTCCTTATTGCAGTGGTTTCACGATATTCGTCAGCGACTGCTGGACGCGGGACTCGCTCTGGCGCCGCTGGAAGAAAAGCCGACGTATCAGATGTTGGCTGACGTACTTAAACGCGCCTTCAAGCAGCTAGACAAGGCCTTTCTCGACGATCTTTGATGTGGGTCTCGTTTTACCCCGTCTCTATTTCCTTCCGATACCGCTCTAAATCAAAAACTACTTTGCAGGGAGTATGCGATTCTTCTTTTTACACCGACCTTGGCGGAAGGTGATTCTGGAGAGCGCCATGGACATAACCAATGCCCAACGATTAATCCTGTCAAATCAATATCAAGTCATGACCCTGCTGGACCCAAAGAACGCAGAGCGATATCGGCGGTTGCGGACTATTATTGAGCGAGGCTATGGCCTGCAAATGCGTGAACTTGACCATGAGTTCGGCGATTTGAGCGAAGATATTTGCCGTATCATTATCAATATGATGGAAATGCACCACGCGCTGCAGGTTTCCTGGAGCAACTTGTCTCAAAAACCCGAGTTCAGCGAACGCCGACTGGCGTTTTTAGGTTTTGACGCCGCCACGGAAGCACGCTTTCTGGGATATGTTCGCTTCATGGTGCATACGGAAGGCCGTTATCTGCATTTTGACGCCGGTACGCACGGCTTTAATGCTCAAACCCCCATGTGGGATAAGTACTCGCGTATGCTTAACATTTGGCTTGCCTGTCCGCGGCAATATCACCTCAGCGCGGTGGAAATTTCACAAATCGTCAACGCTTGATAAAGCAAAGAGGTTAACGGTGGAAGTTAAAGGTTTTCTGTTTGATCTGGACGGTACATTAGTCAACTCTTTACCTGTTGTTGAAAACGCCTGGCGCTGGTGGGCGGAGGGGCAAGGGTTAGATCCACAGCAGGTGCTTGATTTTATTCATGGTAAGCAAGCCATCACGTCGTTGCGTCACTTCCTTCACGATAAGAGTGAAGCGGAAATTCAGCACGCTTATCAGGTATTGGAAGAGAGAGAATCGACGGATCTGGAAGGCATCACCGCCATGCCCGGCGCGCAGGCGCTGCTTCAGCGTCTGGAGGCGCTCAATGTGCCTTGGGCCATCGTCACTTCAGGGTCCGTGCCGGTAGCCTATGCCCGCCATAAAGCCGCAGGGTTGTTAATGCCGCGAGAGTTTGTGACCGCGGAACGCGTCTCCCAAGGAAAACCGCATCCGGACGCCTATCTGCTTGGCGCACAGCTGTTGGGGCTTAACCCGCAGGATTGCGCCGTCGTCGAAGATGCCCCCGCCGGAGTGCAGTCCGGTCTTGCCGCAAAGGCGAAAGTTATCGCTGTTAACGCACCGTCGGACACGCCCGATTTGGATAAAGTCGACATGGTGCTTAGCTCCCTGGAGCAGTTGGATGTGACGTCTGGCGACGCGGGTTTTGTCGTCACCGCGTCACGCTGAAGATAACGAACGGGTGTGGGGAATAAAAATATCAACCTTGCTTTTGCAGGGTTTTTTTATGTCATGCTGAGTTCTCTGTTTTAAGGATTGCCACTAACAGGAGGTGCTAGTGACCCGTGAGCTGCTATGGGTGTTGACGTTGTTGTTCATCGCCATCGTTTTGTTCGCCACCAACAAATTGCGAATGGATGTGGTCGCATTGTTGGTCATCATCGCTTTTGTCTTAAGCGGCACGCTAACGTTGCCGGAAGCGTTGATGGGGTTTAGCGATCCAAACGTAATATTGATTGCCGCCTTGTTTGTCATCGGCGAGGGGTTGGTGCGGACCGGGGTTGCGTATCAGGTCGGCGACTGGTTAATGCATGTCGCCGGAGAGAGTGAAGTTCGAATGTTGGTGCTGCTTATGCTGACTGTCGCGGGGCTGGGCGCGTTTATGAGCTCCACCGGCGTCGTGGCGATTTTTATTCCGGTGGTTTTGAACGTCGCGGCACGCATGAAGAGTTCGCCCGCTCGTCTGCTGATGCCTCTGAGTTTCGCCGGCCTGATCAGCGGTATGATGACCCTGGTTGCTACCGCGCCCAACATGGTGGTGAACAGCGAACTGATGCGCAACCATATCGCGGGCTTTGGCTTTTTCGGCATGACGCCCATCGGCGTAGTGGTTCTGTTGGTCGGTATTGGCTATATGCTGGTGGCGCGTTTCTGGCTGGGGAGTAACGACAGCGGCGATAATAAAGACGCGTGGAAGCGAAAGACATTTCGGGATTTGATCCGCGACTACAAGCTGACGGGACGAGCGCGGCGGCTGGCGATTCGACGGGGTTCCCCATTTGTCGGCCAGCGGCTGGACGATCTTAACTTGCGCCAGCGTTTCGGCGCTAACGTCGTAGGGATCGAGCGCTGGCGCAAGTTCAGACGAGTGATGATTAGCGTTGCGGTGAATACCGAACTGCGCCTGAACGATGTTCTGTTGATCGATATGTCGGCTTCCGACGTCGATCTGCGTGAGTTCTGCTCTGCGCATCTGCTGGAGCCCATGGTGCTGCGCGGCGAATATTTCTCTGAGCAGGCGCGTGATGTCGGCATGGCGGAAGTTTCACTGATCCCAGACTCGGAGCTGGTGGGTAAAACCCTTCAGGATGCGATGTTTCGTAGCCGATATGGCCTGACGGTGGTGGGGATACGCCGCAACGGCGAAGCGCTGGACGGCGCGTTGTCGAATGAGCCACTTCAATTGGGCGATATCCTGCTGGTGATCGGGGACTGGCGTAATATTCGCCAGCTGTATCAGCAAAAACAGAATTTTATCGTGCTGAATTTACCCGCCGAAGTGGACGAAGTGGCCCCCGCGAAAAGTCAGGCGCCTCATGCGTTGTTCTGCCTCGCGTTGATGATCGCCATGATGCTGACCGATGAGATCCCTAATGCGGTCGCGGCGCTGATCGCCTGTCTGATGATGGGCCAATTTCGCTGCATTGATATGGAGAGCGCCTATCGCGCGGTACACTGGCCGAGCCTGATGCTGATTATCGGTATGATGCCCTTTGCGCTGGCGCTGGAGAAAACGGGCGGGGTGGCGATGATTGTCAAAGGATTGATGGACGTCGCGGGGGATGCCGGGCCGCAGGTGATGCTGGCGTGTCTGTTCGTACTGTGTGCGGTGATTGGTCTGTTCATTTCGAATACGGCGACGGCGGTGCTCATGGCACCCATTGCTATCGCCGCAGCCGACCAAATGCAGGTGTCGCCTTATCCGTTTGCCATGATTATTGCTATCGCCGCTTCAGCGGCATTCATGACGCCCGTCTCCTCGCCGGTGAATACGTTGGTATTAGCACCGGGCGGTTACCGGTTCAGCGACTTCCTCAAAATCGGGGTGCCTTTCACCGTATTGGTCATGGGCGTGAGCGTTGTGATGATCCCGTGGCTCTACCCGTTCTCCCCGTTATAGCGGAGAGTCCTGGCTGATTTCATCCAGGGAGAGGCTGAAGCTGGGAATGAACACGGTCATGAAATAGTCCATTTCCTGACTGTGTCGTTGTTGCAGCGTTTTTTCCAGACGCGCTTTGGCCAATACGAATTCATTATTGCCAGCCGACAGCTCTTCCAGACATTTCAGGTAGGCGCACAGCGCATCAGCCTGTTTAACCACCGCATGCTCTTCCTCGCTGGTATAGGTATCATCCAGCAGCATGCGATAGTCTTCCTGCAGTTCGCTTGGCAGCATATCGATAAGCTTTTGCTGAGCGATTTTCTCGATCTTTTTATATTCGTGCGCCATCTGGGCGTTGTAATACTTGATGGGCGTCGGCATGTCGCCGGTCAGCACTTCGCTGGCATCGTGGTACATCGCGAGCAGGGCGATACGCTCGGCATTGAGATCCCCGCCGAATTTGCGGTTTCTGATAACGGCAAGCGCATGGGCCACAAACGCGACCTGCAAACTGTGTTCCGAGACGTTTTCCGTGCGGACGTTACGCATCAGCGGCCAGCGGTTAATCAGTTTTAGACGGGATAGATGGGCGAAGAAATGACTTTGAACCATAGCACTCTCTCAATACGCGGAGGGAAAAACCATTGTGGTCGCTTGACGCAGAATTAGCAACTCAGCCCCGGCGCTCGGCGGGGTGGGAATCGGATGAAAAAACGGGCAGCGCCATAAAGCGCTGCCCGTGTGATGTACCGACCGCAGTGATTACTGGTGGTAGTGTTCGAGGAAACGTCCCAGCTTATGCACAGCCATATCCAGCTCGTCGACGCGCGGCAGCGTCACGATGCGAACATGGTCTGGCTCCGGCCAGTTGAACGCGCTCCCCTGAACCAGCAGAACTTTTTCCTGCAGCAGCAGATCCAGCACCAGCTTCTGGTCGTCGTGAAGGTTGAAACGCTTCGCGTCGATACGCGGGAACATATAGAGAGCACCGGACGGTTTCACGCAGGAGACGCCGGGGATCTGGTTAATCAATTCCCAGGCGCGATTACGCTGTTCATACAAACGGCCGCCGGGGCGAATAAATTCACTGATGCTCTGATAACCGCCGAGCGCCGTCTGAATTGCATGTTGCATGGGGACGTTGGCGCAAAGACGCATCGAGGCGAGCATCTCCAGCCCTTCGATATAGCCTTTCGCATGCTTTTTGGGGCCGTTCAATACCATCCAACCCTGACGGAAACCTGCCACGCGATAGGTTTTCGACAGGCCGTTGAACGTCACTGTCAGCAGGTCCGGCGCCAGTGCCGCAATGGAGTGGTGCTGGGCTTCGTCATACAGAATCTTGTCGTAGATCTCATCGGCGAAAATGATCAGGTCGTTTTGACGGGCGATCTCGACGATCTCCATCAACAGCTCTTTGCTGTAAACGGCGCCGGTGGGGTTATTCGGGTTAATGATGACGATACCGCGCGTGTTCGGCGTGATTTTTTTACGAATATCATCCAGGTCCGGAAACCAGCCGGACTCTTCGTCGCAGCGATAATGTACGGCTTTACCGTTAGACAGCGATACGGCGGCCGTCCATAAAGGATAGTCCGGCGCAGGCACCAGCATTTCATCGCCATTATTCAGGAGAGCCTGCATGGACTGCACGATGAGTTCGGAGACGCCGTTGCCGATGTAAACGTCTTCTACGGTGATGTCACGCAGCCCGCGCGCCTGATAGTGCTGGACGATGGCCTTACGGGCGGAATAGAGCCCTTTCGAGTCGCAATAACCTTGCGCGGTCGGCAGGTTCCTAATCACGTCAACCAGAATTTCATCGGGGGCTTCGAAACCGAATGGGGCAGGGTTGCCGATGTTAAGTTTAAGAACCTTGTTGCCTTCTTCTTCTAACCGTTTGGCTTCTTTTAACACCGGGCCACGGATGTCATAACAAACATTTTCCAATTTCTTGGATTTTTCGATAGGGGACATTTAACAAACCTTGTACAGGAAGGTTCCTGAATAGTAGACGCTTAATCGGCTTAATGTACTCCTCCTGACGCGGATTTTGAAGAATGATCCTCTATGAATCCGCTATCTCAAAAACTGTGGGTAGCGCCAATTCCATAGTGTAAAAAACTGTTATTTTTTTATTTGTTGTCTTTTTAGACTGTATAAATTCATTTCTTTGTTTTTTTCGATTGGAAAGGGCGCGGGATAAGGTGATTTGTGCGACGTCAGAGGGCACTCGTGGCGGCCTAGGGTACGCAATTTCAAAGTGAGTTTCTCATTTGAACGCAAATGCATCACTATTATTGCCTGTTTCCCTGGACCATGACCTGACGTAAAAGGGACCACTCGATTTTGACAATAACCCTATTTTTCGCAATGGCTGGAATAGCGGGTAAAAAACCAATCTTATTTAGGGGTAGCCTTTACATGTAACCGATTAAAATAAAGGGTTTTCTTATTTTATTATTGAGACTCGCCTTCCCTGATATGAAATTAACACCGTTTGTAATAGCCGTGACTATTTTAGAGCATCTTGTCACAAAGGGTAGGCCAGCCAATAAATACTCGTCTATTTTGAATTCGAATATGCAATTAATAGAGCCTCGTCTTTTCTTTTCGATGCCTTTACAAAAGTTTTTTCACAATGATCAATCTAGTAATATTAATAGGTAATATAGGATTTTTCAGATTGTTATAGATGGGCTCTTGTCAGATTAATCACTCGAGTTACATTATAGCCAATAACGAGTTTGTAGATGACATAAAACTTAATTCTGGTATCTTATATCAGAATATTTTACGAGTAGGTCATCGTATATTGTTTGGCGATGAAGTGGGCGGTTACGGTGAATTCAGATAAATCGTAACGTATTGAAATGACGACATTAAGTTATCTATTTTACTGAAAGGTACTCTGTAAATACAGAGACTTTCGTCAACGTCGGCTTTTATCATGTCAATCCGCTCTCTTTAGCGTACTAGTGCGCGCAAGACTTTTATTTTATTATCTAAAATAAATAGCCGTTCTTTTTATCGGCGGCTCGAATCAATAAAATGAATAGGTAAGGGAGAGGGCGAAAAAAAAGCGATGTGGTAACGAAACATTAAGTATTTTTTGCCGTAACCGTTCATCTACGATACTGTCTTTCATTGTATGCCGACGTTGTCGGGATACGTATCCAACACCAGGTATGTTAGTTAATAATTAAAATAGATAAGTGAAGAACCGTATGACAAATGCAAATCGCCCAGTTCTCAATCTTGATCTGGATCTGCTGAGAACGTTTGTCGCTGTCGCCGATTTGAATACTTTTGCGGCCGCGGCCGTGGCAGTATGCAGAACGCAGTCTGCTGTTAGTCAGCAGATGCAGCGGCTGGAACAACTCATCGGTAAGGAGTTATTCGCCCGTCATGGGAGAAATAAGCTGCTCACCGAGCATGGGATCCAGTTTCTTGGTTATGCCAGAAAAATACTGCAGTTCAATGATGAGGCCTGCGCCTCATTAATGTTCAGCGACATTCAGGGAACCCTGACGATCGGCGCTTCTGATGATACTGCGGATACTATTCTGCCGTTTATCTTGCAGCGCGTGACCTCGGTTTTCCCCAAACTGTCGATTGAAGTGAGTATCAAACGCAGCCCTGAAATGATGGAAATGTTGCATCAGGGCAAAATTGATTTAGTCATCACGACCGAGAACAGCACCGAGTTTCCTAATGTTCTGCTGCGCTCGTCACCGACGCTGTGGTACTGCTCGGCGGAATACCAGTTCCAACACGGCAGTCCTGTGCCGTTAGTCGTTCTGGATGAACCGAGTCCTTTCCGCACGCTGGCGCTGGAAAAACTGACCGCAGCGGGTATCCCGTGGAAGATTTCGTACGTGGCTTCCACACTGTCGGCGGTTCGGGCGGCGGTCAAAGCGGGATTGGGCATTACGGTGCGTTCGGTAGAAATGATGACGCCGGAACTGCGTGTGCTCGGTGAAGAAGAAGGCTTGCCGAAGTTACCCGATACCCGTTATTACCTGTGCAAGAATCCACAGCAAAATAACGAGTTGAGTACGGCGATCTTCAGCGCCATTGAGTCAGGCACGCGTTCCAATCTGCTTTCTGTGAATAGTGTTCCGGAAGGGGATATCCGCATTACTCCCACGGACGAATCATTGAAAAATATTCTCTGACTTTTTACAGCGCCGAGCGCTGAGCGGTATGCGTCAGTGTGAAATGTTATAAAAACGTCCGGATACTCACGACAGAGTGTGTGCTTGTTGCCACTCTGTCGTTTTTTTCGTCGCTCGCGTCAGAATTCGCTCCTCTACTGGCGATACATCTTCCTTTTCTTCTAACGTCCGCACTTCTCTGATCCTACCCCCTGTCATATCCACACGGTTTGTCGTATTAACAATTGCTTACTGAACGTACTTTTTTTAATAACTAAAACCGGAAAAACGTGTGAGAGATCAAAAAATACTTGCCTTAACCTTATTCATTAACCTGCATTCATGTTGAAATTGATATAGTCACTACAGAAATAGGGGCTTTTTCTTCGCATTGGTCTAAAACAACCAGGAGTAGCATTGATACGATTCAGTCTCTGCTATGTTTATGAAAGGTTAACAAAGATACGTGCATGTTAATTTATGTGCTGTTATTTTTATAAAGGTTGAGAAAAGGTTGCAAAAGCAGGACGAATAACCACATTTACCGCGCCTTAACCCTATAATTTGTGGTATTTTTATGGTTACAAATCCTTCCTTTTAATCGATGTGGCGATTAACTGCCGTAAAAAGAGCAGCTGCCAAAGCCACTTTTGATGAGTAAGCAATGAGTATGTCAACAACTACTGAAGTCCTCGCCCACCACTGGGCATTTGCTTTATTTCTGATCGTTGCCGTGGGTCTCTGCGGTTTCATGCTGTTGGGCGGCTTTCTGCTGGGAGGGCGATCCAAAGGCCGGGCTAAGAATACGCCTTACGAATCGGGTATCGATTCCGTCGGATCTGCCCGACTGAGACTGTCTGCAAAATTCTATCTTGTTGCGATGTTCTTCGTCATTTTCGACGTGGAAGCGCTGTACCTGTATGCCTGGTCCGTTTCTATTCGGGAAAGCGGCTGGGTAGGTTTTATCGAAGCCACCATTTTCATATTGGTGCTGTTGGCCGGGCTGGTCTATCTGGTGCGTATCGGCGCGCTGGACTGGACGCCAAAGCGCTCCAAGCGGCAAGTCGTGAAGTCTGACATCGTCGTAAACCACTCCACCACCAATACTCATCAGCAGTAATAGCGAGGCAATAAATGGACTATACGCTCACCCGCATAGACCCCGACGGTGAGAACGACCGTTATCCGCTACAGAAGCAAGAGGTCGTCAGCGACCCACTCGAACAGCACGTTAACAAAAGCGTGTTTATGGGCAATCTGGAGCAGACGCTGCAAAATATGGTCAACTGGGGACGCGGTAACTCCCTGTGGCCCTTCAACTTTGGTCTTTCTTGCTGTTACGTGGAGATGGTGACTTCCTTCACCGCCGTACACGATGTGGCGCGCTTTGGTTCTGAAGTGTTGCGTGCCTCTCCCCGCCAGGCCGACTTCATGGTCATCGCCGGAACCCCTTTCCTGAAAATGGCTCCCGTTATTCAGCGCCTGTATGACCAGATGCTGGAACCGAAATGGGTCATCTCCATGGGCGCGTGCGCCAACTCCGGCGGTATGTACGACATCTATTCCGTCGTTCAGGGCGTCGATAAATTCCTGCCGGTAGACGTGTACATCCCAGGGTGTCCGCCGCGTCCGGAAGCGTACATGCAGGCACTGCTGTTGCTGAAAGAGTCTATTGGTAAAGAGCGTCGTCCGCTGTCATGGGTCGTCGGCGATCAGGGCGTGTATCGCGCCAACATGCAATCCGAACGTGAACGTAAACGCGAAGAGCGTATTGCGGTAACCCACCTACGTTCCCCGGATGAAATTTGACCTGTGAATGATAGGCCGTGATGGCTGCGTAATATCAACATAACAGCGCGCCGCCATCATCAGTCACGGAAATAACACATTTAATGTGGTGACATTACTTATGACAGATTTAACGACACACGACGCCGTTCTGCCCGCATGGCAAACCCGCGATCATCTGGATGATCCGGTCGTTGGCGAGCTGTGGAACCGTTTCGGTCAGGACGCGTTTACCGTCCAGGCCACGCGGACGGGGATGCCGGTAGTTTGGGTCAAACGTGAGCAATTACTCGACGTCGTCGATTTCCTGAAAAAACAACCGAAGCCTTATGTCATGCTGATGGATCTGCATGGCATGGATGAACGCCTGCGTACGCACCGCGAGGGGCTACCCGCCGCAGACTTCTCCGTCTTCTATCTGCTGACTTCCCTTGAACGTAACTGCGACATCATGCTGAAAGTGGCGCTGGCGGAGAACGATCTGTTCCTGCCGACGATGACGCCGTTGTTCCCGAACGCGAACTGGTATGAGCGTGAAGTGTGGGACATGTTCGGCATTACCTTTAACGGTCATCCGCATCTTACGCGCATCATGATGCCGCAAACCTGGGAAGGTCACCCGCTGCGTAAAGACTTCCCGGCGCGCGCGACAGAATTCGATCCTTTCGTACTGACCAAACAGCGCGAAGATCTGGAAATGGAGTCGCTGACCTTCAAGCCTGAAGACTGGGGCATGAAGCGCGGCACGCAAAACGAAGACTTCATGTTCCTGAACATGGGGCCGAACCATCCCTCCTCACACGGTGCGTTCCGTCTGATCTTGCAGCTGGACGGCGAAGAGATCATCGACTGTATTCCTGACGTCGGCTACCACCACCGCGGTGCGGAAAAAATGGGCGAGCGCCAGTCCTGGCACAGCTACATTCCGTACACCGACCGTATTGAATATCTCGGCGGCTGCGTTAACGAGATGCCTTACGTGCTGGCGGTTGAGAAGCTGGCGGGCATCAAAGTGCCGGAGCGCGTTGAGACTATCCGCGTGATGTTGTCCGAACTGTTCCGCATCAACAGTCATCTGCTCTACATCAGCACCTTTATTCAGGATGTCGGCGCCATGACGCCGGTCTTCTTCGCGTTTACCGATCGTCAGAAAATCTACGATCTGGTGGAAGCGATCACCGGTTTCCGTATGCATCCCGCCTGGTTCCGTATCGGCGGCGTGGCTCATGACCTGCCGCGCGGCTGGGATCGACTGCTGCGTGAATTCCTGGACTGGATGCCGGCGCGTCTGGATACCTATGTCAAAGCGGCGTTGCAAAACACCATTTTGAAAGGACGTTCGCAGGGCGTCGCCGCCTACAACGCCAAAGAGGCGCTGGAGTGGGGCGTGACGGGCGCAGGCTTGCGCGCGACCGGCATTCCGTTCGATGTCCGTAAATGGCGTCCTTACTCCGGCTATGAAAACTTCGACTTTGAGGTGCCGGTCGGCGATGGCATCAGCGACAGCTACACCCGCGTGATGTTGAAAGTGGAAGAGCTGCGCCAGAGTCTGCGCATCCTCGAACAGTGCCTGAACAACATGCCGGAAGGGCCGTTCAAGGCCGATCATCCGCTGACGACGCCGCCGCCGAAAGAACGCACGCTGCAGCACATCGAAACGATGATCAACCACTTCCTGCAAGTGTCCTGGGGCCCGGTCATGCCGGCCAACGAATCGTTCCAGATGATCGAAGGCACCAAAGGGATCAACAGTTACTACCTGACCAGCGATGGCAGCACCATGAGCTACCGTACGCGTATCCGCACGCCGAGCTTCGCTCATCTGCAGCAGATTCCTTCGGTCATCCGCGGATGCCTGGTATCCGACCTGATCGTTTACCTCGGCAGTATTGATTTCGTCATGTCAGATGTGGACCGCTAATTATGCACGATCATAACAACACTCAACCTTCATTAGACGCTCAGGGGCAGTCGGCTTCCACGACGGATGTCCAGGACGTGTTTGTGCTCAGCGACGCCGAACGTGACGCCATCGAGCATGAAAAACACCACTATGAAGACGCTCGCGCGGCCTCGATTGAAGCGCTGAAAATTGTACAGAAACAGCGTGGCTGGGTGCCGGACGGCGCCATTTACGCGATTGCCGACATTCTGGGCATTCCTGCCAGCGATGTGGAAGGCGTTGCCACCTTTTACAGCCAGATTTTCCGTCAGCCGGTAGGGCGTCACGTCATTCGCTACTGCGATAGCGTCGTGTGCTACATCAACGGTTTTCAGGGCGTTCGCGCCGCGCTGGAGAAAAAACTCAATATCCAGCCGGGTCAGACCACGTTCGACGGCCGCTTTACGCTGCTGCCGACCTGCTGTCTGGGTAACTGCGACAAAGGGCCTTCGATGATGATCGACGAAGACACCCACAGCCACGTCAAGCCTGACGATATCGATTCATTACTGGAGCAGTATCAATGACTAAAAACATTGCTCTCACTGCCGAACAGCATCCTCTTACCTGGCGTCTGCGTGAAGACAAACAGCCGGTATGGCTGGATGAGTACCGCAGTAAGAATGGCTACGTGGGCGCGCAAAAAGCACTGACCGGTATCGCCCAGAGCGACGTGGTGACGCTGGTCAAAGACGCGGGTCTGCGCGGACGTGGCGGGGCGGGCTTCTCCACCGGGCTGAAGTGGAGCCTGATGCCGAAAGACGAAAGCATGAACATCCGCTACCTGCTGTGTAATGCGGATGAGATGGAACCCGGCACCTATAAGGACCGCCTGCTGATGGAACAGCTGCCTCACCTGCTGGTGGAAGGCATGCTGATTGGCGCCTATGCGTTGAAATCCTACCGGGGCTACATCTTCCTGCGCGGCGAATACGTTCAGGCGGCCGCTAACCTGCGCCGGGCGATTGAAGAAGCCAAAGCCGCGGGTCTGCTGGGTAAAAACATTCTGGGCAGCGGCTTCGACTTCGAACTGTTCGTCCACACCGGCGCCGGACGTTATATCTGCGGTGAAGAAACCGCACTGATTAACTCGCTGGAAGGCCGCCGCGCCAACCCGCGCTCCAAGCCGCCGTTCCCGGCGTCTGCGGGCGTGTGGGGCAAACCGACCTGCGTTAACAACGTCGAAACCCTGTGCAACGTCCCGGCCATTATCGAACATGGCGTCGACTGGTATCAGGGGCTGTCTGCGGGCAAGAGTAAAGATGCCGGCACCAAGCTGATGGGCTTCTCCGGTCGGGTGAAAAACCCGGGTCTGTGGGAACTGCCGTTTGGGACGACCGCCCGTGAAATTCTGGAAGACTATGCGGGCGGTATGCGCGATGGACTGACGCTGAAAGCCTGGCAGCCAGGCGGCGCGGGAACCGACTTCCTGACCGGCGATCATCTGGATCTGCCGATGGACTTCGAAAGCATCGCCAAGGCGGGTAGTCGTCTGGGCACCGGGCTGGCGATGGCGGTGGACAACGAGATCAATATGGTCGGATTGACGCGCAATCTGGAAGAGTTCTTCGCGCGCGAGTCCTGCGGCTGGTGTACTCCGTGTCGAGACGGGCTGCCGTGGAGCGTGAAACTGCTGCGCGCGCTTGAAGCGGGTGAAGGACAGCCGGGCGATATCGAAACGCTGGAACAGCTGTGCCGCTTCCTGTCGCCGGGTCACACCTTCTGCGCCCATGCGCCGGGGGCCGTTGAGCCGTTGCAGAGCGCAATAAAGTATTTCCGGCATGAGTTTGAGGCGGGTATCGCCAAGCAGACTATCAGCAATACAAAAGCGATAGGCGGGATTCAACCGAACCTGCTGAAACAGCGCTGGTAAGTAATGGCCGAGTCGCAGATGCGATGTTTCGCACCGACGTAAGCGATTCTTCATCTGATAGACAGAATTTTTGATTAGCGCCTGCTTAATACGCGGGCCTTTATGGAAGCATGCTGACTATGGCAACGATTCATGTAGACGGCAAAGAATATGATGTGAACGGAGCGGACAACCTCCTTGAGGCATGTCTCACTCTGGGCCTTGATATTCCTTACTTTTGCTGGCATCCGGCGCTGGGTAGCGTTGGATCATGCCGCCTGTGCGCGGTCAAGCAATACCAGAACGCGGAAGATACGCGCGGTCGCCTGGTCATGTCCTGTATGACGCCCGCCGCGGACGGCACCTTCATCGCGATTGACGATGAAGAAGCCAAACTGTTCCGCAAAAGCGTCGTCGAATGGCTGATGACCAACCATCCCCATGACTGTCCGGTCTGCGAAGAGGGCGGCAACTGCCACCTGCAGGACATGACAGTGATGACAGGGCACAACACCCGCCGCTATCGTTTCACCAAACGAACCCATCATAATCAGGATCTCGGGCCGTTCATCTCGCACGAAATGAACCGCTGTATCGCCTGTTATCGCTGTGTGCGTTATTACAAAGATTACGCCGATGGCAAAGACCTCGGCGTGTACGGCGCGCATGACAACGTCTACTTCGGTCGCCCCGAAGACGGCGTGCTCGAAAGCGAATTCTCCGGCAACCTGGTGGAAGTGTGCCCGACCGGGGTCTTCACCGATAAAACCCATTCCGAACGCTACAACCGTAAATGGGACATGCAGTTTGCGCCCAGCGTTTGCCAGCAGTGCAGCGTGGGTTGTAACACCAGCCCCGGCGAACGTTATGGCGAACTGCGCCGTATTGAAAACCGTTTCAACGGCAGCGTGAACCACTATTTCCTGTGCGATCGCGGCCGCTTCGGCTATGGCTACGTCAACCTGAAAGACCGTCCTCGCCAGCCGCAGCAGCGTCTCGGCAATGAGTGGACGACGCAGAACGCGGAACAGGCGGTGCAGGGCGCGGCCAACGTTCTACGCGAGTCCAAACAGGTCATCGGCATCGGCTCCCCACGCGCCAGTATCGAAAGCAACTTTGCATTGCGTGAACTGGTCGGCGCTGAAAACTTCTACAGCGGCATGGCGCAGGGCGAACAGAACCGCGTTCAGCTGATGTTGAAAGTGCTGAAAGAGAGCGGAGTTCACACCCCGGCGCTGCGCGAGATTGAAGGTTACGATGCAGTGCTGGTGCTGGGCGAAGATTTGACGCAGACCGGCGCGCGCATTGCGCTTGCGGTGCGTCAGGCGGTGAAAGGCAAAGCGCGCGAAATGGCGGCCGCACAGAAAGTGGCGGACTGGCAGATCGCCGCCATCATGAATATCGGCCAGCACGCTAAGCATCCCCTCTTCGTGACTCACGTCGACAGCACCCGTCTCGATGACGTGGCGGCATGGAGCTATCACGCCCCGGTCAACGAACAGGCGCGTCTGGGCTTCGCCATTGCTCATGCGCTGGATGAAGCGGCACCGGCGGTGACCGATCTGGCGAGCGACCTTGCGCCGAAACTGGATGTCGTCGTTCAGGCGCTGGCGGGCGCGAAGAAACCGCTGATTGTCACCGGTACGCATGCGGGTAGCGAAGAAATTATCGCGGCGGCGGCCAACGTGGCGAAAGCGTTGAAAGGCCGCGGTGCCGACGTCGGCATTACGTTCGTTGCCAGCGGCGCCAACAGTATGGGGCTTGGCATGATCGGCGGCGGCTCGCTGGACGAAGCGCTTGTCCGGCTGGAGTCCGGCGAGGCGGACAGCGTCGTGGTGCTCGAAAACGATCTGTATCGACATGCGTCGGCGCAGCGGATTGACGCCGCGCTCGATAACGTCGCCAATCTGATCGTGGTCGACCATCAACGCACGCGCGTCATGGATAAGGCCAACCTGATTTTGTCGGCGGCCAGCTTCGCCGAAAGTGATGGAACGCTCATCAACCAGGAAGGTCGCGCTCAGCGCTTCTTCCAGGTTTACGACCCCGCCTACTACGACAACACCACGGTCATGCTGGAAAGCTGGCGCTGGTTGCATGCGGTCAAGGCGACTATCGCCAGCCGCGAGGTGAACTGGACGCTGCTCGACCATGTGGTGGATGCCTGCGCCGCCGCGTTGCCGCAGTTAGCGGCGATCAAGGACGCCGCGCCGGACGCCTCTTTCCGCATTCGTGGTCAGAAGCTGGCGCGTGAGCCGCACCGTTACAGCGGGCGTACCGCCATGCGCGCCAACATCGACGTTAACGAACCGCGCCAGCCGCAGGATCAGGACACGATGTTCGCTTTCTCGATGGAAGGGAACAACAGTCCCGAGGCCCAAAGCCGTCAGGTCGCCTTTGCCTGGGCGCCGGGCTGGAACTCCCCGCAGGCGTGGAACAAGTTCCAGGATGAAGTTGGCGGCCATCTGCGCCACGGCGATCCGGGCGTACGACTGATCGAAGCGGGCGAGGGCGCGCTGGACTACTTCAATCAGATCCCCACGCCGTTCGCGGCGCAGGCGGGTCAATGGCAAGTGGCGCCTTACTACCATCTGTTTGGGAGCGAAGAACTGTCGCAGCGCGCTGACGTCATCCAGCAACGCATGCCTCAGCCTTACGCGATGGTGAATCCCGAAGATGCGGCCCAGTTGGGCGTGAATCCGGGTGCGTTGCTTGAGATTGTCTGTGATGGACAGACCTTGCGTCTGCCGGTACAGGTCAGCGCCGAGTTGCGTCAAGGACAGGTAGGGTTGCCGCTGGGCTTCCCGGGCATCGCCCCGGTTCTGGCGGGTGCGACCGTTGAAACACTGCGGGAGGCGGCACAATGAGTTGGTTTACACCGGAAGTGGTGGATATTTTGATCGCCGTGCTCAAGGCGATCGTGATCCTGCTGGTCGTCGTGACCTGCGGCGCTTTCATGAGTATGGGCGAACGTCGCCTGCTGGCGCTGTTCCAGGGGCGTTACGGGCCGAACCGCGTAGGTTGGGGCGGCTCGCTGCAGCTGGTGTCGGACATGCTGAAGATGTTCTTCAAGGAGGACTGGCTGCCGCCGTTCGCCGACCGGGTCATCTTCACGCTGGCGCCGATGATTGCGTTTACGTCGCTGTTGCTGTCGTTCTCCATCGTACCGATCACCCCGACCTGGGGCGTGTCCGACCTGAACATCGGTTTGCTGTTCTTCCTGATGATGGCCGGTCTGGCGGTGTATGCCGTGCTGTTCGCCGGTTGGTCCAGCAACAACAAATACTCGCTGTTGGGGGCCGTTCGCGCCTCCGCCCAGACGCTCAGCTATGAGGTGTTTCTGGGACTGTCGCTGATGGGGGTAGTGGCTCAGGCCGGTTCATTCAACATGCGCGACATCGTCGAGAGTCAGACGCATATCTGGAACGTCATTCCGCAGTTCTTCGGGTTTGTCACTTTCGCTATCGCCGGCGTCGCGGTATGTCACCGCCATCCGTTCGACCAGCCGGAAGCGGAGCAGGAACTGGCCGACGGCTACCACATCGAATATTCCGGGATGAAATTCGGTCTATTCTTCGTCGGGGAGTACATCGGCATCGTGACCGTCTCGGCGCTGATCGTGACGTTGTTCTTTGGCGGCTGGCACGGACCTTTCCTGCCGCCGATCGTGTGGTTTGCACTCAAAACGGCCTTCTTCATGATGATGTTCATCCTGATCCGTGCTGCGTTACCCCGTCCGCGTTACGACCAGGTGATGGCTTTCGGCTGGAAGATTTGTCTGCCGTTGACGCTGCTTAACCTGTTGGCGACCGCCGCGGTCATTTTGTACAACGCTCAATAAGGGGTGAATAAACCATGACACTGAAAGAACTCTTGGTGGGTTTTGGCACCCAGGTACGCAGCATTTGCATGGTGGGGTCCAACGCGTTCAAAAAACGTGAAACCCGCATGTACCCTGAGGAGCCGGTGAATCCGCCGCCCCGTTACCGCGGTCGTATCGTCCTGACGCGCGACCCCGACGGCGACGAACGTTGCGTCGCCTGCAACCTGTGCGCCGTGGCCTGTCCGGTCGGCTGTATCTCGCTGCAAAAGGCGGAAACGAAAGACGGTCGTTGGTATCCGGAATTCTTCCGCATCAACTTCTCACGCTGCATTTTTTGCGGCATGTGTGAAGAAGCCTGTCCGACGACAGCCATCCAGCTGACGCCCGATTTTGAGATGGGTGAATTCAAACGCCAGGATCTGGTGTACGAAAAAGAAGATCTGCTGATCTCGGGGCCGGGTAAATATCCGGAATATAACTTCTACCGGATGGCCGGCATGGCTATCAATGGGAAAGACAAAGGCGAAGCCGAAAACGAAGCCAAACCCATTGATGTCAAAGGTCTGCTGCCTTAAGGAGCCAAGCATGGAATTCGCTTTTTATGCGGCTGCGATTATTGCGGTACTGGCAACATTGCGTGTCATTACCCATACCAATCCAGTGCATGCACTACTTTATTTAATCGTGTCTCTTCTGGCCATCGCCTGCGTCTTCTTCTCGCTGGGAGCCTATTTTGCGGGCGCGTTGGAAATCATTGTCTACGCGGGCGCCATTATGGTGCTGTTCGTGTTCGTGGTGATGATGCTGAACCTCGGCAGCGCCGTGGCGGAGCAGGAAAAACAGTGGCTTAAACCCGGTGTCTGGATCGGCCCCGGCATTTTGTCTCTGCTGCTGCTGGCGGTCATTATCAAAGGGATCTACAGCGTCACCGACGCAGGCATTCAGGGCAGCATGATTGACGCCAAAGCGGTCGGTATCACGCTGTTCGGACCTTATGTGCTGGCGGTAGAACTGGCCTCCATGCTGCTGCTGGCCGGGCTGGTCGTCGCCTTCCACGTCGGCCGTGAAGACCGGCTCGACGGCGTTGCGGACGCAAATGACGCCGATAAGAAAACAACGGAGGGACGGGCATGATTCCCCTACAACACGGTTTGCTGCTGGCGGCCATTCTTTTTGTGCTGGGCCTTACCGGGCTGATTATTCGGCGCAACCTGCTGTTCATGCTGATCAGTCTGGAAATCATGATCAACGCGGCTGCGCTGGCGTTTGTCGTAGCCGGTAGCTACTGGGGTCACCCGGATGGTCAGGTGATGTACATTCTGGCGATCACGCTGGCCGCCGCCGAAGCCAGTATCGGCCTCGCGCTGCTGCTGCAGCTGTATCGTCGCCGTCAGACCCTGAATATTGATACTGTCAGTGAGATGCGCGGATGAACTTACTCTACTTAACTCTCTTATTTCCGCTACTCGGATTTCTATTGCTGGCCTTTTCCCGCGGCCGTTGGTCTGAAAATGTCTCAGCGACCGTCGGCGTAGGCTCAGTCGGCTTGTCCGCCTTATTGACCTGCTGGATTGGCATCGACTTTTTCAGCCATCAGCAGGGCGACGGCGTGGTGTTCTTCAATCAGCACCTGTGGACCTGGATGTCGGTGGGCAACTTCGACATCACCGTCAATCTGGCGCTGGACGGTCTGTCGCTGACTATGCTCTCGGTGGTCACCGGCGTCGGCTTCCTTATCCATCTGTACGCGTCTTGGTACATGCGTGGGGAAGAGGGCTACTCCCGCTTCTTCGCCTACACCAACCTGTTTATCGCGAGCATGCTGGTGTTGGTGCTGGCGGATAACCTGCTGTTGATGTATCTCGGCTGGGAAGGGGTAGGGCTGTGCAGCTACCTGCTGATTGGTTTCTACTACACCAACCCGAGCAACGGCGCGGCGGCGATGAAAGCGTTCATCGTGACTCGCGTCGGCGACGTCTTCCTGGCTTTCGCACTGTTTATCCTCTACCGCGAGCTGGGCACGCTGAACTTCCGCGAACTGATGGTCTTGGCGCCGCAGCATCTGGCAGAAGGTTCACCGGCCATTACGATGGCGACGTTAATGCTGCTGGGCGGTGCGGTCGGTAAATCGGCGCAGCTGCCGTTGCAAACCTGGCTGGCGGACGCGATGGCGGGTCCGACGCCGGTCTCCGCGCTGATCCATGCCGCGACCATGGTTACGGCGGGCGTGTACCTGATCGCCCGTACGCACGGTCTGTTCCTGATGGCGCCGGAGGTGCTGCATCTGGTCGGCATCATTGGGGCGGTCACGCTGGTGCTGGCTGGTTTCGCCGCGCTGGTGCAAACGGACATCAAACGCGTGCTGGCATACTCCACCATGAGCCAAATCGGCTACATGTTCCTGGCGCTCGGCGCCGCTGCGTGGGATGCCGCGATTTTCCATCTGATGACTCACGCGTTCTTCAAGGCGCTGCTGTTCCTGTCCTCCGGCTCGGTGATTCTGGCCTGCCACCACGAACAGAACATCTTCAAGATGGGTGGACTACGCAAAACCATTCCGCTGGTTTACGTCTGCTTCCTGGTCGGCGGGGCGGCACTGTCGGCGCTGCCGCTGGTGACGTCAGGCTTCTTCAGTAAGGATGAAATTCTGGCGGGCGCCTGGGCGAACGGACACATCAACTTCGCCATCGCCGGTTTGGCGGGCGCGTTCATGACCTCGCTCTACACCTTCAGAATGATTTTCATCGTGTTCCACGGTGAAGAAAAAACGAAAGCACATGCGCTCAAGGGGATATCCCATCACCTGCCGCTGCTGATATTGCTGGTGCTGTCTACGTTCGTCGGCGCACTGATCGTGCCGCCGCTGCACGGTGTGCTGCCGCAAACGACGGAACTGGAACACGGGCATATGCTGACGCTGGAAATCGCGTCCGCCGTTGTCGCTGTGGTCGGTATCCTGCTGGCCGCCGCTCTGTGGCTGGGACAACGTCGCCTCGTCAACAGCATCGCCAACAGCGCGGCTGGTCGTTTCTTCTCGACCTGGTGGTTCCACGCCTGGGGCTTCGACTGGCTGTACGACAAGATCTTCGTCAAACCGTATCTGGCGATTGGCGCGCTGTTGAAACACGATCCGTTCGACAAGCTGATGACGATCCCGGCGCTGCTGGTTGCCTGGGGCAACCGTGGTCTGGCCGTCGGTCAGAACGGTCAGGTGCGCTGGTATGTCGCCTCCGTGGGTATGGGCGCCGTCGTGGTGCTGGGATTGCTGTTGCTGGCGTAATGGCAATACAGCGACTTTGAGGGTAGCGGACGCCTGATGCAGGCGTCCCTGCCGGCAGCAAGTTTCTCGTTTTCTTTATATTTAGGGACACAAAACGCCATGCTACTACCTTGGCTACTTCTTATCCCCCTGATCGGCGGTCTGCTGAGCTGGCTGTTCGAGCGATTCGGCGCCAACGTGCCGCGTTGGATTGCATTGATTACTATGGGGTTGACACTGGCGCTATCCGTACAGCTTTGGCTGCAGGGTGGCTATTCTCTGGCGGTGCCGCACGGCGTGCCGCAATGGCAGGAAGTGTTTGACGCACCGTGGATCCCGCGCTTCGGCATCGGTTTCCATCTGGCGCTGGATGGTCTGTCGCTGCTGATGGTGGTGTTGACCGCGCTGCTGGGACTGCTGTCTGTCCTGTGCTCGTGGAATGAAAAACATCGTCGCTCGGGCCTGTTCCATCTCAACCTGCTGTTGACGCTGGTCGGGGTGATCGGCGTGTTTGTGGCGGTGGACCTGTTCCTGTTCTTCTTCTTCTGGGAAATGATGCTGGTTCCGATGTACTTCCTGATCGCCGTATGGGGTCATGAAGGTGCGGACGAACGCGCGCGCAGCAAGGCCGCGACCAAGTTCTTCATCTATACGCAGACCAGCGGTCTGGTGATGTTGATCGCCATCCTGGGTCTGGTGCTGGCGCACCACGCCTCTACCGGCGTCTGGACGTTTAACTACGACGCGCTGCTGCGCACCGAAATGTCCCACGGCGTGGAATATCTGCTGATGCTGGGCTTCTTCGTCGCCTTCGCGGTGAAAATGCCGCTGGTGCCGGTACACGGCTGGTCGCCGGATGCGCATGCGCTGGCGCCGACGGCGGGGTCTGTCGATCTTTCGGGTCTGCTGATGAAAACGGCGGCCTACGGTCTGCTGCGCTTTAGCCTGCCGCTGTTCCCGACCACGTCTCACGAATTCGCGCCGATCGCCATGTGGCTGGGCGTGATCAGTATCTTCTACGGCGCCTGGCTGGCGTTCAAACAGACCGACATCAAACGTCTGGTGGCCTACACCTCCGTGTCGCACATGGGCTTCGTCATGGTCGCCATCTACTCCGGTAGCCAGCTGGCGTATCAGGGCGCAGTGGTGCAGATGATCGCGCACGGTCTGTCCGCCGCCGGGATGCTCATCATCTGCGGCCAGCTGTACGAACGCCTGCAGACGCGCGACATGCGCGAGATGGGCGGTTTGTGGGGACGTATTCGCTATCTGCCTGCCGTATCGCTGTTCTTCGCGGTGGCGACGCTGGGGATGCCGGGAACCGGTAACTTCGTGGGCGAATTCATGATCCTGTTCGGCAGCTATCAGGTAGTGCCGGTGATTACGGTCATCTCCACCTTCGGTCTGGTGTTTGCCTCGGTGTACTCGTTGATCATGATGCAACGCGCTTACTACGGCGCGCCGAAATCCGACGCACCGCTGGCAGGAATGACGACGCGCGAGCTGTCCATCATCTTACTGCTGATTGTGCTGCTGGTCGCGCTGGGTATTTATCCTCAGCCGGTTCTGGATACCTCCAGCGCGGCGATGACCAATATTCAACAGTGGTTTACGTCGTCGATTCAGAGTTCCATTATTTCAACAACAAGGCTTTAATTCGCCATGACAATAACTCCTCAACAACTGATCGCGCTTTCGCCGCTACTCCTTGTCGGATTAACGGTAGTGGTTGTGATGCTGTCCATTGCGTGGCGACGCAACCACGTTGTGAATGCCTCTTTGTCCGTCATCGGTCTGGGTATTTCGCTGGCCGCCCTTTATCTGGTCGGGCAGACCGGCCCAACGGATGTGACGCCGCTGATCCGCGTGGACGGCTATTCAATGCTCTACACCGGTCTGGTGCTGGTGGCCGGTATGGCTACCTGCCTCTACGGCTACGCCTGGCTCAAGGGTTACCCGGACAACCGCGACGAGTTCTACCTGCTGGTGCTTATCGCTACGTTAGGGGGCGTGCTGCTGTCCAGCGCCAACCATCTGGCGTCGTTGTTCATCGGTATTGAGCTGATTTCTCTGCCGCTGTTTGGGCTGGTGGGCTACGCCTTCCGTCAGGAACGTTCGCTGGAAGCGGCCATCAAATATATGCTGCTGTCTGCCGCCGCGTCCTCTTTCCTGCTGTTCGGGATGGCGCTGGTCTATGCCGGTTCCGGCGACCTGAGCTTCGCTAGCTTGGGCAAAAGCCTGAGCGACCAGCAGCTGTATCAGCCGCTGCTGCTGGCGGGTCTGGGTATGATGATTGTGGGCATCGGCTTCAAACTGTCACTGGCACCGTTCCACTTGTGGACGCCGGATGTGTATCAGGGCGCGCCCGCGCCGGTCTCTACCTTTCTGGCGACGGCGAGCAAGATCGCTATCTTCGGTGCCGTCATGCGTTTGTTCCTGTACGCTCCGCTGGTCGACGGCGAGTCAGTCAGGTTGGCGTTGGCCGTGGTGGCCTTTGTCTCCATCATCGTGGGTAACGTGATGGCGGTGGCGCAAACTAATATCAAACGTCTGCTGGGCTACTCCTCCATTGCACACATGGGGTATCTGCTGGTGGCGCTGATTGCCGTCCAGTCACATGAACTGGCGTTGGAAACCGTCGGCGTTTATCTGGTCGGCTATCTGTTCAGCAGCCTGGGCGCTTTCGGCGTCGTCAGCCTGATCTCCAGCCCTTATCGCGGTGCCGATGAAGATTCGCTGGCGGCGTATCGCGGCCTGTTCTGGCGTCGTCCGGTACTGGCTGGGGCTATGTCGGTCATGATGCTGTCACTGGCGGGGATCCCGATGACGCTGGGCTTCTTCGGCAAGTTCTACGTGCTGGCGGTGAGCGTCAATGCGCAGCTGTGGTGGTTGACGGCGGCGGTTGTCGTGGGTAGCGCCATTGGTCTCTACTACTACCTGCGCGCGATGGTGAACTTGTATCTGTCCAAGCCGCCGGCACAGGTCTCGGCTCAAAACGAGGCGGCGGTATGCCCGTTCTCGTTGGCTGGCATTGTGGTAGTGGTTTCCGCCATCATTATTGTCGCGCTGGGCCTTTACCCTCAGCCGCTTATCTCGCTGGTACAGATGGCGCAGCCATTGATGTAACCCGTGATAGGTTCAGGAAGATGAAAGCCGCGACGTGTCGCGGCTTTTTTTATGAGTGTGGCCAGATAATCAGGAATTATCTGTCTCAATTCGGCCCCGCATCGGCGCCAGGTTATCTATAGTTATAGGGTTAGCGCATTTTCACCAACAGGAGAAAATAATGGCACCGCATGATAAACAG
>NZ_CAMKXG010000018.1 GCF_946477055.1 Lonsdalea britannica | reverse complement strand
GGACGGAAGTTTTCGCGCGGCAGCATGTCTTCACGGCCAATCACCGCTTCTGCGTTGCTGCCCAGATCCAGAGAGATGTTATCGCGGGTGACTTTCTTCACCACGCCGGTGACGATCTCACCTTCTTGCTCACGGAACTGATCGACGACCATAGCACGTTCAGCTTCACGTACTTTCTGTACGATAACCTGTTTAGCGGTTTGGGTCGTGATGCGGTCGAAGGTTACAGATTCAATCTGATCTTCAACGTAGCCGCCCAGCTCGATGCTAGGGTCTTCAAACTGCGCTGCTTCCAGCGTAATTTCGCGGGTGGGCTGAGTCACTTCATTGACGGCGACCCAACGGCGGAATGTGTCAAAATCGCCAGTTTTGCGGTCGATGCAAACACGTACGTCAATTTCCTGCTCGTATTTTTTCTTGGTTGCCGTTGCCAGTGCGATTTCCAATGCTTCAAAAATCTTTTCACGCGGAACAGCTTTCTCATTGGAAACTGCTTCAACAACAGCCAGAATCTCTTTGTTCATCCTAGTTGCCTCATCCAAACTTTAAAAGTGGGGTACCAGATTCGCTTTCTGGATGTTGCTCAGCGCGAACACTTCATCTTTGCCTTCCACCGTTACCGTGATCATCTCACCTTCAACGGCTTTGATTATTCCCTGCCATTTACGGCGGTTCTGGACAGCCATGCGCAATACCAGACTCACTTCTTCACCGAGGAAACGCACGTAGTGTTCGGCCGTGAATAAAGGACGATCCAGACCTGGCGAAGATACTTCCAGGTTATAAGCCACGGTGATCGGATCTTCAACATCCAGCACCGCACTGACCTGATGGCTGACATCAGCACAATCATCAACAGTGATCCCATCGTCACTATCAATATAGATACGCAGCGTCGATTGGCGACCCCGGACGAACTCAATGCCCACCAGCTCAAAGCCTAATGCTGCAACGGGTGCTGAAATCATCTCTGTTAACTTTTGCTCTAATGTGGACAAGCCCACCCCCAAGACATAAAAAAAGGGCTTAATAGCCCAGTAATTCTGTTGTCAGATAACAAAAAACCCCGATATACGGGGCTTTATGCAACTGGACCCTATTACCACGGATAACCGCGGTATAACTTACCGTTAAGAATTCTTTCAAAACCGACTGTGGAATCAATAGAAACTTACTGAACAGCTTTGAAAGAAAACCTACAGGAAAGTTAGTTGGTTGCGGGGGCCGGATTTGAACCGACGACCTTCGGGTTATGAGCCCGACGAGCTACCAGGCTGCTCCACCCCGCGTCCGAAAACGTGGCAAATACTACGCTGATAACCGCAAAAATGCAAGTTATCTCTAGGATTGGTACCGAGGACGGGACTTGAACCCGTAAGCCCAATTTGGGCACTACCACCTCAAGGTAGCGTGTCTACCAATTCCACCACCTCGGCATCACTTCTTACTTCTAAAGCTGGAAACATTGTTTGTTGCCGGTAGCGCTGTATTACTTGGGAATATCGCTCGACGGCGTAGCAGGTGCCGTATTCTGCTGAGTTTTAGCCGGTTCAGGCTGGCTTAAACTCTCCCATTCACTGCCTTTCTGGCTATGATTGGAGCTCATGTTGCCCAGAATGAGACTGATGACAAAGAACAACGTTGCCAACACAGCCGTCGCACGGGTCATGAAGTTGCCGGAGCCGTTTGAGCCAAACAGGGTAGCTGACGCGCCCGCTCCGAACGAGGCACCCATATCGGCACCTTTACCTTGCTGCAGCATGATCAATACAACCAGACCAATCGACACCAGCAGGAAAATAACTAAAAGCGCTTCGTACATAGATGTACCTATTACTTTATCCCCAATCTTTCATGAGGATGCTGAATTCTTGCGGCTTAACCGCTCGCTATCCGCAGTCGGAATACAGAAGCTATCCCTTATAAAGCGGGTCTGAATACTAACCAAAGCATTCTGTCTAAGCAAGGCTATTTTGGCTCGCAATGATTGATTGAGGAAAAAACCAGCGACCCAATAAACTTCTCTGCTGAGCCCTTAATTATCTGGCTGATTAATCAGAGATTAAACGCCATCGACAGATGGATAAATATTGCCGATGACGTCGCCCATTCAGCAGAAGCTTTACCCCGCGGCTTTCACTGCATCCGCAATCGCATTTGCCAAAGAAGTCACTGTCTCTTCATCTTCACCTTCCACCATCACGCGGATCAGCGGCTCAGTGCCCGATTTACGTAACAGAACACGACCTCGGCCACCGAGCGTTGACTCAGCATCCAGCGCAGCCTGCTTAACCTCGTCGCTTTCCAACGGATCGTGTTCACCAACGAATCGGACGTTGACCAGCACCTGCGGGAACAGTTTCATGCCACTACACAAATCATGCAGAGTCATGTGGTTGCGGGCCATGGCGGTTAAAACCTGCAGCCCCGCGATGATACCGTCACCGGTGGTCGTTTTGTCCAGCAGGATGACGTGTCCTGAATTTTCAGCGCCGATACGCCAGCCTTTAGACTGCATCAGCTCTAAGACATAACGGTCGCCGACTTTAGCTCTGGCAAAAGGAATACCCAGCTGTTTCAGCGCAAGCTCCAGGCCCATATTGCTCATCAGCGTACCAACAGCGCCGCCGCGAAGCTGGCCCTGACGTAATCCCTCACGTGCGATGATATACAGGATTTGGTCGCCATCGACTTTGTTACCCTGATGGTCGACCATAATCAGGCGATCGCCATCGCCGTCAAAGGCCAATCCCACGTCGGCCTTCTCCGCGACAACCCGACTCTGGAGCTGTCTTACATCCGTTGCGCCACACTCTTCATTGATGTTCATCCCATTGGGATTACAGCCAATCGTAATGACCGTCGCGCCCAACTCTCTCAGTACGCTGGGAGCTATGTGATATGTGGCGCCGTTGGCGCAATCCACCACGATTTTGAGGCCATTGAGGTTAAGCTCGCTGGGGAACGTGCCTTTACAGAATTCGATATAACGACCCGCTGCATCAACAATACGGCTCGCTTTACCGAGTTCAGAAGACTCAACGCAGGTGATGGCTTTTTCCATCTCAGCTTCTATCGCCTCTTCAACTTCGTCAGGCAATTTGGTGCCGTCGATGGAAAAGAATTTGATGCCGTTATCATAAAATGGGTTATGCGAGGCAGAGATCACAATCCCGGCTTCAGCCCTGAAGGTGCGTGTCAGGTAGGCCACCGCCGGAGTCGGCATCGGTCCTGTGAAGGACGCAGACAAACCCGCGGCCGCCAAACCCGCTTCTAATGCAGATTCGAGCATATAACCCGAAATTCGGGTGTCTTTACCTATGATGATCTTTCTGGAGCCATGTCGTGCCAAAACCTTTCCGGCCGCCCAGCCCAGCTTTAATACGAAATCAGGGGTTATGGGAGAATCACCGACCTTGCCACGAATACCGTCAGTACCAAAATATTTACGGCTGCTCGTCATCTTTTATTCCTTAGCTGAAAGTGTAGCTTCAACAACACGCATAGCGTCCACGGTTGCTTTTACGTCATGAACTCGAATAATTCGGGCTCCCTTTAGCGCAGCAATCACTGCACAGGCGACACTGCCATGAACACGTTCTTTAGGGGGAACGTTAAGCAGCTGGCCAATCATTGATTTTCTGGACATCCCTACCAACAGCGGCAAACCGAATTGATGCAGGCTCTCCATCTGAGCCAACAGGCTATAGTTGTGCTGCAGGTTTTTACCGAACCCAAATCCGGGGTCGAGTAATATTTGCTCGCGCGGAATGCCTGCAGCGATGCAGCGGCCAAGATGATGCTCAAAGAAGGTGAAAACATCTTTCATCAGGTCATCATAATGTGGGGCTTGTTGCATCGTCTGCGGCAATCCCTGCATGTGCATCAGGCACACAGGAAGTTGGGTTGTAGCAGCAGCATCCAGCGCACCAGGCTCCTGCAAAGATCGAACATCGTTAATGAGATGTGCGCCAGCAGCGGCGGCGGCTGTGATGACTTCGGGTTTTGAGGTGTCGACCGATATCCAGACTTCAAAACGCTGCGATAGCGCTTCTACGACAGGCACCACGCGATCCAGCTCTTCCGCGACGCTGACTTCATCCGCACCGGGCCGCGTTGACTCGCCGCCAACATCAATGAACGTCGCACCAGCCACGATCATATCTTGTGCATGAAACAGTGCTTTATCCAGCGTGTTATGTTGGCCGCCGTCGGAGAATGAATCCGGCGTCACATTCAGGATGCCCATCACCTGTGGGCAGGAGAGATCAATAACCGATCCCCGAGCGTTCAATTTCATTCCTTACTTCCTCAAAACCACCGCCCGCCCATGCCGCTATGCCTGGACGTAATCAGCAAAAAACCCCGGCAAGCCGGGGTTTATAAACTACTGGTGTCAGTTTCAACAACACGCTGTCACACCGCGCTTACTTGTCGCTCAACGGCCCTGACATAGAGTTACCCGTGCTAGGCTTCTCCGGTTCATCAACCGGGGTCGGCGCATTCGGCGTTCCACTATCGTCAGAGTTGTTATTGTTGGAAGAAGGTTCTTCCCAACCCGCTGGCGGACGAACATCTTTACGCCCCATCAGGTCATCGATCTGCGGTGCATCGATGGTTTCATATTTCATCAATGCATCCTTCATGGAATGCAAGATATCCATATTCGCCATCAGCAGTTCGCGAGCGCGCTGATAGTTACGTTCGATCAATGCTTTCACTTCCTGATCGATGATGCGAGCCGTTTCGTCAGACATATGTTTCGCTTTAGCCACAGAGCGTCCAAGGAAGACTTCCCCCTCTTCTTCTGCATACAGCAACGGTCCCAGTTTTTCTGAGAAGCCCCACTGCGTCACCATGTTGCGGGCAATGGATGTCGCAACCTTGATGTCGTTGGAAGCGCCGGTAGAAACATGTTCAGAACCGTAGATAATCTCTTCAGCCAGACGACCGCCATACAGCGTTGAAATCTGACTTTCCAGCTTCTGACGGCTGGCGCTAATAGCATCGCCTTCCGGCAGGAAGAAAGTCACACCGAGGGCACGGCCACGCGGAATGATCGTCACTTTGTGAACGGGGTCGTGCTCTGGAACCAGACGTCCGATGATAGCGTGACCCGCTTCGTGGTAGGCCGTCGACTCTTTCTGAGACTCCGTCATCACCATAGAGCGGCGTTCTGCCCCCATCATGATCTTATCTTTGGCTTTTTCGAACTCGACCATGGAGACGACGCGCTTGCTGCCGCGAGCGGCGAACAATGCGGCTTCGTTGACCAGGTTAGCCAAATCGGCACCGGAGAAGCCAGGTGTACCGCGAGCAATCACGGACGCATCAATATCCGGAGAGAGTGGAACGCGACGCATGTGGACTTTCAGAATCTGTTCACGGCCACGGACATCCGGCAGACCGACAACAACCTGACGGTCAAAACGGCCAGGACGCAGTAATGCGGGGTCAAGCACGTCAGGGCGGTTCGTCGCAGCGATAACGATAATACCTTCGTTACCCTCAAAACCGTCCATTTCCACCAGCATCTGGTTCAGCGTCTGTTCACGTTCATCATGACCGCCGCCCAAACCCGCGCCACGCTGACGACCGACCGCATCGATTTCATCGATAAAGATGATACACGGCGCGGCTTTTTTAGCTTGCTCGAACATATCGCGAACACGAGATGCGCCCACGCCCACGAACATTTCTACGAAGTCAGAACCAGAGATTGTGAAGAAGGGGACTTTAGCTTCGCCAGCAATAGCCTTCGCCAGCAAAGTTTTACCGGTACCCGGAGGACCGACCATCAACACGCCTTTAGGAATCTTGCCGCCCAGCTTCTGGAAGCGGCTTGGTTCACGCAGATACTCAACCAGCTCGGCCACTTCTTCTTTGGCCTCATCACAACCCGCAACGTCCGCAAACGTTGTTTTGATCTGATCTTCGGTGAGCATGCGCGCCTTGCTTTTGCCGAACGACATGGCGCCTTTGCCACCGCCGCCCTGCATTTGACGCATGAAGAAAATCCAGACGCCGATAAGCAGAAGCATCGGGAACCACGAGATAAAGATCGAGGCCAGCAGGCTCGGTTCTTCCGGCGGTTCGCCAACGACTTTTACATTTTTAGTCAGAAGGTTATCCAGCAACTTGGGATCGTTGACAGGAATATAAGTCGTGTATCGGTTGCTGTCTTTTTTGACCACAGTGATCTCACGCCCATTGATTCGTGCTTCACGGACCTGATCCTGATTCACTTCAGTTAAAAAGGTTGAATAATCCACCCTACGGCCATTCGACTCGCTGGGCCCAAAGCTCTGGAACACAGACATCAGCACAACTGCGATGACTAGCCAGAGAATCAGGTTTTTCGCCATGTCACTCAAGGGATTAACCTCATATTACAACTGTGTTAAAAAATAGCGTAAGGGTACTACAGTTTACGCCCTGTCGCTACAATGTACACCTCGCGGGACCTGGCCCGGGAGGATTCGGGCTTACGCGTCTTCACCGTCGTAAACAGGGATCTCACTTCACGCAAATACTCATCAAAGCCTTCTCCCTGAAATACTTTAACGACGAAACTGCCGCCCGGCGCCAAGATATCTCGACACATCTCCAGCGCAAGTTCCACCAGATACATGGAACGCGGGATATCGACTGCCGGAGTACCACTCATGTTAGGGGCCATGTCGGACATCACCACCTGAACTTTCTGATCGCCGACCCTTTCTAACAAGGCCTTGAGCACTAATTCATCGCGGAAATCGCCTTGAAGAAAATCGACGCCAACGATCGGGTCCATCGGCAAAAGGTCACAGGCAATAATGCGCCCTTTACCGCCGATCTGGCTGACGACATACTGCGACCAACCACCCGGGGCCGCCCCCAGATCCACCACGGTCATGCCGGGTTTGAACAGTCTGTCGCTCTGCTGTATTTCATCAAGTTTAAACCAAGCGCGTGAGCGAAGCCCTTTTTTCTGCGCTTGCTGCACATATTTATCGCTAAAGTGTTCCTGCAACCAACGACTGGAACTCGCAGAACGCTTTTTGTTAGCCATCTATTTTCCAACTATTCTGAATTAAGGCGCTTTTGTCGAACCGAACGTCTCATTGAGAGCCAACCACCCACTCTACAATGGTGATAATGGTGAGATGGCGGTAGAATGACCCGTTTTCAATCCCAACCTAAGCAAAAAAGACCATGAATCTGAGTAACAAACAAAAACAGCACCTGAAAGGCCTGGCACATCCATTAAAACCGGTTGTCCTGTTAGGCAACAACGGCCTTACCGAAGGTGTACTGGCTGAGATCGAGCAAGCTTTAGAACATCACGAACTGATCAAGGTAAAAATCGCCACTGAGGATCGTGAAACCAAAGGGTTAATCGTCGAAGCAATTCTGCGCGAAGCCAAGGCTGTTAAAGTCCAGGTCATCGGCCACACCTTAGTGCTCTATCGTCCTGCTAAAGAACGGAAGATCGTATTGCCACGATAACATTTTTTGCCTCAGGTTACTTTGCATTGACTGCAAAGTGCCATGACCTCTGGTAAGAGAAAAGGCCGCATGCGGCCTTTTGCTTTTCTTTACAAACACTGTTGATATATCAAGCAATCAGAGATACTCGACCTTCAGAATCTCATATTCCACCAGTCCCCCAGGGGTATTGATGGCCACGATATCATCTTCCTCTTTGCCGATTAATCCGCGCGCGATAGGCGAGTTAACCGAGATCAGGTTTTGTTTGAAGTCCGCCTCATCATCGCCGACGATGCGATAGGTCTGTTCTTCTTCTGTATCGACATTCATCACTGTGACAGTGGAGCCAAAAATAACACGGCCGTTGGCCGCCATTTTGGTAACGTCAATCACCTGAGCGTTTGAAAGCTTTGCTTCAATTTCCTGAATACGACCTTCGCAGAACCCTTGCTGTTCACGGGCTGCGTGGTATTCCGCATTTTCTTTCAAGTCGCCATGTTCGCGAGCGTCAGCGATCGCCGAAATAATTTCCGGCCGGCGAACCATTTTCAGATGTTCAAGCTCTTCGCGTAACTTTTCAGCACCACGTAACGTCATCGGAAACTGTTTCATATTGTCTATACCTCTAAAAATCCATAGGACTTAAATCACCGTCTTCCTGACGCGATAGAATAAAATGCGACGGGGTGTCTTTTTTCTGCAGCGCACCCTGACAATTCAAGCAAAGGCGGCCCAACCCGGAAATAGTTTTTTCCAGGGCAGGCTCGGTTTTGCATTTTGATACGTATTTTACCCCAGAGTTCCATGGGGATCATCGTTTACTTTAGCCCACCTTGGGCCGTAGTATTGCCTCACGTTACCCTGTGCTTAACCGAGATTATGCGTTTTTTATCTATTGCTACCGGCCTTCTCTGCACCTGTATTCTGCATACTGCCTCGGCTGCCGCCCCGGTAGAGGACTATATACAATACCTGCCTGACGGCGCCAATCTGGCGTTGGTGGTGCAGAAAGTGGGAGCGCCCTCTCCCACGCTTGATTATCACAGCCAACAAATGGCGCTACCAGCCAGTACGCAAAAAGTCATTACTGCATTGGCGGCACTACTCCAACTCGGTCCCGATTTTCGATTCACGACCACGATGGAAAGCACAGGCTCAGTCAGCAACGGCGTTTTGCGTGGAAATCTGATTGTGCGTTTCAGCGGCGATCCGACATTAAAACGCCAGCAGATTCGTTCCATGGTACAGGTATTGAAAAAAAATGGTATCCGCGAAATCGCTGGCGATGTGCTGATCGATACCTCCGTATTCGCGAGCCATGACAAAGCACCCGGGTGGCCGTGGAACGATATGACGCAATGCTTTAGCGCCCCGCCTGCCGCTGCCATCGTCGATAGGAACTGCTTCTCGGTATCCCTCTACAGCGCTCCCAATCCCGGTGACAATGCTTTCATCCGCGTCGCCTCTTACTACCCTGTACAGATGTATAGCGAAGTCAAAACGCTGGCGAAAGGCTCGTCCGACGCACAATACTGCGAACTGGATGTTGTTCCGGGAGAACTGAATCGCTTTACCCTTACGGGGTGTTTAACGCAGCGTTCAGATCCCCTCCCCCTGGCATTTGCCGTTCAGGATGGCGGCAGCTATGCCGGCGCTATCGTCAAAGATGAGTTATTGGAAGCAGATATCCGCATCGCTGGTAGCCTGCGCAGACAGACTAGACCAGGACTGACGGGGACCGTTTTGGCGCAAACACAGTCTGACTCTCTGCATGAATTGCTGACCATCATGCTGAAAAAGTCGGACAACATGATCGCGGATACGGTGTTTCGCACCATAGGGCATGAACGGTTTAATGTGCCGGGTACCTGGCGTGCTGGCTCTGATGCGGTACGTCAGATCTTACGCCAGAAAGCGGGCGTCGATCTTGGGAACAGTGTCATCGTGGATGGTTCGGGTTTGTCTCGTCACAACCTGCTTGCGCCTGCAACCATGATGCAGGTGTTGCAATACATCGCCCAGCACGATAGCGAGTTGAACTACATCAAGATGCTGCCTCTGGCGGGATATGACGGAACGCTTCGCTATCGAGGCGGATTGCATGAAGCGGGCGTTGACGGCAAAGTTTCAGCAAAAACGGGAGCGTTGCAGGGCGTGTACAATCTTGCGGGCTTCATTACAACGGCCAGCGGTCAGAGAATGGCGTTTGTACAGTATCTTTCAGGCTACTCCGCAGATGATCAGAAGACACGTCGCGTTCCTCTGGTACGTTTTGAAAGCAGACTCTACAAAGATATTTATCAGAACAACTAAGGCGCTGGAGCCTTAATAAAAAAACACCCTTATCTGCGTATGCAGATAAGGGTAATTGATACAACAAGCAAACTTTTCTTATTCGGGTATAACGTCAGGCTTAATGCTGGTAGATGATTTCTACGCCATCATCGTCTTCTTCGTCCCAGTCATCGTCCCACTCTTCTTCCGCTTCGTCTTTCACCGTTTCCAGCTGTTCACGGTGATAGTCATCCCACATGAACTCTACTTTCTCAGGCGTCGCTTTTTCTTCTTCCGCCTGCATTTTGGGCTGAGTCTTCAGGAAGCTCATGACATCCCAGCAGAGCGCATTGACGCCATCGTGGCTGGCAGCAGAGATCAGGTAGTAATTACCTTCCCAGGCCAGTGCAGCGGCGATATCACGCGCGCGTTTTTCAGCTTCGGCTTTATCCAGCAAGTCGCTTTTGTTAAACACCAACCAGCGGGGTTTCTCAGCCAGCGTTTCGCTGTACTGATGAAGCTCGTTGATAATGACTTTTGCATTTTCAATCGGATCGGATTCGTCGATCGGTGCCAGATCAATCAGGTGGAGCAGCACGCGGCAACGTTCCAAATGTTTAAGGAAGCGAATACCCAGACCCGCACCTTCGGAAGCGCCTTCAATCAGACCCGGAATATCAGCGACGACAAAGCTTTGCTCGCTGTCCATACGCACAACGCCCAGGCTCGGGACCAGTGTCGTAAACGGATAATCCGCGACCTTGGGTTTAGCCGCAGAAACGGCTCGAATGAACGTAGATTTACCCGCATTCGGCAACCCCAACATCCCGACATCGGCCAGCAACAGCAGTTCCATCAGCAGCTCGCGCTCTTCGCCCGGCGTGCCGTTGGTTTTTTGACGGGGCGCCCGGTTAACGGAAGATTTAAAGCGAGTATTGCCCAGACCGTGCCATCCGCCCTTCGCCACCATCAGACGTTGCTGATGACGCGTCATATCCCCCAGGATCTCTCCCGTGCCGGTATCTTTAATACGCGTCCCGACAGGGACTTTGATGGTGATATCCTTACCTCGTTTGCCGGTACAGTCGCGGCTTTGACCATTCTGACCGCGTTCAGCGCGAAACGATTTTTCGAAGCGATAGTCGATCAGGGTGTTCAGGTTCTCATCGGCAACCAGATAAACGTCACCGCCATCGCCGCCGTCTCCACCATCAGGCCCGCCATTAGGGATATATTTTTCGCGACGGAAACTGACACAACCATTGCCACCATCGCCAGCCACCACAAGAATGTTGGCTTCATCTACAAACTTCATGAACTCTCTCCGCAAAAAAACCAATAGAGAATAATTGACTTTTTTTAACTGTTATTGGTTCTCTTTGGCGTAACTCTTTGATTTTATAAAGGACAGCATATAAAGCCATCCGTCACTGAAAACGACGCAGTCAGAACCATCACGGTAAAATGGGCGCTGATTGTACCTGCTTAGCGCAAAGATTTCACCTGTATTAAAAATAAACAGCCACCAGAAGCCGTCTGGATTAACCCACAAGCCGACTTATTTGCTGTCGGTGTTGATGCCGGGCACATTGCTTACCTGCTGTTTTACTGGGAAAAAACGGTGTCCAACCGCTGAGAACATCGCCCCCGCCACGACCACAAATGCCCCGACATAGCCGATGAAATTTAGCGTAAGAGGCGTAAAGACAGAAGGCCAGCCTAACGCTAATAAATCGGAAAACATCAGAGTAAACAGTGGTGTCAGCGTAATAATGGCGCTAACCTGAGCCGCCTGCCAACGCGCCATCGCCTCTGCCAGCGCGCCATACCCGACAACCGTATTCACGCCACAAAACAATAAGCACGCCAGTTGCCAGCTACTGAGTTGAAACAAGACACCAGGCTTTGCCACCGGTGTAATGAAAATGACGCACAGTACATAGAGTAAAAACAGCAGCTGCTGGGATGACAAGCGTCGTAGAAGCACTTTTTGCGCCACCCCGTAAGTCACCCAGACCGTCGCGGCACCCACCCCTAATAACACGCCTAACGTGTAGTCACTCAGTCGGGTAAAAATCTCAATCAGGCTCGTGTTGAAGAACATCATCAGGCCACTCAGCAACGTAATAGCGCCGATCACCTGAGTCACACGCATTTTTTCTTTCAGGATGAGTACGCTGGCGAACATCATCCCCACCGGGGAGAGCTGTCCGATCACTTGAGAAGCCGTAGGGCTGAGATATTTTAATGACGAGCTAAATAGAACAAAGTTACCTAGCAGACCGCACGTTGCAATCAATAGCAATATCCACCAACGCCGACGTCGCAGCAAACGAAATCGGGGCATCGTTCCCTTAAAATACAGAAGAATGAACAGCCCGAACGAAGCCATCAAAAATCGATACCAGACAACGGTATACGGATCCATCACACTCAAAACCTGCTTCATGGCGATAGGCAGAGCGCCCCAACAAACAGCGGTGGTCAAAGCCAGACAAAGCCCCAAGCCTGCATTCTGTTTCATGGTGTTATCCGCAGCGGATGATGTTTACAGTATTGCCAAACGAAAAAAGCCCTGCAACAGGTGCAGGGCTTTTAAAAGACTTAGAAACTGTAATTATTCAGCAACGATGCTGATAAATTTACGGTTTTTAGGGCCTTTGATTTCGAACTGAACTTTACCGTTAGACAGTGCAAACAGCGTGTGGTCTTTACCACAACCAACGTTAGTACCGGCGTGGAACTTAGTACCACGCTGACGAACGATGATGCTGCCTGCCAGAACGGATTCACCGCCAAAACGTTTTACGCCCAGGCGTTTGCTTTCTGAGTCACGGCCGTTACGAGTGGAACCGCCAGCTTTTTTATGTGCCATTATTCGCTCTCCTAAGACTTAAGCGCTGATGCCGGTGATCTTCACCTCAGTGAACCACTGACGGTGACCAGCTTGTTTACGGTAGTGTTTACGGCGACGGAACTTAACGATCTTAACTTTCTCGCCACGACCGTGAGCAACAACCTCAGCCTTGATTTTACCGCCATCGACGTAAGGAACGCCGATTTTGATGTCTTCACCATTAGCGATCATCAGAACCTGGTCAAACTCAACGGCTTCACCAGTTGCGATATCCAGCTTTTCCAAGCGAACGGTCTGGCCTTCGCTTACTCGGTGTTGTTTACCACCACTTTGGAAAACTGCGTACATATAAAACTCCGCTTTCCGCGCACCCTATTGATTTTGGAAGTGCGCTATAAATATTCACAATAGGGCGCGAATTCTACGCAAAAATCTGAAGCATGACAAGTGCAGAATTAAGCAACATGAAGAAAAAGGATACAAGCCATTAACTGCCGTTTATCTGCGTCATTTTTCAAGTACAATCAATACAACCTTTTCTTATTTAACGCCGATCTAGAACAGCAGTACGGCGATAGCGTTGAAGAAATCAGCTGGCAGAAACAATGAATCTAGAACAAATCACAGCGTTAAGCTCCCAGGATATGTCCGCCGTTAATACGATTATCCTGGAACATCTGTCCTCCGATGTCGCGCTTATCAATCAGTTGGGCCATTACATTGTCAGCGGCGGTGGAAAACGTATTCGCCCGATGATTGCGGTTCTGTCTGCCAGAGCTTTAGCCTATCAGGGCGACAAGCACGTTACCGTTGCGGCGTTAATCGAATTCATTCACACCGCTACCCTACTGCATGACGACGTTGTCGATGAGTCCGACATGCGTCGAGGAAAAGCGACGGCGAACGCCGCCTTTGGCAACGCCGCCAGCGTATTAGTCGGCGACTTCATCTATACGCGGGCCTTTCAGATGATGACGGGGCTTGGCTCATTGCAGGTTCTCACGGTGATGTCCGATGCGGTCAACGTCATCGCGGAAGGCGAAGTGCTGCAGTTGATGAACTGTAACGATCCCAATATCACCGAAGATAGCTACATGCGCGTGATCTACAGCAAAACGGCCCGCTTATTCGAAGCCGCCTCGCAATCTTCAGCTATTCTGGCTGGCGCAACCGTAGAGCAAGAAAACGCATTGAAAGATTACGGACGTTATCTGGGAACGGCATTTCAGCTGATTGACGATTTGCTGGATTACAGCGCAGATGGCGAAACGCTGGGCAAAAATACCGGTGACGACCTCAACGAAGGCAAACCGACCCTGCCGCTGCTGCATGCCATGCGCCATGGCAACCCTGAGCAGAGCGCCATGATCCGCGAAGCGATTGAACAGGGTAACGGGCGTCATCTGCTGACACCGGTTCTTACCGCGATGCAGGAATGCGGCTCGCTCGGCTATACCCGCCAGCGCGCAGAAGAAGAAGCAGATAAAGCGATCAGCGCGCTGCAGTGTCTGCCAGAAACCCCCTATCGCCTGGCTTTAGAAGGGTTAGCGCATTTAGCCGTTCAGCGAGAGTTCTGATCGACCCCTTGGGTATCGCTCGCTTGTGGCGAGCTCCCTAGGCGAGTCAACATCGCCAGAGCCCCTTCATGCAGAATATGATTTATTAATAGGGTACGCTCGCGCCCTGTCAACTGGTGATAAACCAGTATCCACGTCGACAATAACTCAGTCTCTGCCGGTGTGGTGTATTCTGGGATGGACGACTCTTCCATCATGAGCGAGCGCTTAACGCTGTCGGGTAAACTCCAGATAGCGTATTCGACCCCTTTCCCTTGTACACCTTTACGACGCCGTTTCTCCCAGCCGTTTTCTTTAGCCTTTTTATTCAGCCCCTGCCTGGACGTTGGTAATCCCGCAACACCCAACAGTTCTTTCGTCGCAAACCATTTTTTATCCATACATCCCTCCACGTTGGCCTGACATTCCCTGCTTAACGATTCCCAATCGGGCGACGGCAGACACCCGAGTTACATAAAGTTTCCACATAATAGATCAACATAAAAGAAAGCTCTAATCATTAAACATAAGAAAAAACGTAATGCGTTACTGCAGTACAAACTGAGGAATCAGGCAGGAATTAACGGGGAGAGAAGCATAAGAAGTGCTGCCATTCCCTCAACAGGAATGGCAGAAAAATCATTCAGGGGTCTCGCTTGTAATGGGTGAGGTAGAAGGTGAGCACAGCCCTAACTGCTTGAGAGTTGCATAGACACCTTCCCGCATGATGTAGCTAATCAACTTTTCGCGTTCAGACACTGAAAGCTGTTGATATATCTGCATCCACACCGGTAGCATATCCGATGGTTTCGCTGAATATTCTCCGGGCGTTTCCTGCATCAGCAATAAAGACTGCTGCACAGATTCGGGCAAGCTGTGAATAGAATATTCAACACCTCGTCCTTGCACACCTTTTCTGCGACGTTTTTCCCAACCATCTTCTCGGGCACGTTTATTCAATCCTTGCCGTGATTTAGGGAGTCCGCCGATGCCAACCAACTCGCTGGTCGCAAACCACTCTTTTTTCATGTCCATTTCATCCCGATAGTGCTACTCATTACAAAAAAAGATTTATTGGGAAATTAATTTGGAAATAATTAGAAAACTGATGATATATTATTTCCAAATAATGGTTTTTTAGTTAATGAAACCATTTAACCCAATTCGTTAGTTATACCACTAATACACTGTCGTCTTATAGCACTAAGGGAAGGATTATGAATTCAAGGAAACATGACTGGCACCCTGCTGATATCATTGCGGCGTTAAAGAAAAAAGGTACCACCCTTGCCGCGGTCTCACGGTCTGCCGGATTAAGTTCGTCCACGCTTGCTAATGCTATATCTCGCCCATGGCCGAAAGGAGAGTGGCTCATTGCGGATGCGTTAGGGATACACCCTGCCGAAATCTGGCCCAGCCGTTACTACAATCCGGAAACAAATGAACTGCTCGATCGCAAAAAATTGATTCGGCCGCAGTGAACGAAAAAAAAAGCCGGAGAAAAAATTCTCCGGCTTGTATTCGACACCTGGACGTACAGTGAAGGTTACTTATTGACGAAGGCGACGCCCATCGCAATATCTTCTTTTAACGTCTCCAGCATCTCATCCAGAGAGCGCTGCTCGAAGTCGCTAAGAGGGCCAATAGGCATACGCTGGGCGATGCCTTCTTTGCCCAGTAACAACGGCTGAGCAAAGAAGTGGGCATATTCGCCATCGCTTTCAACATACGCACATTCCACAATGTCGCTTTCGCCTTGCAACGCACGAACCAAAGAGACGCCGAAACGTGCAGCCGCCTGGCCCATGGACAAGGTTGCAGAACCGCCTCCGGCTTTAGCTTCAACCACTTCCGTGCCTGCATGCTGAATACGATCTGTGAGAGCGGCCGCTTCCTGTTCAGTAAAGTTGAGTCCAGGGATTTGCGATAGCAACGGCAGAATAGTCACGCCGGAGTGGCCGCCAATCACAGGCACTTCGATGTCCTGTGGTTGTTTGCCTTTAAGCTCAGCGGCAAAAACGTTGGAGCGAATGATATCCAGTGTTGTCACGCCGAAGAGTTTATTTCGATTATAAACGCCGGCTTTTTTCAATACTTCCGCGGCAATAGCCACAATAGTGTTGACCGGGTTGGTGATAATACCGAGGCAAGCGTTAGGACAAACACGTGCGACTTGCTCGACCAAATTACGGACGATGCCTGCATTGACGTTGAACAGGTCGGAACGATCCATGCCCGGCTTACGAGCCACACCGGCGGAGATCAGAACGACGTCTGCCCCTTCCAGTGCCGGAGCCGCATCTTCGCCGCAAAAACCTTTGATTTTTACTGCTGTGGGGATGTGACTTAAATCTACAGCTACACCTGGCGTTACGGGCGCAATATCATAAAGTGATAGCTCTGAGCCTGAAGGAAGCTGGGTTTTGAGAAGAAGTGCCAGAGACTGACCGATACCACCGGCGGCTCCAAGAACAGCAACTTTCATCTTAAACTCCTTATTTTATTATCATTAGTTAAATATGCCGTGGATTTGTTTCGTTACAAACGTCCGTGCTCATAATAAAAAGTAGAATCAGGCAACCAATCAGCGCGTCGAGAGCGCTATCTGACTAATAATAAATTAAAATGTACACAGGTTACAAAATTGTAATTAAGGTAAGTAAAGTAACAGGGCGTTATACGCCATAATGACTGCCCCCGCTCATTAGCTGAGCATGTACAGATTAATCATGGCAAACAAATAACAACCCACAACACTTGAGTAACATTTCAGTTACCTTTGTGTGAGTAGGCGCACATTCTCCAGTTTTATTTTCGACTAGCAACTCTTTCCTCACCAAAACGCATTATATCGATTGGCTAGGCGCCCAGATTGCATAAAAATTCATTCCACAGCATAATATCGTTATGATTAACAATGATGGACCGCAGCCAAATGCGTCATTCAACAAAGCAAGAAGATTTGGTTAAGGCGTTCAATGCGCTATTAAAAGAAGAAAAATTCAGTTCTCAGAGCGAGATTGTGCAGGCACTGCAGGACGAGGGATTTGAAAATATTAACCAGTCCAAAGTCTCAAGAATGCTCACCAAATTTGGCGCAGTCCGTACTCGCAACGCCAAGATGGAGATGGTTTACTGCCTTCCCGCAGAACTTGGTGTGCCGACCACCTCCAGTCCGTTAAAAAATCTGGTGCGGGACGTGGACTTCAATGAATCGGTCGTCGTCATTCACACAAGTCCGGGTGCCGCTCAGCTCATCGCACGGCTGTTGGATTCTCTGGGGAAATCAGAAGGGATACTCGGAACGATTGCCGGGGATGACACCATATTTACTACCCCGGCAAAGGGCTTCAGCGTGAAACAGCTCTACGAAGCCATTCTCGCCTTGTTTGAACAAGAGCTGTAAGCCGCCTCACAGAGGCGGTAATTCAGCCAGCGGCCAACGCGGCCGCACCGTCACGCCCAATGCCGTCGTTCCACCCTGCCGCAAACGGATGGCCCCTGCGTAGGCGATCATCGCGCCATTGTCTGTACAGAACTCAGGACGAGCATAGAACACTTCGCCACCGCGTTTAGCCATCACTTCAGCCAGTCTTTCTCGCAATGTGCGGTTAGCGCTGACGCCACCGGCGATGACGAGTCGTTTAAATCCAGTTTCATCCAGCGCCCGTCGGCACTTAATTGCTAACGTGTCCACCACGGCATCTTCAAATGCCCGCGCGATATCCGCCTGAGTTTGCTCGTCTTTGCCCTGTTCACGAATCGTATTCGCGGCAAAAGTTTTCAGTCCGGAAAAACTGAAATCCAGTCCAGGCCGGTCGGTCATCGGACGAGGGAACGTGAAGCGTCCTGCCTGCCCTGACTGGGCCATTTTCGACAATAGCGGACCACCGGGGTAATCGAGCCCCAACAGCTTCGCGGTTTTATCAAACGCTTCGCCCGCAGCATCGTCAATTGACTCACCCAGCAAGCGGTATTCGCCGATCCCCGTCACGCTGATTAACTGGGTGTGTCCTCCCGAAACCAACAACGCGACAAATGGAAACGCAGGAGGATTTCCTTCCAGCATAGGGGCAAGCAGATGACCTTCCATGTGATGAACAGGAATGGCCGGAACATCCCACGCAAACGCTAAAGAACGCCCGACCGTTGCGCCAACCAACAGCGCTCCCACCAGACCGGGACCAGCCGTATAGGCGATCCCGTCGATATCTTTGCGCTGCAGCCCAGCTTCCTTCAAGGCCGCCTGAATCAAGGGTACGGTTTTACGGACGTGATCGCGGGAAGCGAGCTCTGGAACGACACCGCCATAATCTGCGTGCAGTTTGACCTGGCTGTAGAGCTGATTTGCCAGCAGACCGGCTTCAGTGTCATAAATCGCGACTCCCGTTTCATCACAGGACGTTTCAATACCCAATACGCGCATTGCTGTTTTTTCACTCTCGGTTACGGTTAACAAGCGGCTTGCTTCAAGCGGCGAATAGTCTACCATAAGCGCTCCCATTTGAGCGTGGACATAAGACCGCGAGGTTTGTTATTGCCGCAGTGCTTTACAACGACCTCGTAGTTGCAGTAGAATTCCGCACCATTTTGAAAAGGCTGGCACCAGGTCAGCGACAAACCGAATTTATTGAGGTGAGAGGCACATGCCGGTAATTAAAGTACGTGAAAACGAGCCGTTCGACGTAGCTCTGCGTCGCTTCAAGCGTTCCTGCGAAAAAGCAGGGGTTTTGGCAGAAGTTCGTCGTCGTGAGTTTTATGAAAAACCGACTACTGAACGTAAACGCGCTAAAGCGTCTGCAGTAAAACGCCACGCGAAGAAACTGGCTCGAGAAAACGCACGCCGCACTCGTCTGTATTAATTTTAGGAGGTGCCGCCTCCGATCGCGTGATTAATCCGCAGACTTAGCAGTTGCATACGAAGGCCGTGCATTTCCGAAAGGAATGCGCGGCTTGTTGTCGTTTATAAGCTATGAATCAGGGGCTTATGGCTGGACGAATTCCACGCGTATTTATTGGTGACCTGTTGGCTCGCACCGACATCGTCGACTTGATCGACGCGCGCGTGAAGCTGAAGAAACAGGGCAAAAATTATCACGCGTGTTGTCCATTTCATCACGAGAAAACCCCTTCATTCACTGTTAACGGCGATAAGCAGTTCTACCACTGTTTCGGCTGTGGTGCTCATGGTAACGCCATCGATTTTTTGATGAATTTCGACAGACTGGAATTCGTTGAAACTATTGAGGAACTGGCGACTATGCATGGCCTTGAGGTGCCTTACGAGGCAGGTTCAGGGCCCACTCAGCTCGAACGTCATCAGCGGCAGAGCCTGTACGAGCTGATGGAACAATTGAGCACGTTTTACCAACATACTCTACATCAGCCCGCCGGCACCCCAGCCAAAACCTATCTGGCGAAACGTGGTCTAAGTGACGACATCATCAGGCATTTTGCGATTGGATGCGCGCCGCCCGGTTGGGATAACGCGTTAAAACGTTTTGGCCGCAGCAGCGAAGATAAAAGAACGCTGAACGATGCGGGCATGTTGGTGACTAACGATCAAGGGCGAACTTACGATCGTTTCCGCGAACGCGTCATGTTCCCTATCCGGGATAAACGAGGACGCGTTATCGCATTCGGCGGTCGGGTGTTAGGGGACGGCGTTCCCAAATATCTAAACTCGCCGGAAACAGAGATCTTTCATAAGGGTCGCCAGCTCTATGGCCTGTATGAAGCTCAGCAAAAACACCCCGAGCTGAGACAGCTGTTGGTGGTGGAAGGGTATATGGACGTCGTCGCTCTGGCGCAGTTCGGCATTGACTATGCCGTGGCTTCTCTGGGGACGTCAACGACAGCTGATCACATTCAGTTGCTCTTCCGCGCTACCGATCGCGTTGTCTGCTGTTACGACGGTGATAGAGCCGGGCGAGATGCGGCCTGGCGCGCGCTGGAAACAGCCCTGCCTTATCTGGACGATGGACGCCAACTGCTGTTCATGTTTTTACCAGATGGCGAAGACCCGGACACGCTGGTGAGGCAGGAAGGGAAAGCCGCTTTTGAGCAGCGTATCGAACAGGCAATGCCGCTATCTTCATTCCTGTTCGACACGCTGTTGCAACAGGTCGACATGAGCACGCCGGATGGCCGTACCAAGTTGAGTACGTTGGCACTGCCGCTGATCGGTCAGGTGCCGGGCGAAACGCTGCGGTTATATTTACGCCAGCAGTTGGGCAAAAAGCTGGGATTGCTGGATGATTCCCAGCTTGACCGTTTGATGCCCAAGACGACGGAGCACTCATCGTCTTATCAGCCTCCACGGCTAAAAGTCACAACTATGCGTATACTGATAGGACTTTTAGTACAAAATCCCCGGCTGGCGGCCGAGGTACCGGCGCTTGCGCTGGAAGGCAGCGACGAAAGTAAAATGGCGGGACTGGGCTTATTCCTCGATCTGGTTCAGACCTGCAATGAAAGTCCGGGCATGAGCATGGGACTGTTGTTGGAAAAATATCGCGACAGTCAATATCGCAAACAGCTTGAAACCATGGCCGCCTGGAACCATATGATCGTAGATGAGGAGATCGAGGAAAAATTCAGGATCAGCCTGGCTGAACTTTACGATCAACTGCTGCAGCTTCGTCTGGACACGCTGATAGCCCGAGATAGAACCCATGGGCTCAGTGCGGAAGAACGAAAAGAACTCTGGTCATTGCAGCTGGCCCTTACAAGAAAAAACTGATTACCGAGGCTTAATTGCCGATAAATAGTAGGGTTGAACCCTACAGAGTGCCGTGACGGGGGCTGCGGCGATAGCAAAAACCCCTACTGTTATTGTCAGCGATTACGCTGACCGACACCAACCCAAATACTCTGAAGTGTGGATACCGTCTTATGGAGCAAAACCCGCAGTCACAGCTCAAGCTTCTTGTCACACGTGGTAAAGAGCAAGGCTACCTGACCTATGCTGAGGTCAATGACCATCTGCCGGAAGATATCATCGACTCCGACCAGATCGAAGACATCATCCAGATGATTAATGACATGGGCATCCAGGTGATGGAAGAAGCACCGGATGCAGATGATCTTCTGCTGGCAGAAAATACCAATGACGCAGACGAAGATGCGGCAGAGGCAGCTGCGCAGGTGTTATCCAGCGTTGAATCCGAAATTGGCCGCACGACCGACCCAGTGCGCATGTACATGCGTGAAATGGGTACCGTTGAACTTCTGACGCGCGAAGGTGAGATTGATATCGCCAAACGCATTGAAGATGGTATTAACCAAGTTCAGTGCTCTGTGGCCGAGTATCCGGAAGCCATCACCTACCTGTTGGATCAGTATGATCGCGTTGAAGCCGGCGAAAGCCGCTTATCCGATCTGATCACCGGTTTTGTCGATCCCAATGCGGAAGAAGACATCGCACCCACCGCGACTCACGTGGGCTCCGAGCTTCCCAGCAAAGAACTCGATGACAACGATGACGACGACGACGATGACGACAGCGATGACGACAACAGCATCGATCCAGAACTGGCTCGTCAGAAATTTACCGAGCTGCGCGATCAGTATGAAGTGACTCGTCAGACCATCAAGGCTAACGGTCGCAGTCATGCCAAAGCCGCGCTGGAAATTCTGAATCTGTCCGAAGTCTTCAAACAGTTCCGTCTGGTCCCTAAACAGTTCGACTTCCTGGTCAGCAGCATGCGCACCATGATGGATCGCGTGCGCACGCAGGAACGTCTGATCATGAAGTACTGCATCGAGCAGTGCAAAATGCCGAAGAAAAACTTTGTGACGCTGTTTGGCGGCAACGAAACCAACGATAAATGGTTCGATGCGGCTCTGGCCATGAATAAACCGTGGTCCGAAAAACTGCGCGAAGTGCAGGACGACGTTCATCGCAGCATGTTGAAACTGCAGCAGATCGAAGAAGAAACCGGACTAACGATCGAGCAGGTTAAAGACATCAACCGCCGTATGTCGATTGGTGAAGCGAAGGCGCGCCGTGCCAAGAAAGAGATGGTTGAGGCGAACCTGCGTTTGGTGATCTCCATCGCCAAAAAATACACCAACCGTGGCCTGCAGTTCCTGGATCTGATTCAGGAAGGGAACATTGGTTTGATGAAAGCCGTAGACAAGTTTGAATATCGTCGCGGTTACAAGTTCTCGACCTACGCCACTTGGTGGATTCGTCAGGCCATCACTCGCTCTATCGCCGACCAGGCGCGTACCATCCGTATCCCGGTGCATATGATTGAAACCATCAACAAACTCAATCGTATTTCGCGCCAGATGCTGCAGGAAATGGGTCGCGAACCGACGCCGGAAGAGCTGGCAGAACGTATGCTGATGCCGGAAGACAAAATCCGCAAAGTCTTGAAGATCGCGAAAGAACCTATCTCGATGGAAACGCCGATCGGTGATGATGAAGATTCGCATCTGGGTGACTTCATTGAAGATACCACGCTGGAGCTGCCGCTGGACTCAGCTACATCAGAAAGCCTGCGTTCTGCAACGCATGACGTTCTGGCAGGCCTGACGGCCCGCGAAGCGAAAGTATTGCGCATGCGCTTTGGTATCGACATGAACACCGACCATACGCTGGAAGAAGTCGGCAAACAGTTTGACGTTACGCGTGAACGTATCCGTCAGATTGAAGCTAAAGCTCTGCGTAAACTGCGTCATCCTAGCCGTTCCGAAGTGCTTCGCAGCTTCCTGGACGACTAATTCTGTCTGTTTAAGTATAGGATCGGTAAGCCGATCCTATACTTACCCTTCCTACAGACATACAGGCAAAAACAGATGAAAACCTACCACCTTAACGCAGGCATCGCTCTTGCGGCATTCCTCTCATTTTCTTCCTTCGCAGCCAACCACTCACTGAGCGGTTGTCAGGCAAAAGAGCACAACATCGAACAGGAAATTTCTCAGGCTAAAGCGCAGGGCAATCACAACCGCGTTGCCGGGCTGGAGAAGGCGCTGAAAGAAGCAAAGGCAAACTGCACGGACAGCGCGCTGCACAATAAGCGTGAGCAAAACGTCAATGAGAAACAGCACAAGGTGCAAGAACTTGAGCGCGAAGTTCAGGAGGCCAAGCAGTCCGGAAAAGCGGATAAAGTCAGCAAAAAAACCGCCAAACTGGAAGAAGCGCGCCATGAGCTGAAGCAAGCTCAGGCGGAGCTCACCCACTAACTCATTCAGCATATCCCGGTTGTTGGCGGATGGCGGAGACTGCCTCCGTCCCGCGACCGGTTTTTCTTTCATTACCTTTCCATCGCTAGGCCTGCAACGCCCGATAGAGCTCATGGTAGGATGCCGTCAGTGATTCCAGCGTCGCACGATTCAATCCGCTCGGATTCGGCAAAACCCACACCTGAGTTTGTCCCAGAAAAATATCTTGCTGACCCCATTCCACTTTGCTGCGGCCAAACGCCTGGGAAAACGCCTGCTTACCCAACACGGCAAGAGCTTGTGGCTGATACTGCATCATCTTTTCGCGCAATAGCTCCCCGCCCTGCTTCAACTCGTGACGTGCCAACTCGGAAGCTTCCACGGTGGGTCTTTCCACGAGCATCGTTATCCCACAGCCATAATCCGGCAGGAGACTTTCTTCTTCTGGCGCCAGCTGGCGATGGGTAAACCCCGCCTGATAAATCACCCGCCAGAAACGATTATTGGCATTTGCAAAATGATAGCCGTGATGTGCAGTAGACAGACCAGGGTTGATACCGCAGAAAACCACCTGAAGATGTGAAGCCAGAATATCCGTTATCATCTCTACCTCCTTATGTTGTTTCGGACGTTTATGACAAATTCCGGCAATAATAA